>PLXG01000397.1 GCA_003153195.1 Myxococcales bacterium
GAGCGTGCGCAGCTGCGGTGTGGCCTCATTGGGCAAGAGGGCAAAGGTTGGATCAAATGTGACGACGGTGGTGAGGAGGGCGTGAGCTCGCTCTTGCTCGCCTCGAGCGATGGCAATCTGCGCGCGGGCGACATGCGCGGCGACAAACTCAGCCGGAGCGGATAGCCGTTCGAGAGCGCGTGCGCCATCTTCGAGCGCTCCGTCATAGGTATTCGCCGCCTGATCGAGCTCGGACTCGAGCGCCAGCGCGCGGGCGCGTCGAAACCGCTGCGACAGATCCGGCAGCGGGGTCGGCAATTGCGCCCGGTGCCCATGCCACAATTGTACCAGCCGCGCGGCGATAGTTTCGACTTCAATGGCACCTTGCTTCCCGGCGAAAGTGCGCGACGGCAGCGCAAGCGCTTGCACAGAAGGTCCGCCTTCTTTGGCATTTGCGGTCGGAGTAATCGCGATGAAGACGCAAACGACCCATCCCCCGACGGTTGCTCGAATGCGTCGCGCAGAACTCATTCCGCCGTGTAGGGTATCACGCCTTCGGCTACCGGCGAAAACCCTCGTGTGCAGTGGTCTGCAGTGGGGGATAGCTTTTGAGATTTTTTATGCCAGGGCGAGGGCGAAGTTCTGCGCATCCCTCACACCACTGTCACCGAGCCCACAGCAGGACTCAAGCTCGATCGCGGTCGCTGGTGTTTACGCCGCCGGCGACATCGCCAGGTGGCCCGACGCACGCAGCAGAAAAGATTTGCGGGTCGAACACTGGGTGGTCGCGCAAAGGCAGGGACAGACCGCGGCGCGAAATATTCTCGGCCATCGCGAACGTTTCACAGATGTCCCGTTTTTCTGGAGCCAACACTATGACGTCACGATCAACTATGTCGGACACGCCGAGCGCTGGGACCGAATCGAGATCAAGGGGAGCCTAAAAGACCGCAACTGCATCGTCGCCTACCGCGATGGACAAACGATCGCGGCGATCGCAACCATCGGCAGAGATTTGGTGAACCTGAAAGCCGAAGATGCGATGGTACGCGGAGATACGGCCGCGCTCGAAGCGCTCGTCGCCGCATAAGCGCGGACGCGAAGTGGGCGTCCAAGTCTCCGTTCCTTCCAACGCTCTCATGAGATTCCTGATCGAATCGTTGGCCGTTGAAGGACAGTGAAGATCGACTATGCCAAGCCCTTTGAGAGGATCTCGAAGTAAGGGCGAATGATTATGCGCATAGGCTTATTTCGTTTGATTCAGGGGGCGAGGCAGCTGGTTTAGGCTGGGAGGCAGTTAGTTTAGGTTGGAGCGCAGCCGGCGCGGTATTGGGCGGTTTGCGATTCGCTTCGACAGCAATCAACTCCAATTCGTCGTGCGCAGCCCACATGAACGCGATCACGTTGCGCATTCGCTGAGGCGAAAGCTCACCGATTCCAGACCGCAGTTGGGCTTCATCGATAGACGCGCGAATAAGTTTCACCAGGCTCTGGATATCTTCTCGCATGCCGATCGACACTCCGCTCTTGATGGCCCAATTCTATCACGCGGCGGCACAGAATCGGCGACATCTGTGCAACGTTTTTCATCGTGGATCGCGCTGCCCGGTCAGCACAACCTCGGCATGGGTCGTCACTGGCATTTCTTCTGCGCGGTCTTTTGGAGCGCGAATGGTCTTATTTACCTACTCCTCTTCTTCGGCACCGGCGAATGGCGGCGCCTCGTTCCCACGTCGTGGACTGTCTTCCCCAATGCGATGCGTGCGGCGTGGGTCTACCTTCATCTGCAAATTCCCGCCGCAGGTCACCCATACAACGCGCTTCAGCAGCTTACCTACTTCGGCGTGATATTCGTATTGGCGCCACTGCTCCTCATGACTGGCGCTGCGATGTCTCCTTCACTGGCCGCGCGCTTCCCTCTATATCTGCGACTGTTCGGTGGTCGCCAAGTCGCGCGCAGTATTCGCAAATGAACAATCTTGGCTATCGACCGGCGAGAAAATCGATGAGCTGCCGCTCGATCTCATCGCAGCGACGTCGATCGCGAGACAAAGACGGCGTCAGCAAAATCTCCTCGTCGTCCTTGGTGTTCAGCGCGACACCGAACTGTTGGGCTCCTTCGGACGCACCGAACGCCCGTACGGAAAGGCCCGCCACTTTGGCGACCGGAATCGATTCGCGACGCCAAACGATGACGAAGAGCAGTCGACGCTCGAGATGAATCGCTTGCGCCGCGCGATCACAGGCGATGACGAAGGTCTGTCCCCAGATCGCGAGCACCACACCACCGAACAGCACGATTCCCAGGGCCGGGTTGCGACCGACTTGGTGAGTCGCCAGCCCTGCCGCACCGATGGCGACGCAACAGATCGCAGTCACCGCGGCGGCGATGCCCATGTAGGTGAGTCGAGCACCGTGTTCGTCTTTACGAAAGAACCACACGCGCTCAGGCCACTTTGGCGCGGCGCAGCAAGAGTGCATCGTAGCGACGTCGCGCATCTTGAATCGCACCGCGGTGCACGTCCGCCCAGGCGGCCAGCGCCATGATCGGCTCGAGCAGCGTGCGGCCCAGCTTGGTGAGCTCGTAGTCGACACGCGGCGGGATCGACGCCGTCACCGTGCGCGTCACCAACCCGTCCCGTTCCAGCCCGCGCAGGGTGAGCGTCAGCATGCGCTGTGAGATTCCGTCGATCGACTTGCGCAGCTCACCAAAACGAAGCGGTCCGTCGTGCAGCAGGCCGACCACCAAAACGCTCCACTTGTCGCCAATGCGATCGAGCACGTCGCGAATCGGACAAGCGTCGTGGCGAATCTTGGTGTTCCTCGGCAACATAAATGTGCCTCCTTGCAGTCTTGTCCCTTGGTACCTATTCTAGTGTCAGTTACTAGAAGTAACCAGCGAAAAAATAATAACCGCAGGAGAAGAAAGCCATGGAAGCTGTCAGCACGGTCTTGGACAATCCCAAGTTCTCAAAACGGTCGGTCATCTGGACCGGCCGAATCCTGAGCGGCTTGACGATCCTCGCGCTCGGCATGAGCGGCGCCATGAAGCTTTCGCACCATCCCAAGGTGATCGAACAGTTCATCGGAAGATTTGGTTTCTCCGAGGGCCTGCTCACACCGATCGGGATCCTGGAGATTTCATGCGCGCTCCTTTATCTCATTCCGGGTACCTCCACCTTCGGCGCGATTCTGGTGACCGCCTATCTGGGCGGCGCCACCGTCACGCACGTCCGCGTGGGCGATCCCTTCATCATCCCAGTGGTCCTGGGGGTGATCGCCTGGGCCGGTCTGTATCTGCGCGATGAGCGGGTTCGTCAGCTCATTCGCATGAGGTAGTTGTAGCGCCACGCGGACCGCTTCGCGATCCACAGAGTCGGTGACCGTTCCACGAGGCTGTGGTAAAAGGCCGCCATGATAAAGAAAATCTTCTTCGGTCTGTTGGTCATCCTCGTCGTTCTGGCAGCGGCGGCCGCGACTCGTCCGGCGACGTTCCATCTCGAGCGCAGCGCTATCGTGGTGGCGGGAGACATTGCCCACGATGCGGTCAACGACTTTCATCGCTGGCCGGAGTGGTCTCCGTGGGAAAAGATGGACCCGTCGATGAAAAAGACCTTCTCGGGCGCGCCGGCGGGCGTGGGCGCGGAATATTCTTGGGTGGGAAACGACAAGGTTGGCGAAGGCAAGATGACCATTCTCGAGAGCACGCCGGAACGCATCGTCATGCGGCTCGAATTCATCAAGCCGTTTGCCGCCACCAACCAAACGACTTTTCGCTTCAGCACGCCCGGCGCAAACTCGCAGGTCACCTGGTCGCTCGACGGCGAGAACAACTTCATGGCCAAGGCGATGTCGCTGTTCATGGACATGGACAAGATGGTCGGTCCGGATTTCGAGCGCGGCCTTCAAGGTCTCAAGGACGTGACACAAAAAAGCGCGACAGCGCGTGAAGCGGTCAAGAAGGCGGAGCAAGAAAAAGCGACCGCGGCGCTCAAGGCTGCGCAGGCGGCAAACGTGGCGCAACCGCAGGCAGTAACCGGCGGTCCCACCGCCGCGCCGGCCGCCGCAAAACCAGCACCCGCCCAAAAGTAGCTCAAACGCAACATTCGCGCGCAACATTTTCCGCCCGCCGTCTCTCCTCGGTATGGGAATTCGATGGTGGTGCGTTCTCCTATTTTCGCTGGTGACCGCGTGCGGCCGCCGGAAAGATGTGCTCGATCAATAGCTGCGTACAGTGCGTGCTGAGCTGCGGCGGAAAGGCGTGTGGCGCTGACGGTTGCGACGGCTCGTCGATGCGACACGCGAAACGGATGGTGCGCGTCGTGTAAAGCCGCCGCCTCGAGCTGCGTGAACGCGGCGCAGTGCTGCAGCGGACAGTGCTTGAGCGGCGGCTCCATTCGAAACTGAGATCGATACTAGACCGAAGTCCAAGATGAGACGTCGGATCCTTCTATGGCCCTCGCTGCCGTGGTTTTCGCTCTCTCGGTGCAGCAGCTCGGCACCACGCTGTATCGCGTCACCAAGCCCGAAGATCCGGCGACCGACAGCGCGCCCTACTCTGCGCACGATCCGCTGACGGAGCGCACCCGAAAACTGTTGGCAGCGCAGCCCGCTCTCGCCCGAGCCGAACATACACTGGTGGTGAAGAAATCGCAGTTCACCCTCGAAGCCCGCATCGGTTCCGAGGTGGTCAAGCGATATGTCGTCAACCTGGGCGCCGATCCATTCCGCAAGAAAGAGCGACAAGGCGACGGCCGCACGCCGGAGGGCCACTATTACGTGCGCGACATACACGATTCGCGATTCTTGCGCTTCTTTGGCCTCTCCTACCCATCCGCAGCGGACGCAGATCGCGGATTTTCCGCCGGGCTCATTGACCGCGCGACGGCGGATTCGCTCAAGAGCGCCGATCGCCGAGGAGGTCTGCCCAATTGGCGAACCGCGCTCGGCGGCGCCATCGGAATCCACGGCGGCGGCGCCTACTTGGATGAAGGTGCCACGGTGCTGATTCAAAATTGGACCCTCGGCTGCGTGGCGCTCCGCAATGTGGACCTGCTCGAGCTAGGCGCTTTCTCGCAAAACGGCATCTCGGTCGAAATTCTTCCGTAACAATCCGGGCGCTGGGTGGACGAGACTAATAGGCCTCACTGAGGAGATGCGCGCCAACCCGAACCTTTTGGTTTACATGCGAGGAGAAAAGCCCACCTGCGGAGCCTCTTCAGCAACGTAATTAACTGAAATAACTATCTATTTAAAGATGAGATGCAAGATGGGTAAGTGGCTTGTTTATCGCTCAGTCCGGCTTGCGAAAAGGGGAAACAAACCATGGGCAACCTAACTTCCGCTGCGTATCGAGCCATCGACGAAGATGAGACCATCCTCAATGAGATTGTGGCAGGGGGACCCGATCTGGCGCCGCCCACACCGCTACAAGCCTCGACAACTGAGCCGATCAGCGGGCCCGATCTGGCAAAATCGCTGCCCGAGGCACGCGAGGCATGGAACGCCGACTTCGAGCGGCGTTACGTGGTTTCTGCGCTCGAGCAGACGCGCGGAAACGTGGCGGCGGCGGCGCGACTGGCCCGTGTCGATCGACGCTACTTTCACCGCCTCATTGAACGTCACCGACTCCGTTAGACGCGGTCAGTCGAGATGCGGGGAAGTGCGAAACCTGCTATGGTTCGCCCTGTAGAGGTGAACGATATGCGCAATCGCTGGATCCTTCTCGCGATGGTCGGAGTTTTTGGATGCGGTTCGGACGGCCTACCGATTCCGGGAGGATCGCCCCCCTCCTCTTCGTCGACGAACAGTCAAGCGGGTGGCGCTTCGACCGCAGCGAGCCCAAGCGGATCTTCCTCGTCGACGTCTGCCAATTCCACTAAGCCGACGCCAGGGATGGGCGCCAACGGCGCTCCGTCCAGTACGACCCCATCATCGACCGACGGTGAAATTTCCGGCGATGTCGATATTCAAAAGGGTCAGCCGGCAACTCAGTGCATCGTCGTCATTCCCAGCCTCAAGATCGAAGCTCAATGCGACAAGAGCGGTCACTTCGACATCCAGAACGTTCCAGTGGGGATGGTCGAAGTGGTGATCGCGTCGCTCGGTTCCGGCGGCATGGGCGGCGGTGGCATGGGCGGCCATGGCGGGCACGGCGGAGGCGGCGCTCCCGCCTACAAGACGGTCTCGGCCAATGTTCAAGCAGGCACCGACACCGACCTCGGCACGATCGTCCTTCAGTAGATCGCTTCTTTTCATCCCAAGCATTTTCGCGGAAAGCATTGTGCGGAAAGTAGACCGCGAATAGCAATTCGCGCTGCGAGTCCCGTAGAGGAGACTAGGTCCCCCTATGCGGTGCAATGCCTATGAAAATCGCTTCACCCGTGCGATCGAGGCCATCCTCAGCGAGGGCTCGCGCGCGCCACCGGTCGGAGATCTCCCCGACCATCTCAAAGAATGTTCGCCCTGTCGCGACTACTACAACCGCGTGGTGCGGCTCGAACGTTTACTTCATGGCGGACCGTCCGCACTTGGGCCCCCTTCGGCCTCCGAGCTCGACCGAGTCGCCGGTTGGGTACTGGGCGAACAAACAGAATCCCCCGAACGAAAGCGCTAGCCGATCGCCGCCGCCCTCGGTAGAGTGCGCTCACTTCGTCGGTGACACTGTTCGCCAATTAAAAAGGTGGGCGCCGATAACAGTTTTGGGCTCAATGGNNGACCGGCGAGAGCTGCTTGACCGATTTAGAGCTGGCGAAAGGCAGGCCCTAGAGGAGGTCTATCGCCACTATGTATCCGAAGTTGCTAGTTTTTTGCAACACGGATTTGTTTTCTCCAGCCGCGGCCGAAGCCTTCGGTTCGCCGGCTATCGCCAGCCGTTCGACCTCGACAACGCCCTTCAAGAGACTTTTTCTCGGGCCTTCAAACAGTCGGCCCGGCTCGGTTACGACGGGATCAACTCCTACCGAAACTATCTGTTCGCCATCGCCCGCAACTTCGTCATCGATGAGGTTCGCTCGCGAGAGGTGGCGATGAGCCCGTTTATCGAGGCGTCGCCTGAGCTCTCGAGCGATCAGCCGGAAGCCAAAGTGCTGGGCGGAGTGGCGCACGCCCCCGAACGATCGGCGGAGAACGATTTTCTGTCACGCGAGCTGGAAGGGCTCTACTCCCGCTTTCTAAAAAATTTGGAGGCGCCCGAGCAAGCATTTTTTCGCGCGCGCTTCGAGGAGCAGCGCACTCAGCTCGAGGTGGCAGCGCAGCTTTCGCTCTCGCACATGCAGGTTCGCACCCGCGAAAAGAAGCTGCGTGATCGCTTTTTGGAGTTCATGCAGGCGCAAGGTTATCTGTCCGAATACGGGGGCACTCAATGAGCGCGTCTGACCAAGACCTTTTTGCGCCGCTGGTGCAGCAGATGGTGGCCGGCGAGCTTGCAGACGGGAAACGGCGCGAAGTGTTCACGCACGTGAAGGGCTGCGCATCGTGCCAATCGCTCTACAACCGATTGGTTCTCGCCGAACGAATGCTCCACGGTGGACCGAAAGCGGCGTTCACGATTTCGGCGTTCGAAGTCGAGCAGGTGGCGACCCTGGTGCTGGACGGCGCCACCAGCTCGGCGGAGAAAATGGTCTCGCTGCCGCAGCGAATCTTCGCCTGGTTTTCACCGCCGCGATTTGCCGCCGCCGTGGGAGTGGTGGCGCTGATGATCGCGGCGCCCTATTTGTTGAGGCAGCCCAGTCAGAGCGAATTTCAGTCGCGTGGCGGCGCTGACGTGCGCGCTTCGGCTTTGCGGGCATTCTGCTTGAACGCGTCGGGAGTGGCGTCGCTGGGGCCGAGCGGAAGCTGCGGCATCGGCGATCGACTCAAGCTTTCGATCTCGAACAGCGGCAAGTTCTCGCATCTCTTCTTGGTGGGAATGCAAGCGGACCATGAGCCCAGGTGGTACGCACCGGTTCCGCCGGAGACCGCCAGCATTTCGGTCGCGACCACCGTCGGCGATACGCCAGTGGGTGGCGCGGTGCAGCTTTCGGTGAACCATGAACCGGGCACGCTGCGTATCTTCTCCATCTGGTCGGACAGTCCGGTCCAATCGAGCGAGATCGAAACGGCGATGGAGACGCTCAAGCGAGAGAATCGCACAGTCAAAGAATCGGAGCGACTCCCGCTGTTGCGAGCAGACCTCACCCAGCAGAGCTTCGTCATAGAGATCACGCCGTGAACCGACGGTTTGCAGCGGCCGCGCTGGCTTTTGCGATGGTCCTGTCGCTTTCGCCCGCGTCGGCGCTCGCCAAGACGCGCATCTACGCGATCGTGATCGCCCAAAATCGCAGCACCGATCCATCGATCGCTCCACTCAAGTACGCCGATGACGACGGCGCGCGCAATTGGGAGATGTTTTCGCTTTTCACTGAGCGGGCCTCGCTGTTCGCCGTGCTCGACGACGAAACTGCCGGGCTTCATCCCGGTGCGGCGAAGATCGCGGAAATTCCCGAGCGCAGTGCGATCCTGGCGCGGCTCGACGAATACAACCGACTCATGGCCGCCGATCGCGCCAACCACGACGACCCCGAGCTGTTCTTCACCTACGCCGGCCACGGCGACATCGATGCGTCGGGTCAAGGTTACATCAACCTTCACGACGGACGACTCACGCGCGCCGATCTCTATCGCGAAGTCATCGCGCCCTCGAAGGCGAGCTACCTGCACGTGATCGTCGACGCCTGCAAGAGCTACTTCCTGGTCAGCTCGCGAGGCAGCAAGAAATGGCACAACGACCGCGTGCCGGAAGCGCAAGACCATTCCGACGACAACGTGAAGGCGTTCTTGGCCGCCGAAGATTTGGTCAACTATCCTCGTGTCGGCGTGATCGTCGCCACCTCGGGCGATCAAGAGACGCATGAGTGGACTCGCTATCGCGGCGGAATTCTCTCGCACGAGCTGCGCAGCGCGCTGTCCGGAAGTGCCGACGTCAACGGCGACGGCCGCATCGAATATTCGGAGCTGCGCGCATTTTTGGCGGCGGCCAACGCACGCGTCCGAAATCCCGAAGCGCGGCTCGACGTTTTTGCCCGCGCGCCGGCCAGCGATCTGCACCACCCAATCGTCGACCTCGCGCTCGCGCGTGAGGGCATCTCGCGCTTTCTGCACTTTTCGCAGGCGGTGGCCGGACGCTACTATTTGGAAGACGAGCGCGGCGTTCGCTATGCCGACTTCAACAAAGAGGGCGGCGCGTCGTTCGATCTGCTGCTCGACGGCCGTCGCGGCTACTACTTGCGAAGGCTGATCGACGATGCCGGCGTGGACGACGTCTCCGACGAAGCGCTGATTCCATCGAAGGGTCCTCGGCAACTGAGCGTGGCCGGACTGCGCTGGCGCGCGCGCACGCTCGCATCTCGCGGCGCGATCGATCAGTCGTTTCGGCAGGACCTCTATCGTATTCCGTTCGGACGCGGTTTTTACGACGGCTTCGTCGCCACCTCGGGAGATCTTCCGGTCGAAGACGGAAAGCCGTTCGTGTTCAAATCGCTCGCTTCGGAAAATCCGCGACACTCCATCAGCGCCGGCTACCTTTTCACCAGCGCTCCACTCGGCGACGCCGGCTTAAGCAGCGGCGCGGATCTGCGCTACAGCTATCGCGTCTTGCGCCATCTCGATGTCGGCGTGGCCGGCCAAGTCGGATACGGAGAGGGTGGGAACACCCAATGTCAGACATCGGGCCCGTCCATTCCGCAGCAGCTCACGCGCGCCGCGTTCATGGCCACGGTGGGCAGTGAAGTTCAGCCGCACGATCGCATCGCACTACGCATCGACGGCGCCATCGGATGGCAGCTGCTTTCGGGAACGGTTCGCCTCGGTGCGCAGTGCTTGACCGGCGTCGAGCCGCACGGATTGCGGGCCGAGGTGGCCTTGGGGATGGCGGTGCGAGTGGCAGCCAAAGTGTGGATCTTCGGTCGCGGCGGTCTGGCGATCGACGGCGCATTCCCGTCAGGATTTTCTCAGGTGGTAAATCCGGGCGGATTCTTCAATGTCGGACTGCAGCTGCGTCTTTAGTACTACTAAGATCGGGGCCGGCTCTTGGCCAATCGTCGGCGAGAGCGAATCATCAGTCCCAGCATCATGAGACCGGCTACCAAGACCGCGCCGCTCTGATTTTGGGACGGGGTCGCGGCCAGCGAGCAGCCTGCGTCAGTGTTCATCAGCGATCTCGCACCGGCCGCCAGCGTGCAGTAGCTACCACCCGACACGCTGTAGCAGGTGCCATCGGTAGGACAGGATGGATGCGCCAAGTCGCAGGCAGCGGTGCAATAGCTGGCGCCGCCACCGGAATAGCAGAGTCCGCTATCGCAATCGCTCGGTACTTTGCAGCTCGCGCCGAAGGTTCCATTTTGTGCGGTGATCGCGCCGCCGGTGTTGGCGCCGTTGCCGCTGCCTGACCCGGTGCCACTTCCTGTTCCACTGTTTCCTTGCGGATCGTTCGCGGCGATATAGGGATCTACGAACGAGGCGGCGAACACGTCGATGCGCGTGTCGTATCCCGATTGCTTGCACGTCTTATCGCCGAACGAGGTGATTCCGGCGATGACCTCGGTGCCATTGATGGTCAAGAAGGCCGGTCCGCCCGAGTCACCTTCGCAGGTGTTGTGCGTGGAGGTGCCGTAGTTGATGAGCAAACTGTCATACATTTTGAGCGGGCTCGAGGTCTGACGTTTGGTGCCGGCGGTGCTTCCCTGAGAGTCGGTGCCGGAGTTGATTCCGTAGCCGACCAGGCGAAGGTTCTGGCCTACCATCGAAGGATCGAGCGCCGTGCGATTCATTGGCAGCGACGGAACTGGCAGCGCGGTCTTGGTGATCAGCACCGAGATGTCGTTTCCCGAATCGACCTGGCTGGGATCGAAGAGCGAGTTGAAGTGCGTCTCGGAGACGTCCACGAAGTTCGAGGCGGTCTGTTGCTGAGTCGAGTCGTTGATGTTGTTGCCCAAGAAAATCTGGAAGGTGAATCCGGTGCTGCCGAGCGTGTCGGGATCGACGCAATGCGCGGCGGACAGGACGACATGAGGCGAAACCACTTCGCCGGTACAGAAAGCCTGCTCGCTCTTGCCTTTGGTGGCCACCACCAGGACGACTGAAGGATCGCCCGAATCGGTTGTGCCGCCAATGATTCCCTGCTGCACCGAGCCGGTTGACGACGTCTCCAGCGGAGGAGCGCAGGCAAGCAACAGCAAAGCGCTCAACCCTATTTTTGTATTCACGATCTAATGATACTCGCAAGCGCAGTGCCGCGGCGCGTGGTGATAATACTGTAAAATTCCGGTCGATTGCGGGGATGGTGACCAGAGTCATCACGGGAAGTTGCTACACCAGTGGGGCGAACTGGGCTGGCCGGTCGACCCGCCAGTGCGCGGTCGCACCGCCCATTCGGTGCACTAACTGCGCGATGGATTGAACAGCGCATCCAGTAAGTCGATCGGTCCGAGGGTGATGCGTTCGCCCACCTTCGGCAGCACAAAAGGGACATAGCGCAATCGATCCCATCTTGCCCAGTACAGGGACGGATCTTCGAGCGGACGGTCGAAATCGAATTGCGCCTCGGCTGGACGGCTGTCGGGGGTGAGCGCGGTGATGGTGATGGTGAGGCCCGTGAGCTCGACTTTCTCACCGAGCAAAAGCGGATGGCGAGGACTGCGCAGCATGGTTTCGCTGAGCGCTTTTAGATATCCGTCCTGCGGACGAATGCGCAGCGTCCGCGGCCCGGTTCGTTCGATCTCGACGCCGTCGGTGCCGGTGGAGAGCCAGCGGATTCGCCGCGGCTGCGGCTCGCCTTCGGACGCGCGCGTGAAAGCCAAATAGCCGGCGAAGAGGTCGGACGGAGGATTCACCAGCACGATCGTTTTGTCGGCGATGTCGGCGCTCTGGGGCAGAGAATTGTTGGCGCGCCCGAGCGGGATCTCGACGGTGTCCATCGACCGCGAGCGTAGCGCGAGCAGCGGCGGCGCGAGGACCACATGGATCGCGATGAGAAACACCGCGGCGATTCGCAGCGCCCTGCCCTCTTTGGTCGCGTAGGCGATCGTCTGAGCGATGAGTCCCATGGCGCCGATGCCAACGAACCAAAGCAGGCGATCGGCGGCGAAGGTGGCGCAGCTAGGAAGCGCGGAAAGCACCATTCCGAGCGCAAAAAAACGCGCCAGCCGATCGCGGCGCAGCACCGGCGCGAAGATGACCGCCAGCACGATGAGCGTGACGATGGCGATGGAAAACATCGTCAGCGATAGTCGGTGCGACACGAACTGGTAGCCGTCGGCAAAATCGGACCAGGGGAAGGCCAGTTGCCCGTCGAGAAGCCAGATGAAGCGCCGCGGCAGCACGTGAAGAAATCCCATCGGATCCGAGCCGGGATCGAGATAGACACCAGACCCGGAGGCGCCGTACCCGAGCAGCCGATAGCCCACGCGCCAACACGCCGCCACTGCCAAATAAGGGACCAGGCTGAAACAGCGCCAGCGCAGCGACGCGCGGTCGAGAACCAGCGCATAGGCCGCGAGATATCCGAGCACGGCGATGGCCGATTCACCGGCAAGAAGCGCCAGCAAAAATAGCATTGCCGAGGCCGACGCCGCCCACCTGGTGCCGTCGCGACGCCAGCGATCGTGAAGAATCAAGACCGGTATCGCGAGCGCGAGCGCCACCATCGCGTTGCGGTTGGCGATCCAACCGACGGCGGGACCGTGCGCATCGTCGAGCGCGTAGAGAAAAATGGCGAAACCGGCCAGCGCCTTTTTATCGGCACCGAAAAAGCGCCGGTAAAAGAGCGCCATCGTCGAAAGCGCGACAGCAAACCAGAAAAGATTGTCCGCATGTTTCGCGATCGGCGACCGACCAAACAGCGCCTGATCCAAAATATGCGTGGCCGCCGAAATCGGACGAAAGAAGGCCAGACGAACGTGCGGATCGGCCCACCAAGGAAACACGCCGTCGTCCATGAGCTTGTGATTGCGCGCCGGGTCTCCGTCGGCAAAATTGAAAAGGTCAAACCGCCGCGGCTCGAGGCCATCGAGCGTGCGCGAAGCAGGCGCCGCTCCCCCCAGCAAGATCTGCTGAATATGATCATCCGCCGAAAGCCCCGTAGTCAAAGAAGGAGCCACCAACAAAACCGCCAAAATCACACAAGCGATCTGCGTCGAACGCATGGAAAACCGATCGCGCACCCAAGTCCGAAAACTTTTCCGAGAAGATTCCAATCGCGCGAACTATATCTCAGTCGATGAAATCAAAAGACGGGAACGAGCTAAAACAGAGAGCGAGAAGCCAGTTTCGCTCAGCGCGGCGCACGCCCGCAGCGCGGAAGGGAGCGTACTTCTGAGTACGTGACCGCCCAAGCGAGGACGTACGTCGCGATTAGCGGAACTGGCGAGCGCGTGCCTAGTAGTGGCGTTGGAGGACGTACCAGCCGAATGCTCTCAGCATCACTTTAGTGAGCGAATCTTCGAGCAGCGGCTCGGTCTTACGCCACGCGTCTTCGATCAACTCTTCGGCGTCTTTGGCGCACGCCTCGATCGCGCCGCAACGTTCGAGCTTCTCCACAACGCTCGCTACCACTTTCACATCCTGCGGCTTCGACGCCAACGTTTTAGCCATCCAACGCCGATCGGAGAGCTCGAGTCGAGCCATGGCTTTGGCGACCGGTAAGGTGACGGTGCCGTTGGCAATGTCTTCGCCGGACAGCTTGAGATCGCCCTTGAAGCCGCGCAGGTTGAGCACGTCGTCGACCAGTTGGAACGCCAGGCCGAGCGCTTCGAACAGACGCCCGACGCCTTCGATCTGATCTTCGCTTCCGCCACCGGCGACCGCGCCCATTCGCGCCAGAGCTCCGGCCGGCGCACCGGTCTTGAGCCGATGAGTGGCGATCACGCGATCTTCGAGGAGCTTGGCGTCGCCTGATTCGGCCACCTGTTTCATCAGATCGCCGAGGCCCGACAGATCGAGCGCCTGCCCGCCGTGACCCGCGCGCATCGCTTCGAAATACAGATCGTAGAGCCTGAGCTTGCGCTCCGGCGACATGTCTTCAGTGGTGAGCAATCGCTGCGTGATGAAGTAGGCGGCGGTGCCGGCGTTGATCGCGAGCGGCTCACCATAGATCATGTGGCAGGTCGGCCCTTTGCGGCGCACCGACGAGTGATCTTGCACGTCGTCGACGATCAGCGAGCCGACATGCATGAGCTCCGGCATCGCCAGCCACTGAACGAACTTGCGCGAATCTCCGCCCACCACGTCGCAACAGGCGAGCGCGGCGTAGGAGCGCCACGCTTTTCCACCGCGATCGGCGATGGCGCGGATCGGCGCGATCAGCGAATTCGAAAGCTGCGTGATGTCGACACCGTCCAAATAGTGCTCGCGCTTGGGCGCGGCGATCAGGTCTTGTGCCTCTTTGCGGGTCGGCTCGAGCGGAAGCACGCTCTTCACTGAGGCGCGAACCTCTTCGCCCACTGCGCCGAAAAACTCATCGAGGTCTTTGATCGGCTCAAAGCCGCTGCGCTCGACGTAGGCGAGTCCGGTCACCGCGTTACCGTCGCGGGTGCCGGTCACTTCGCAGCGCCCTTCCCAAAAGGCGGGCTTGGAGATGACCGTGATCAGCTCTTGGTCGGGAAAGCTCGCCGCCACTTCGAGCTCGATGCGCGCGTCGGGAATCTTGAGCGTCCAGCGAGTCGGATAATCATAATAGGTGCGCTTCGAGCGCCACCACGCAGCCGGCGACAGCTCGAACTGTTCGTACTTTTTCGAACGCCCCTCGGAATCGACGACGATGGCGTGACGTCCCAAGATCTTGCCGTCGGCGCAGCGCTGCAGCGTGTACGCCGAAAGGTCGGTGCCGTCTTCGAGCTGAAGTGCGACCCAGTTCCAGGCGACGTCGATGCGGTCCGGCGCCTTCTGCATGGCTTCGGCTTTGGCCCGCGCCGTTGCTTCGGATTCAGTGGAAGGGATCGCGCCGCCGAACTCGTGATCGTACCAGCCCACTCCATGTTTCAACGCCAGCGCCTTGCCGTCGAGTGTGACGGTTCCGGTCACCGCGTTTCGCGGGATGAAATAGTAGAACATCTCGTCGCCGGCATGTCCACGCACGCGGCCGTCGTCGCCGTGAAGGATGGGCGGACGCTCGGGCTTGAAGGTCAGATCGCAGCCGATCTTGGTGCGCGGATTGGCGAGCGTGAGGTGATAGGTGCCGTCGTCATTCTTCTGAAAGCGCGCGTCGCCGTACTGCAAATCGAGCCGCTCGCTGTCGACGTAGACGCGTCCTTCGAACACCCGATCGGGAGTGGGCACGCGATCGCGCTTCAGAATTTCGCTCATGGCGCGGTTGAGGCGCGGATCGCGCGAGCCGGCGCCGCGCTCGATGCGCTCGAGTCCCATTCGCGGTGCGTTTCCGTCGACGCGAGAATCGGCGTGATAGATTTTTCCCTGCGCGTCCGATAGCGCCCAGGTGAGTGAGTGCGCGAATCGCGGCTGACCGGTCGCTTCGTTGCGTCCCTCGATCAAACGAAAAAACGCGACAAAGAGGGAGAGCGCGCGACCGTCGGTGGTCTCCACGTGGGTGTTCAAATACCACCACTCCGTCACCGAAGAACGGTGCGGAAGGTCATGCACGCCAAGATCGATGGGCTGACCTGGCGCCGGCCAATCGCTCGGCCGACTGATATTGCGTACTGTCTCCAACCAGTCGGACCTTAAATCGAATCGGGTGCCATGTTCACCAACAATTTGATGCTTGTGCGCATTGTTGGAATGACATAGGTTAACCAGCTGTAAATACTAATGAACCGACAGTGCCACTTCATTTTGCTCGTAGCCGTCTGGGCCGGCCTATTTCTGTTTTGTGCCGATTTCGCGCCTGCTGAAGCTGCGGAAGGGCGGTCAAAAACGCTCTCCAAAGCGCCCAAACTCGTCCGATTCGTGGAGGCCGTTCCACCCGCTTCGCTCGCGGAGCGCGGGAAGGTGGACGTCGTTCTGAACATCGACATCGACGAAAAAGGCAAGGTCACGCAAGTCACGGTCGGGCAGTCCGCTGGCGATGAATACGATCGGGCCGCCGCCGCCGCCGCGAAACAGTTCGAGTTCGAGCCGGGCGAGTTCGAACACAAGCCCGTTCCCGTTCGTATCACCTATCGATACAGCTTCTTGCTCAAACCGAAACCGGAGCCGGTTCCCGAAGTGGGGCCGACTGCTCCGTCGACTAACGCGCCGAAGGGACCGACGGCTCCGCTCGCGGGAACCGTGTTCAAAAAAGGCGAGCGCATTCCGCTCGGCGGCGTTCACGTAACCGTGGTCATCACGCCCTCCGACGAGCGCACCACCACCACCGACACGCAGGGACATTTCACGTTCGATGGGCTGCCGCTCGGCGAGCATACGATCAAGCTCCGCGGAAGCGACATTCAGGTGGTCGATACGCAGGTGGTTTTGAAGGCGGGAACCAAAACCAGCGTCACCTACTACGTTACTTCACGTGATCGCTATTCCTCGACGGTGCGCGGCAAGCGCGTGGTGGTCGAGACGGTGGAGCAGACGCTCACCACCGATGAAATCAAGCACATTCCCGGCACGCAAGGCGACACGCTCAAGGCGGTGCAGAACCTTCCGGGTGTGGCGCGCTCGCCATTCGGCGGCGGACTTTTGGTGGTGTGGGGATCGGCGCCGCAAGACACGCGCACCTACGTCGACGGCGTCTACATTCCCACGCTCTACCACTTCGGCGGATTGCGCTCGACCATCGGCTCCGACTTCGTTCAGTCGCTCACCTTTCTTCCAGGCGGCTACGGCGTCGATCACGGGCTCGGGCTCGGTGGGGTAGTCGACGTCACTACGCTCAAACCGCGCACCGACGGCTATCACGGCTTCGTACAGCTCGATCTGCTCGACGGTTCGTTCAAGCTGGAGGGGCCGATCGGCAAAAAAGTTTCGTTCGCCATCGGCGCGCGGCGAAGCTGGATCGACGCGTTCTTGCCGCTGTTCACCACCAGCGATTTCCAGCTCTCGCCAATTTATTATGACTATCAGGCGCGGGTTTCCTACCGCCCGACCTCGCGCGACGATCTCGATCTATTCCTGTTCGGCTCCGACGATGCGGTGACGCTCGAGCTCAAGCGTCCCGATCCCAATCTGTCGGCCCAGTTCAACACCCACAACTACTATCATCGCGGCGTGATCAGTTGGTTGCACCGCTTCGCTGGCCGCGCAACGTTCTCCATCAACGCGTCGGTCGGCTACGACGTGCCGTTTCAAATTCAATTTCAGCGCGGCAACTCGATCACCTCGGTCGATGCCGAGACGCTGGAGTACACCGTACGCGCGGTGGCGCGACTCCCGCTCGCCTCGTTCTTACGGCTCGATGCCGGCGTCGATTTCGAGGGCAACCGATTCTCCATCGATCGCACCGGCTCGGCCACGCTCGGCCAGAACACCGGCGGCGGCGGCGGAAACGGCGGCGGGCTCTTGGGCGGCGCGGGCGTAGTGTCAGACAGTTTGACGCTCTTCACCAACCATCCAGCGCCGTTTTTATCAGCCACCTTTTCGTTCTTCGACAATCGTCTCACCATCACGCCGCAGTTTCGGCTGGAGATCTTTTCGTTCACTGGTTATCGCGGCACGCCCAACGAATTCTCCTCGGGCTTCGTGGCGCCCGAGCCGCGCCTGCAGCTTCGCTATCAGCTTCACCGCATGGTCGCGCTAAAAGCTTCCGTCGGTGTCTACCATCAAGCGCCCGATCCGCAGGCGATGTCGCGATTCTTTGGATCGACCAAGCTGGAGCCGCAATTCGGATTGCACTACGTCTTCGGCATCGAGGTAAACCCAACCTCGACGCTGCACATCACCGCCGAAGGATTTTACAAAGACCTGCGGCAGCTGGTGGTATCGGGCGAAAGATCGAGCGACCCGGTGCTGGTAAACGATGGAGTAGGTCGCGTGTACGGCGGCGAGCTCTTGGTGCGACAAGAGTTATGGAAAAATTTCTTCGGCTGGATCTCGTACACGGTATCGCGCTCCGATCGCAAAGAGCATCCCGACGTGCCATGGCATGTGTTTCAGTACGATCAGACTCACATCCTCACGCTCATCGCCAGCTACAAGCTGCCGCGGGGATATCAGGTGGGCGTGCGCTTTCGTTACGTGACCGGAAATCCCTACACCGCGGTGCAAGGCGCCTACTACGACTCCAACGCCGATCGCTACTCGCGCATTCCCGGCGCGAGCTTCGGGGCCCGGCTCCCTTCGTTCAATCAGCTCGACGTGCGATTCGACAAGACCTGGACCTTCAACCGCTGGAAGTTGTCACTCTATCTCGACATTCAGAACCTCTACAACGAGGCCAACGTCGAGGGCGTGAGCTACAACTACAATTTCACCAAGCAGAACACCATCACCGGTCTGCCATTTTTGCCGGTGCTCGGACTGCGAGGAGATTTCTGATGCGTCGATCGATGCATTTGGCGATGCGAGTGGGAATCGGTGCCACGCTGCTCCTGGCCTCGGGCTGTCGCAGCTCGAACGACGATCCGGCCAGCTTCGTCACTGGGCTGAGACTTCTCGCCATCCGCGCCGAGCCGCCCGAAGTCGCACCGGGTGAAATGTCGACGTTGTCGGCACTGGTCGTCGACACCGAAGGTCGCACCATCGACATCGCCTGGTCGATCTGCGAAAAGCTGCCGCTGCCGGGCGACGCCCTCTCGCTCGACTGCGCAGCGGCCGATGCGGGAACGACGCTCGCGCCAATTGGCGACGGCACCCAAGTTCAACTGACCATGCCACCTTTGACCCCTTCCGAGCTCGGGCTTCCCGACTCGAGCGGTGGATTCTACCTTCCTATCATCGCGCACGTGACCGCCGGAACCGACACGGTGATCGCAAGCTATCGTCTGCGACTCAAAACAGGCGCGACCGCAAATCAGAATCCCATGTTGGCAGACGTTTCTCACGTCATCTATGTAGACGGCGGAACCTCGGCGGGCGACGCCGGTGCGCCGCTCATCGATCCGCTCGACGATCAAAATCCTCTGGTGGTCCACGCCAACGATCAAATTCGGCTGCGTGCCACCTTCACCGATGCGAGCGAAGAGCACTACACGATGACGCTCGGGGGAACACGCATGGTCACCGAAGCGCTGTCGATCTCCTGGTTTGCCACCGCTGGCCAATTCAGCGACGACCAGACCGGCGCGGACCTGCCCGACACCACCCTCAAGCTCGACGAACATCTACCTGCCGCAGGGACCCCGATCGATCTGTGGGTGGTCGGACGGGATGAGCGTGGCGGCACCGATTTTCAGCACCACCTGCTTTTATTCCAATGATCGGTATGCATAATTTTCTCAGGCGTTAACGGATGTTAAGTGGCTTGCCGCTCAGCTACGCCCTTGGTACATCTAACTCACCGTCGAGACCACCGACTTGGATATGAGGCTACGTTGAAAAGGAAGCACGTCATCATCACGTTGGTGCTGCTCGGAATCGCGCTTGGCGGCTTCTATGTTTTTCGAAGCGAAAAAGAGCAAGCCAAAGAGGCTCAAGCGGAAGCAGCCAGGAACGCAGGACGCGCAGTTCCGGTACTCAGCGCACAAGTGGCTGAGCGCGACATTCCGATCTATCTGGAAGGTCTGGGCAACGTCACTGCCTTCAAGTCGGTGACGGTGAAGACGCAGGTCGACGGACGGCTCGATTCCGTGCTGTTCAAAGAAGGACAGGCGGTCAAAGCGGGCGATGCGCTGGCGCAGATCGATCCGCGTCCGTTCGCCGCGCAGCTACATCAAGCGGAGGGCGCGCTCGCCAGAGACAAGGCGCTCCTGCTTTCGAGCCAACTCGATCTCACTCGCTACACCGATCTGGCGAAGGAGAAGTTGGTCTCGTCGCAGCAGGTCGATCAGCAGCGCGGATTGCAAGGTCAGTACGAAGGCGCGTTGCGCATGGACGAAGCGCAGGTCGAGACCGCCAAGCTCAACCTCACCTACGCGCATATCACCTCGCCCATCGACGGCGTCACGGGTATTCGTCAGGTCGATCCGGGAAACGTCATTCATGCCGCCGACCCGACCGGCATCGTGGTCATTACCCAGCTCGATCCGATCGCCATCATCTTCACGCTTCCGCAAGATGATCTTCCCAAAGTGGCCAAGGAGCTGCTCAAAGGCGGTCTTCCCGTGGAGGCTTACAGTCGCGACGGCGAAGTGAAGCTGGGCGCATCGGGCGTGCTGCAGCTCATCGACAATCAGATCAACCAGACCACGTCGACCATGCGGCTCAAGGCGATCTTTCCCAATCCACAGCATTCGCTATGGCCCAATCAGTTCGTGAAAACGCGACTCATTCTCACCACGCGCAAAAAAGCGCTGGTGGTGCCGTCTACGGTAGTACAGCGCGGCCCCAAAGGTGTGTTCGCCTATGTCATCAAAGAGGATCAAACCGTCGACGTGAAACCGATCGAGGTCGAGTTGACACAGGGCGATCTCACGCTCATTCGCAGCGGTCTCACCGTGGGCGAACAGGTGGTGGTCGATGGACAGAATCAGTTGCGGCCTGGCAGCAAAGTTCAGGCGCGACCGGCGGCAAGCACGGGCGATCGGCCGGCGGCCACCGCTCCGGCGCCGACCACGACCCCACACGCTCAGCCGACTGCTGGACGCGCGCCGCCCGCCGCGGCGCATGCACCTTCGGCCAATCCGGTGCCGGCATCACCGACTGCGCCAGAGCCCGCGTCCAAGAAGTGAGCCTTCGCGCATGAGTATTTCCGAGCCGTTCATTCGCCGTCCGATCGCGACCTCGCTTTTGACCGTCGGACTGCTGCTGGCCGGCCTCATGGGCTACAAGCAGCTGCCAGTTTCGGCGCTCCCACAAGTCGACTATCCGACCATCGTGGTCTCGACCGGTCTGCCCGGCGCCAGCGCTGACACCATGGCCTCGTCGGTGACCACACCGCTTGAGCGGCAATTCGGACAGATGCCGTCGCTGTCGCAGATGACCTCGGTGTCGAGCTTCGGCTCGTCGCAGATTACGCTGCAGTTCAATCTCGAGCGCAACATCGACTCCGCCGAGCAGGATGTTCAGGCGGCGATCAACGCGGCGTCCAACTTGCTGCCGCGCTCGCTGCCGGCACCGCCCACCTACTCCAAGTCGAATCCAGCCGACGCGCCGATCCTCACGCTGTCGGTTACCTCCGAGACGCTGCCGCTCAATCAGGTGGACGACTACGCGGATTCGATCTTGGCGCAAAAGATCGCGCAGGTGAGCGGCGTCGGGTTGGTCACCATCAATGGCGGACAAAAACCGGCGGTGCGCGTGCAGGTCGATCCAGCGGCGCTGGCCGGAACCGGGCTCAGCTTGGAAGATGTTCGCTCGGCGCTGGCCGCGGTGAACGTCAACCAGCCCAAGGGCAACATCGATGGGCCGCGTCAAGATTTCACCATCGCTACCAACGATCAGCTGTTCAAAGCCGAATCATTCCGCCCGACCATCATCGCCTACCGCAACGGATCGCCGGTCCGGCTCGACGAGGTCTCGAACGTCATCGACGGCGTCGAGAACGCGCAGCTGGCTGGTTGGGCGGGCGCCGAGCGCGCCATCATCATCAACGTGCAACGTCAGCCGGGCGCGAACGTGATCGAAACCGCCGATCGGGTGAAGAATCTCTTGCCGCAATTGCGCGCGACACTTCCGCAAGGAATCACTGTGTCGGTGCTCGGCGATCGAACCGAGACGGTCCGCGCGTCGGTGGAAGACGTGCAGTTCACGCTGGTGCTGACCATTTTACTGGTGGTCGCGGTCATATACGTTTTCTTGCGCAGCCTGCGCGCCACCATCATTCCCGGCATCGCTGTGCCGCTGTCGCTCATCGGCACCTTCGGGGTGATGTATCTGGCGGGCTACAGTCTCAACAACTTGTCGCTGATGGCGCTCACCATCTCGACCGGTTTCGTCGTCGACGACGCCATCGTCATGATCGAAAATATCGCGCGCTTCATCGAAGAAGGCGAAGCGCCGTTCGAAGCCGCGCTCAAAGGCGCGCGCCAAATCGGTTTCACCATCGTCTCGCTCACCGTGTCGCTGGTGGCCGTGCTCATTCCGCTTTTGTTCATGGGCGGCATCATCGGCCGTCTGTTCCGCGAGTTTGCCATGACGCTGGCCATCGCCATCGGCGTCTCAGCAATTCTCTCGCTCACGCTCACCGCCATGATGTGCGCGCATCTGCTCAAGCCGCACGCGGAAGAGAAGCAGACCGGCTTCCACCGCTGGAGCGAAAATCTGATGGCGAGCATGCTCCGCTTTTACGATCGTGGGCTCAAGTGGGTGCTCGATCACCAGCGGATCACTATGATGGCGATGTTGGCCACGCTCGGTCTCACCGTGCTGCTGGCGGTGATCGTACCCAAAGGATTTTTCCCGCAACAGGATACCGGGTTGCTGATCGGGGTATCGGAGGCGTCGCCCGACGTTTCGTTCGCGCACATGATGGAGCTGCAGCGATCGCTGGCCGACGTGGTTCTCAAAGATCCCGACGTAGACACCGTGGCCTCGTTCATTGGATCGGATGGCACTAACCCGACCCCGAACAGCGGTCGACTGTCGATCACACTCAAGTCGCGTAAACAGCGCAAGACCTCCGCTAGCGACGTCATTCGGCGCCTTGAGCCCAAGCTCGCCGAGGTTACCGGCATCAAACTCTATTTGCAGTCGGTGCAGGATCTGCAAATCGACAGCCGCACCAGCCGCACCCAATATCAATATTCGCTCGAAGACGCCGATCCCAAAGAGCTCGGCGACTGGTCGCCGCGCGTACTCGAGGCGCTGCGCAAGCTGCCTGAGCTACGCGATGTGGCATCCGATCAGCAGACTGGAGGTCTTCAGCTGGCGCTCGAGATCGATCGCGATACCGCCGGCCGTCTCGGCGTATTGCCGCAGTCGATCGACGACACGCTCTACGACGCCTTCGGGCAGCGCATCGTCTCGACGGTGTTTACGCAGCTCAATCAGTACCGCGTCATTCTCGAAGTGAAACCGGAGTATCAGCAGGACACCACCGCGCTCGATCACATCTACGTTCGTTCGCAGACCGGCGATCAAGTGCCGCTCTCGGCGGTGTCGCGTTACAAACGCGAAGAGATTCCACTCTCCATCAACCATCAGGGACAATTCCCGGTAGTGACGCTGTCGTTCAACACCGCCGCCGGCGTCTCGCTGGGTCAGGCGGTCAACGCGATTCGCAAGGCGGAGGATGGGATCAACCTTCCGCCCAGCGTGCACGCCAGTTTCTCCGGCGCCGCGCAGGAGTTTCAGTCGTCACTGGCGTCGGAGCCGATCCTGATTCTGGCCGCGCTGGTCACGGTCTACATCGTGCTCGGCGTGCTCTACGAAAG
>PLXG01000085.1 GCA_003153195.1 Myxococcales bacterium
CTCGCAGGATGAAGGCCAGGGTTGGGCGTAACAGCCTGATCGTAGTCGGAACTCCACTTCAGAATCACGAAGGGAGAGAACCACAAGAGGACTCTTTTTCTCGCGCGAATAACGCGCGGCGAAGGGGAGGCTCGCGCAGCTCAGCTGCGGGAGGGGAAACAGGAACGTTTCCCCCTCAAAAGACGCTTTTCGAATTGACCTCGAACACGCTTTGATGATATTCGCGTCCAGTAAGGGTGAGCGAGCCTGATTTTTCAGGCGACCTCCCCAAACTGAAAATTGAATAAAGAGTCGACAAGAGTCGACTTGAAATTTCTGGCGGCAATACCGGAGAGGCCACACCCGATCCCATCTCGAACTCGGAAGTTAAGCTCTCCAGGGCCGATGGTACTGCACGGTCGTCCGTGTGGGAGAGTAGGACGCCGCCGGAGTCTTTTAAGTCCCCCCAAGGTGAAAATCTTGGGGGGCGTTTTTTTGAGCCCCTAGCTTTCACGAGCTAGGGGCTTTTCTTTTGTACTTCGCACACTGGACCTGCACTTGCGGGCCGGCCGTGGTTCGGGAGAGAGTCGCTCCCGCCAACAAGGTGAGGTAACTCATGGGGTCGATCAGAATTGCTCTGCTGAGTGCCGCGGTGGCCGGGTTGGCGCTACTGATCCCAGGGGCGAAGGCGGTAGCTTGCTCGGTCTTGCTCGCCAAGGGGGCCAACGGAGAGGTCTTCGGGGGCAACAACGAGGATTTCAACCAGCCGGACACCGTCGCCACATTCCTACCGGCTCAGGGCGCCAAACATGGAGTCGTTTTCTTTGGCTTCGAGCACGGCTGGCAGCAGGGCGCGGTCAACGATCGAGGACTCTTCTTCGACGCACTCGCGCTCGAGGACAAGGCTAGCGCCCCGCCCTCGGGCAAGCCGATGTGCAAGCCCACCATTCTCGAGCGCGTGATGCGCGAGAGCTCGACGGTCAAAGATGCGCTGAGCCTCCTATCTGAATGCTCGCTCCCGTTTTTGGGGAATGCGCAGTTCTTCTTCGGCGATCGCACCGGCGACGCTGCGATTGTCGAGAGCGGCGGGGTGGTGAGGATTGCGGGGCCATTCCTGGTCGCGACAAACTTCCGGCAACTCTCCGCGACAAAACCCTTTGACGATGCGCGCTTCGAGATAGCGCGACAATCGTTGGCAAAAGGGCCCGCGACTTTGGACCGGATGCGCGCCACGATGGCCGCAATCCACAAGGAAGGCGAATACCCGACGCTGTACACGAACATTTACGACCTGACCCGGGGCAGGATCTACCTTTACCAATTCCACGAGTACGAGCATGTCGCGGTCCTCGATATCGAAGCTGAGCTCAAAAAAGGCCAGCGCGCGGTGCCGCTGCGCACGCTGTTTTCGCGCTCTTATGCCGTGGAGGCTTTCGATCGGTCCGCAACGGCGCGTATCGAAGGATTGCAGAAGAAACTCGATGAGGGCGCCATCACGCTCGGTCCCGCGGAGATAGCGCGCATCCTTGGTCGGTATATCGTCAAAGGGATCGATTGCTCCATAAACATTGCCCGCACCGACGGAAAGCTAACGATGACCATCGAGGGCGTCGGGAAGGCAGTCCTGGTGCCGAAGCCGTCCGATCGCTTCGACTTCCTCATGATCAACCCAAATCACCTGGTGCTCAGACGCGACGCAAAGGGCGAAGTCACCGGCTTTCGCTTCATGTTGAGCGACATCGAGTTCGTCGCCGAGCGCCCGTGATGCGGAGCAGGCGATCGGCGAATCCATGAATCCGAGATCACTCTCTCCGATCTGTGAGGCGATCGCGAGGCACGCTGGTTTGTCCTTCGAGTACGACGGACTTCCGCGAACTGTCGAACCCTATTGTTACGGCACGAATTCGAAGAACAACGAGCTCGTACGCGCGATTCAAGTCGGCGGAAAAAGTCGATCGGGCGCGATGAGATCTACATCGGGAAAATTGTGGTCGGTCGCGAAAATGAAAAATGCGCGCGTTCTCATCGAGAAGTTCGATCCAAACGATCCGAATTATAACCCCGACGACAGCGCCATCGATCAGATCCACTGTCGCATCGAACCGGCCTGATTAGGATCTGGTTTGTTCATCCACCGATTTACAAAATTGTGATACGGTCTTTCCCCAGACGTGACTTGCAGAGGTGACTCCCATGGAAAATGAGACTGAGACCGGAAGCGATAGCGAAACCAGCAGCGGCAGCGGCGAGACTCTGATCGTTGCATCGAAACTCAAGAACTACATTCGTGCGAAGTCGGGCATGAACACTTCGGGCGCCGTCATCTCCGCTTTGTCTGACAAAGTCCGCATGCTTTGTGACCAAGCGATCGAGAAGGCGAAGAGTGATAACCGCAAGACCGTCATGGACCGCGACTTCACTTAATCGCACGATCCATTCGGGCCGATCGCGGCTTATGTCCTCACTCCGGTCGGTCATGGGGCCTCGCTTCGCTTCGGCACTCGTTCGGCCCTGTTCGCTCCGCTCACCTGGCCTCAGTCGCACAGAGCCCACTCCCTCCCATCGCTCCGGGCGCGCTCGCGCTCGACCTCGAATGCCTCGTGTTTCTGTTGAGCTGATTGTTCAAAGTACGATCCATTCGGCCGACCGACGGGTACCTCCGGCGGTTGCATTCGGCTGGGCTGGCGCGGGCCCAAGTTTGATCAGTGCGATGCGGGCGGCTTCGAATTGGCACCAGCGGATGGGTCTACAAGCACTGGGCCGAGGATTTCTATCTGGATGTGCCTGCTCTGGACAGACCGCCTCGAAGTCGCAGCCGCAAAAAGGGAGAAGAACGAAGACAGGGAGCTGAATTGTTTCATTTGAACGTCGAGAAGTAGTCCCAGACCATTTGAGCTTGGCTCGGCCAGATTGCATCCTTGAGGCCGGGAATCGTACAGCCCAAAACTTGGTGATCGAGCGGTTCGGCTTCAGCCGCCACGCAGCCGGGTGGATCGAAGGTAGTTAAGTTGTAGTTGTCGCGGTCGCCTTCGAGCTGGTTCCAGTAGGTCCAGTGCTGGAAGTCGTAGTTCTGCCAAATATGCGCTTCGGGAGCCTCGCCGCTCTCGATCAGGAAGGCGGAGATTGCCGAGGTCGGACAGATCACTCTTCCGCGTCCGTTAGTTACAGCGCCGTCGAAGAAGTCGAATTGTCCGTATTCTGGCGCGATGGCGCGCAGTTGATCTCCGCGCTGACAGCCGAGATAATTGTCGAATGTTCCGCCATCGCCGTGACCAGCGGCGAACACCCAGCTGACGCAGAATTGATTTGTCAGCTTGGCCAAGAGCGCGTCGAAAAATTGTAGATCACTGTTGTCGGCCGCCGCCGATTGCGAATCCCACGCGCTGTGCGCGATTTTGTCGCCGTCGGGGTAAACGAAGATTGCGCGACCTTGTGCTGGTAGCTCGAGCGCCAATCGATCGCGAATTTCACTGCCGGTCGAGTGCGCGTCGTTGAAGACGAAGATGAGTGGCAGCGCGCTCGGACGCGAAGCTGGCGCCGACAGCGTATAGGTGCGGGGCGTTCCCATCACCAGAACCGACCCCTGACTGACGCCGGATGAGACTGGCTCAGCGTCGGGACCGGTGCCGTTTACAGGCTCACAAACTGGCAGGGCCGCGAGCGATGCCTGATCCGCCAGTGAAGAAAGTTGCGTCGCGCCTGGGCGGAGCTCAGCGGTGGGAGAGGGGGGAGCCACCGCTGAGCTGGAGCCGCCGCAGGCGGACGCGAAGAATAAGAAGGAATAAGCGAAGGTTATTTTTTTCATGGCTAAGTTATCGGCGACCGATTCCAAAAGTTGCGTGTGCCGCGATAGAAAGATCACTTTTTGTTGTCGTCGTCATTCGATCTCAATTCGCCGAATAGAAAAAATCCCAGACCATTTGGGCTTGTAGCGGCCAAATCGTATCGCCGAGATCGACGATGAAACATCCCAAGACTTCATGCCCAGGCGGCTCGTGTTGCGCTGCCAAGCATCCCGGCGGATCGACGGGCAGGGTGGCATAGTCGCCGCGGTCGGAGGGATGGTTCCAATTCATCCAATGTTTGAAATCGGGCGCGCCGACCCAAGACCCACCCGTGACAGCGTCATCGATGACAAATGCCGAGACCGCGGGCGTGGGACAGAGGATGACTCCGTCGTCGGATTTTTCCCCATTGAAGTCGTCGAAGTTTCCGCCCTCGACGGCGATGGCACGCAATTGATCTCCCCGCTGGCAGCCAAGGTAGTTGGTGAAATGAGCGCCGCGGCGATAGCCGGCCGCAAAGATCGAGCTAATGCAGAATTGCGACTTCAGCTTGGCCAAAAGGACGTCAAAGAGGAGCAGATCTCGATTGGTATCGGGCGCCGAGGTCGAATCCCACGCCACGAGTGCGGTTGGGTCTCCGTCTGGATACACGAAGATCGCGCGACCCTCCGCCGGCGCTTCGAGCGCCAGTGCTTCGCGGATCTGTGCACCGGTGCCATGATCGTCGCTGAATACGAAAATGAGCGGTAACGCATCAGGTCTCGAGACGGGCACCGAAAAGGTATAGGTCCGGTCGAGACCTCCCACCGAGACCGATCCAGTACCGACCCCCGAGGGGATCGGTTGCGCATCGGGGCCGATTGCGGCCGGCGGCATACAAACCGTCGAAATGGCGCCAACTGAAGGTATTGCCGCGGGCGAGCTTGACTGGACCGAGATGACCTGACGGTCGTCCGGAATGACGGCAACCGGAACCGCGCCGCCGCAAGCAGTCATTAAAAGGAAGAGGGAATAGGTAAGTTTTGTTTTCATAGGCAACTTATCGGGAGTTGTTCCGAAAAGTTGCGTACAAAATGCTTTCGACCGCTTTTGGTGTATGCTGTTCGCTAAGGGCTGCGCTCCCGCGAGTGGGATTGGTCGTGACCAGAGACGAAGACGATACGGAAACACGGGAGTCCCCGGGCGAGCGCAATGCAGACGTGCGCAACAAGCCCTATCTCCTCGTGCTTCAGGGTCGCAGCGTGGGCGAGTACTTTCTCCTTCGCCCGCCCAAAGCGGTCATCGGCCGCAGCGATGATGCCGAGGTGCAGATCCTCGATGACGGCGTTTCGCGCAAGCACGCCGAGGTTCACTTCAAGGAAGACGGAACCTATTTTCTCCGCGATCTCGGCTCCAAGAACGGCACCTTCGTGAACGGCAAACCGTGCACCGAAGATCCGCTCCAAGAGGGCGACAAGATTCAGCTGGGCGCCGTGACGGTCCTCAAGTTCACGCTGCAAGATCGGATGGATGAGAGCTATCAGAAGCGCATGTACGATTCGGCGCTGCGCGATGGTCTCACCCGTCTCTACAACAAGCGATACCTGCTCACGCGGCTCGACACTGAGTTCGCGTTTGCGCGCCGGCAGAGTCAGCCGCTTTCATTATTAATGATCGATCTCGATCATTTCAAAAAGCTCAACGACACCTGGGGCCACGTAGTGGGCGACCAGGTGCTGGTCGCCATTGCGCGGACCATCGAGCAGAACACCCGCCACGAAGACGTGATCGCCCGCTACGGTGGCGAGGAGTTTTGCGTCATCTCGCGAGCGATCGCACTCGACGGCGCGCTGATTCTGGCGGAACGAATCCGCAGCGCTATCGCGCGTCAGCCGCTGCACTCCGACGGCAAAGTCGTGCGCGTCACCTCGTCGGTAGGCGTGGCCGAAGTGGACGCCATCATGACCGGTCCGCTCGATCTCATCGGTCGCGCCGACGAGGCGCTCTATCGCGCCAAAGGGGCCGGTCGTAATCGCATCGAGCCGCCCGCCAAGAAATAGCGCGCGGTTGCGAACCTGACCGAATCTCGATAAAAACAGGAATGTCCTTCGTCGAAGAGCTCACCTGGCGCGGCCTTCTGTCGCAGGTCACCGACCCCAAGCTCAGCAGCAAGATGGCGAGCGAAAAGATGGTCGGTTACGCCGGGTTCGATCCGACCGCCGATAGCTTACACGTTGGAAGTCTTCTGCCGGCGTTGGCGCTTCGCCGCTTACAGCTCGCCGGGCATACGCCCATCGCGGTGGTCGGCGGCGCAACCGGTATGATCGGCGATCCGAGCGGTAAGTCAGAGGAGCGCAATTTTCTCTCCGAAGAGCAGCTGCAGAAAAATGTCGCCGGCGTGCGCGCACAGCTGGAGCGGTTCGTCGATTTCGGCGGCGGCGCCAAGTTGGTCAACAACTACGACTGGACGCGCGACATGTCGTATCTCCAGTTTCTGCGCGACATCGGCAAGTCGTTTTCCATCGGCATGATGCTGGGCAAAGAGTCGGTGCGGTTGCGCCTGGAAAAAGAGTCGGGCATCTCCTACACCGAATTTTCCTACATGCTGCTGCAGGCCTTCGATTTTCTGCAGCTCTATCGTCAGTACGGCTGCAAGTTGCAGGTGGGCGGTTCGGATCAGTGGGGCAACATCACCGCCGGCATCGACCTCATTCGACGGCTGGAGAGCGGCGAATCGTACGGGCTCACCATGCCGCTGGTCATGACCGCGGCGGGAACCAAATTTGGAAAGACGGAAAAGGGCACGGTCTGGCTTGCGGCCGAGCGCACCTCGCCGTATGAATTTTATCAGTTCTTCATGCAGACCGAAGATCGCGATGTCGGACGTTTTTTGCGCTACTTCACGTTTCTCGACGAGAAGACGATTGTCGCGCTCGAGGAGACGCTGGCGCGGGCGCCGGAAAAGCGCGAAGCGCAGCGCGTGCTGGCGCGCGAAGTGACCACGCTGGTCCATGGTGCGGCGCATGCGGCTCAGGCCGAAGAGGCGACCCGCGCACTGTTTCAACGCGAATCGAGCGCCGACGGCAAATTGCTCATTCCACCGGGCGCACCAGTGGTGGAAGAGGGGCGCGCTTCGTTCGACGCCGGATTTTCATTGGTCGATGCGCTGGTGAAAGGTGGCTTGGCCACGTCGAAGAGCGGCGCGCGTCGCGATATCGAAGGCGGCGGTGTAAATGTGAACGACGAGCGCATCTCCGACGTTGCTCGCCTGCTGGTCGTGTCCGACATCAAAGACGGAGCGATCCTTCTGCGCAAAGGCAAGAAGAGCTATTGCGTCATCAAAGTCGTCTGACTGCGCGGCCAGTAGCTGAGCTATTATTTCGCTACTCTCTCGACGGAGCCGCTGTTCGCGATGGCGGTTCCACCGTTGGTGAAGTAGATGCTGGTGGCGTCGACCGCGATGAAGTTGAGCGGGTTGCTTTCGGTGACCAACTTGGTCGCCGCGCCGCCGACAATTGGTACTTTGTTGACCGTGCCTTCAACCGTCACCCAATAGACGTAGGTGGAATCGATGGCCAGTCCCTGCGGATGCTCTGGCGTGGTGGCCAGCGTGACCACCGTCCCGCCTGCTTTGGGAATCGACTGAATGCTTCCGTTCGCCTCCGACCAATAGACGTGGGTGTCGTCGACTGCGATGCTGTAGTTGTCCGAGGTGCCGCCGTATAGCGTGTCCACCATTCCGCCCGGCGCGATGGTGGTTCGCTTGACCGCTCCAAGCTCGGTGCACCAGTAGACGTACGTCGCGTCGACCGTGATCGAGACTGCCTGGTTTTCTCCTGTTGCCAAGGTTACGTCGCTGCCGCCGCTAAGCGGCTTTTTCTTGATGGTGCCGGCGTCCCAGCTGGCCATGTAGAGGTTGGTGGCGTCGATGGCGAGCCACCATACGCCGCCTTCGCTCGTTGCAAATGGGCTGGGACTTCCACTCGGAAGCAGCGCGGTCTCGACGGTGGCATTGACATTACCGCCGTAGTCTGCCCAATACGCGTTCGTGGCGTTGACGACAATACCTGCCGGACTGTTCTGCGCTGTGGCTACCGCGGTAGGCGTGCCGCCGGTGATGGCCACCTTCATTACAGTGGCATTCGACTTGTCGCCTTCGTAGTCGCCCGTAGTCCAGTAGACGAAGTTGGCATCGAGTGCGATTGCGTAGGNNCCTGCCCCAAAGCGAGAGTGATCGGGATACACAGCCCGCTGCCACACGTCGATCCCAGACAGCCATGACCACAGCTGCCGCAATTGGACGTGTCCGCCTGCAAATCTTTGCACACGCCGCTGCAGAGGGTCTGACCACTTGGGCAACCGCATACGCCGGCCGCGCAGTTCGGCATCGAGATGTCACAGACGTTGCCGCAGCTGCCGCAGTGGCTCGCGTTGGTGAGGACGTCGACGGTGGCGCCGCCGCACGATGTTGGACATGTCCCCGCGGTGCATTGAGTCGCGCAGTGAACGCCGCAGCCTCCGCAGTTGTCGTTGTCGGTCAGGAGCTCGACGCAGGTGCCGGAGCACTCGGTGGCGCCGTTCGCGCAAACGCAAGCGCCAATTTGGCATTGCGAGTTCGCGCCGCAGACATTGCCGCACGCTCCGCAGTTGTCGTGCTCGGTGTGGAGATCGGCGCAGTAGGTGGGCGACGCGGTCGGACAGGCAGTGGGCGTGGTTGTGCCGCACGACAGGGTACAAACCCCACCGGTGCAGACGTGATTTGCGCCGCAGACATTTCCGCAAGTGCCGCAGTTGTTTGCGTCGGTTTGCGGGTTCACGCACGCGGTGGTCGCACCCGACGGACAAGTTTTTTGCGGAGCGCACGGGTCGACACACGCGCCGGCGGTGCATTCGAGCGGCGACGTGCAGCTGTTCCCGCAGCTGCCGCAATTGTGCGGATCGGTAGTGGCATCGATACAAACTCCGCTGCAGAGCGTGAGTCCGATGTCACACCCGGCGTGCGAGTCGATCTTGCAAACGCCGACGCTGCAGACCGTTCCGTTCATACATACGTTGCCGCAGCTGCTGCAATTGTTGGAGTCGGTGGTGAGGTTTACGCAGATGCTGGCACACTCAATTTCGTCTGTAGTACTACAGGGATTCGCCGACGTGCCAGACGAACATCCGATTGCGAACGCGCTCCACAGAAGGAGGCGGAAGTGTCGGACATGGATCATGCGCCAAGTGTACGACAGCGACGGAAGAACGGCAATTCTGACGCATTGCCTGGCGACCTGAATGAGCTAGGTCAGTTTGATGCGTTCGATCGCGCGTGCGCGGCCGGTGTCGTCATCGACGTCCACCAGCTAGGCGCGCAGCTGTACGTTGCCGCTCGCGACTTGATAGGCAGTCGGGCGTGCGGTGACAAATTTCTTCACTGCCGGCGCCGGCTCGAGACCGATCACCGACGCGTACGGACCGGTCATGCCGATGTCGCCGAGATAGGCGGTGCCGCCCGGCAGAATTTCTTCGTCGGCGGTGGGCACGTGGGTGTGCGTGCCCCAAACCACGCTGACTCGGCCATCGAGGTGAAATCCCATGGCGCGCTTTTCGCTCGACGCTTCGGCGTGCATGTCGACGATGATCACCTTGCAGTCGATTTTCGCCAGCGCGGCGTCGACGGCCAAGAACGGATTTTCGAGCGGCTCCATGAAGACGCGACCGATCAAGTTCACCACCGCGAACGGCCGACCGTCTTTGGTTTGAAAAACGCCGAGACCGCGGCCGGGTGCGTTCGGATAATTGAGCGGGCGAATCGTGTGCTCGTTCTTCTCCAGGAAACCGACATATTCCTTGTGCTTCCAGGTGTGATTGCCGCCGGTGAGCACGTCGGCGCCGCAGTCGAAGAGATCCTGCGCGGTCTCGGGCGTGGTGCCGAGCCCGCCGGCGGAATTCTCCGCGTTGATGACGACCACGTCGACGTTGCGATCGCGACGCAGCGCCGGCAATTGCGCGCGAATGATGTCGCGCCCCGGTTTACCAATCACATCGCCGATGCCGAGGATCTTCACGTGAAAAGAAACCGTTACTTTGCGTAGTCGGTGGAGCGCGTCTCACGGATCACGCACACGCGAACCTGGCCGGGATAGGTGGCTTCGTTCTCGATTCTTCGAGCAATGTCTTTGGCGAGCAGACTCGATTGCTCGTCGGAGACTTGCGAGTTTTCCACCAGCACGCGTACTTCGCGGCCGGCCTGAATGGCGTAGGCCTTTTGCACGCCGGCGATTCCTTCGCACAGCTTTTCCAAATCGTTCAAGCGCGTGATGTACGACGCCAAAAGCTCTTGGCGCGCGCCCGGGCGCTGACCGGAGAGCACGTTGGCCGCGTCAACCAGATGCGAGAGCACGCTGGTGTGCGGTTCGTCTTCGTGGTGCTCGGCGATGGCGGCGATCACCTGCGGCGGCTCGTTGTATTTTTTTGCCAGCTGCGCACCGACCAGCGCGTGCGGCCCTTCGATCTCGTGGTCGACGCTCTTGCCGATGTCGTGCAGCAGTCCGGCGCGACGCGCCAGCTTCACGTTGAGCCCGAGCTCGCCCGCCATCAGGCCCGCCAGCATGCCCACTTCGATCGAGTGCTGAAGCAGGTTCTGCGCGAACGACGAGCGGAACTTGAGTCGTCCGAGCGCGCGCACCAACTCGACGTGCATCTTGTGCAGGCCGAGATCGAAGACCGCTTGTTCACCGGCCTCACGGCATTGCACTTCGATTTCTTGTTCGCATTTTTGTACGACTTCTTCGATGCGGGTCGGATGAATGCGTCCATCGGCGATGAGCCGCGTGAGCGCCAGCTTGGCGATCTCTCGCCGCACCGGGTTGAAGCAGGAGATGACCACCGCCTCCGGCGTGTCGTCGATGATCAGATCGATTCCGGTCGCCGCTTCGAGCGCGCGAATGTTGCGACCCTCGCGGCCGATGATCCGTCCTTTGAGATCGTCGGACGGAAGCGGAACAGTGGAGACGGTACGCTCGGCCACATATTCGCCGGCATACCGCTGAATGGCAGTGCCGAGGATGCGCTTCGATCGCGCTTCGGCCTCTATATTGGCCTCGTCTTCGATCTTTTTGACCTGACCGGCGGCGGAGCGCTTGGCCTCTTCCACCACCTGAGCCATCAATTCTTGCCGCGCCTGCTCGGCGTTCATTCCCGCCAATTTTTCCAGACGCTTTTTCGAGTCACCAAGCAGCTCTTCGGCGCGTTTGGCAGTTGCGTCGGCGGCGGCTTCGCGACCGGCGATGGCCTTTTCTTTGCGCTCGATGTCGGCGTCCTTGCCCTGCAGCGAGCCCTTCATCTTGGCGAGATCTTCTTCGCGCTTACGCACCACCTCTTCGCTTTTGGAGAGCTCGACGCGACGCTCTTTCAGCTCGCGCTCCGCTTCGGCCGCCATCTTGAGGCTCACTTCCTTGGCTTCGAGCTGCGCGTTGCGTTTGAGTTGTTCGCCTTCGGTGCGAGCGCTCTCGAGAAGTTTCTGTCGCTCGGAATCGGGGAGGGTGCTGGACTGTTTGGCGAAGAGCAGTCGGCCGAGCAGCGCGCCCAGCGCGAGCGCGACCGCAGCCACAATTATGGGGGTCATCGGGTTACTCCGATCACGAAAGGTTTTCCTTGCTGCGCGAGTGAGTTTCCACACGCTCAGATGGGGTGATGATGAGATCGACCGGTTCATCCTGCGCCACGTTCGGCACCTGATCGATCAATTGAAATTCGTGGCAGACGCCGACGCGCAGCGCCGGAGACATTCGAGAAAGTGCACGATCGTAATAGCCGCGCCCGTAGCCGAGCCGGTGGCCGCGACGATCGAATCCCAAGGCCGGAACCACCACCACGTCGATCGCGTGTGTTCGCGGTGCGGCAGGATGGGGCTCGCGCAAACCGAACGGTGCCGGCTCGAGCTCGCTCATCGCACGCACCAAATGAAACGCCAGCTCATCGCCGTCGATGCGCGGAAATGCGCAGGTGGGCGCGCCCGAAAGAAGCGAAGTCACGTCGACCTCACCGCGAACGGGCGCATAAAGTGCGATCGTTTGCGCCTGACGAACCGAGTCGAGCGCGGCGAGTTGCCGGCAGATCGCGCGTGACGCGGTTTCCACCTCCGCGGCGGAGAGCGCCTCGCGGGTCTGTCGAATCTGCTTTCGAAGCGCGGCTTTCTTGCGCGCGCCATCTTCTTCGGCCTCGAGCAATGTGCGCTCCTCGGCCGCGGGTCGGTGTAGACCCTGTCGATCGTCTTTACGCGGCTTTTCGAAACTCCGATCGAAAAGCCTTCGCAAAACATCGCGCGGCAAGAGCCGACGCCGATGGGACAGAGGATCGTTCAGGATCTAGTTGAAACACCCGCCCCGCAGCGGATGGGAAAAGCTCGATCTGGCCTGAACGCAGCGTAAAGCGGCTCACGTTTTCAGCTCCCGATCGAGGTAACTGCGAATCGTCTTCGACTTTTCGCGAACTTGGCGACGTAGCGTGGCGCGCTCATCCTTCTCGCGCGCAAGGTCATCGGCAAACTGCATCGCCGCCAAAATGGCCAGCGATTGCGTGTTGGCAGATTTGGTCGAGCGACCGATCTCTTTGATTTTTCGGTCGACTTGGCCGGCGATGCTATGGACGTACCGCTCATCCGCATCAGAGCGGATGGTGTACTTTTGGCCGGCGATGGTGACCACGATCGAGCGCTTCACGCGTTATCCCTGGGCCGATAGTCCATCGGGTAGGGGCCAGTGTCAATCGCAAAGGGTGCGGAATCTCGGAGCTATTTGGCGCCGTGCAGATAGCCTTCCAGGGCCAGCGCATCGCTGGCGTTGGCCATCGCCTGTTCGCGGGAGATGTGGCCGGTGCGAACCATCTGTGCCAGGCAGGCCTCGAGCGGCAGCATGCCCTCCTTTCGGCCCGACTGAATGGCGCTCGGCAACTGGCTATTCTTTCCATCTCGAATCAGCGCGGCCACATTGGTCGTTCCGCGCAGCACTTCCACTGCCGGCAGACGCCCTTCGCCACGAAGTTGCGGAATCAGCCGCTGCGCGATCACCGCCTTCAAGGTGTCGGCGAGCAGCACCCGCGCCTGCCTCTCGCGCTCGTGCGGCAGCGAATCGATGATGCGATCGATCGCCGAGGAGGCCGATCGACTGTGCAGGCTGGTGAGCACCAGATGTCCGGTCTCGGCCGCGGTGATGGCGAGCGCGATGGTCTCCGGATCGCGCATCTCGCCGATGAGCAGGATGTCGGGGTCTTCGCGCAGCGCATCGCGCAGACCGGTGGGAAAGTTGGCCACCTCACGACCGATCTGACGCTGCCGGACGAGCGATCCTGGCCCGGCGGAAAACGCGTACTCGATTGGATCTTCCAGCGTGATGAGGTTGCCGCCACGCTTTCTAATCGCCTCTTGCGCCAGCGCCGCCAAGGTCGCGCTCTTCCCCGATCCGGTGGGGCCGCAGACGATCACCAGTCCGTGCGGGAGCGCCGCCAAATCGTGCAGCGGGATGGGCAGATTGAGATCGGCGAGCGCCGGCGCCGAGGTTGGTAAAATTCGAATCGCCGCCGCCAGTCCGCCGGCCGCACGAAAAAGATTCAGACGAAATCGTCCCTGCTCGAGCGCGAAGGCGGAATCGATCGAATGTCCGGCGCGCAAGCTCGAGCGCACGCTTTCGCCGAGCTGATCTTGAAACAGCGCTTCCACGTCGAGATGTTCGGCGCTGCCTTGCACCAGCGCACCATCGATGCGAAACACCGGCGTCTCTCCGTTGGCCAGATGCACATCGCTGGCGCGACGGGCGCGCGCTTTGTTCAGGAGCGCGTGCAGCGCTGGATGGCTGGGTGTTCCGAAGCTGGTCGAATCGGTGGGCACCGTCGGTGCAGCCGGGGGGAAGGGAACCGACGCCAAGATCGGTGTGATCGTGGACGTCGGCGGTGCACTCACCTGCGAAGCAAGCGTAGACGGTGAAGCGGAAGATGACGTCTCCGGCGGCGCCACCGGCTCCGATTTGCCCGCGAGCAATATGAACGCCGCCTGCAATCCTTTGGCGCCCATGGAAAGCGTGGCGGTGAACGATTCTCCGCTGGCGAGCCGATGGACGAAGCGGACCGGCTCGTTGCGCGCAAGCTGCGCTTCCCGATCGTCAGACAACATCGGCTGACAGAGATGGCGCACGGTTTCGGCCGACGTTTCTGGAATCGAAAGCCTGAGGGGTCGACCGCGCTGGGTCATTTTAGGTGCTTGATCGGCCGCGATGCGTAGCTCGTCGCCGGAGGACTGAAGCAGCATCTTGAGCAAACTGTCGATCCCGTTCATCAGCGTTCCCTTTGCTGTAACGCGCGCGGGCGCGAATCATTCCGAAGCTTTTTTGCTTGGACCCCGCTAAAGCTTGGTGAGATCGAGTGGAGCAAGGCAGGCGCCGCTCGGACTTTTCGCAGACTCTCCGCGCTCGGTTGCCAGCGCGAAGGCGACCGCCGGATCGGTCTCGAGCGCCTTTTTCCATCGAAGCACGTTCGAGTAATCGGTGAGTGGAATTTCCGCGCGCTCCGCCCAGCGGGCCATGCCGTAGAAGTAGGGATCGAGCGCGGTGCGTTTGCTTCCCAAGATGAACTCGTTTTTCGCCAGCCGCTCGTCCATGAATTTGTATTGCGCGCGAACGTTCTCGAGCGCCTTGTCCTTTACCGCCGGAAACTGCGCTTCGTCTTTGATGTATCGCGCCGGTCCGAAGAACGGGCCGTACGCGATGTGAAAGGTGGTGCCGAAGTGAGACATCCATTGATTGAAGGCATCGCGCTCGGCGGTTCCGTCAGCGGGCATGAGCCCGAGAGCGGGTTTGCGCGCCGCCAAATGGGCCAGCACCGCTGCGTTCTCAACGATGGTTCGGCCGTCTACCCGCATGGCGGGGACGCGGCCGAGTGGATTGATCCTTTTGTAGGTGTCGGTGGCGCGCTGCTCGCGGTCGACGCGGCATAGCACGTAGGGATCANNCGAGCATCACCATGCCGCCGAACGAGCAGGCTCCGGGCGAGTAAAAATATTCGGTCTTCATCGTGTCTCCTAATTGAATGGAGCATAAGGCTAGCGCTGCCGAAGTGAAATGGCTCTGCTTAAATGGCTAGATGTATTCTATATTAATAATCTCGAGCAGCTGCTCGCCGCGCGGCATGTGCAGCGTGGTCTCGTCTCCTACGCGGCGGTTCATGAGCGCCTTGGCGATCGGCGAACGCCAGCTCACGAGGCCGCGCTTGGGATCCGTCTCGTACACCCCAACAATGCGATAGATTTTCTTCTGATCGTTTTCATCGCGCACGGTGACGGATGCGCCGAACAAAACGCGATCCGCCGGCTGCTTTTGCGGATCAATTTCCTCGGAAAGCTCGAGTCGAGCCAGCAACACCGCGATGCGATGCTCGATGGCCGCTTTGCGCACACCTGAATTGGGCGCCGCGGCTCGCAATCTCTCGAACTCTGCGCGCAGCTGCTCCATTCCCTTTGGAGTGGTGTAGTTTTTTTCTCCTGGCGGGAGCGCGGTCTCGTCTGAAATCAGCAGCTCGTCGTCGCCGCTCTCGGACTCTTTGGTGAACGCTTTGCTCATGGATCGCAGCTCGTCACCAGTGCCGAAAAGTCGCAGCTGCCATCGCTCGTGGCCGCACATCCGCTCGGCACCGTGGCGGTTGGAGCGCCATTCCACACCGAGCGAACGAAATCGATGATCTGCGCGTGCGCCGCCGTTGCCGCGACATTGTCGCACTCGACGAAACCGTGCACTTTGTAGTCCCCGATCGACGCCGGCACCCGATATTGGGTAATGGCGGTCTGGTGCGTGGGCATGAGAGTAGTTGTAAGTCCGGAAATGGGTTCGAGCACGCCTCCCAGCTGAACCGCACCGAGCGCCGACGCCAACAGATCGCTGCCGATGTTGGGCAAAACCGGATCTCCCATGCTTTCTTGAATGAGCGAGACAGGACGCGGGTGATCCGGCACGTCCCATACCGCACCGTCGAATTCGTCCCAGATACCTTGGCTCATGGCCAGTGCCAGTCGCCCGTCGAAGCGAGTGCCGTAGGGGCTGCCGAGCAGTTGATCGATAAACGAGTAGATCACCGATTGCGGCATGAAATGGGTCCAGCCGGCACCTGGATCGTTGAGCACTGCGCCCGCGATGTTTGGATAAATGGAAGCGATCACCAATCCGACCGAGCCCCCGAGTGATCCGCCGGCGTAGATCTGTGTGTCGAGCTTGGGACGCCGCCCGACGGCAGGATTTAGTGTTCCTGAAAACGTCGGCGCGGACAGCGCGTCACCAATTGCGCTGGAGAGCGCCAGCTGAATGGCGGCCCCGCGCGCAATCGATTGCAACATGAGCGCGGAGAAGTGGGCGCTGCCGCGAAACATCGACAGTAGGCCGGTGAAAGTGGGCGCAAAATCTTTGCCGGTCCAGCCGTCGAAGCGGAAGCTGACTTTGCCGGCGCCCTCTTGCGCCAGATCGGTGTCGAAATCATCGTCGGTGTAGTCGCCGCCGGTGGCGTGGCCGAAATAGACGACGCGGTAGTCGCCGCCGCCGGCCGGAATGGTGACGCGAAAGAGGGCGGTGGGCGACGGCACCTTCGCCAACGTCTCGGCGATGGTCGGACTTCCGACGCACGACGGCACGCTGGCCGCCGGCACGCAGTGGCGAATGTCGTTCGGCATCACCGCTTGCGACCTCGACGGGGACGGCGATGACGACGTCATCCTGAACAGCTACGCGCGTGAAGAGAATCAAGTTTGGCGCAACGACAACGGGACCTTCACCAACGTCGCGCATGAGCTCGGGATCGATCACGACGATCGCGTCGACTACACCACCGACCAATCCTACCGTTGTTATTGCGCCGCCAAGGGTTGCACGCCGATGCCGCCGGCGCCGGTGGTGCAGTGTAACGCGTTCGGTGGACCCTACTTTCGCGGATGGCAGCCCGGCGTCAGCGATCAGCCCTACAGCTTGGGCGGAAACTACTTCACCATCGCCTGCGGCGATATCAACGACGACGGCAATCTCGATCTCATGAGCGCCACCATCGTGCATGGTGACGACGGCACGGCCGCCGATCCCAGCGAGCTCATCCTCAATCCGGGGGGCGGCGGAAAGTTCACGCGGCCGGGCAATGAGACCAACGGGCTCTTGCGTGCGGAATCGGGCGTGGGCTGGAACAACGGCGATGACATGACCGTCTTCGTCGACGTCGATCTCGACGGGCGAAAGGATGTTTTTCTCACCACCACCGGTGCGTACGAAAAGAGCGATCGCTCGCGGCTATGGCATCAGAAGAGCGACGCGACCTTCGAAGAGGTGGCCATCACCGCCGGGTTGCTCGGCACCAACAACGAGCCCAACTTGCAAGGACCGGCCTTCATCGATATTGATGGCGACGGCGATCTCGATCTAGTGGCGGCGGCGGCGATCTCGGTGCCGATGGATCCGGGCGCCATCTTCGTCTACCGGAACATTGTCGGACAAGATCAGAACTGGGTGCGCGTGCGCTTGGTCGGAACGGGCGCGGGCGGATCCAATGTGTCTGCCATCGGCGCGGTGGTGAATGTCACCGCTGGCGGCCATACGCAGACGCAGTATGTGAGCGGCGGATACGGAAGCGGAAACGTGCAGGCCGATCTGGCGCTCACCTTCGGGCTCGGAACGACCTGTGAGATCGACAAAATCGAAGTGCGCTGGCCGAACGCAACCGGGACGGTGACCACCTACGAGAAGGTCCTGGCCAACTACGAGGTAAAG
>PLXG01000019.1 GCA_003153195.1 Myxococcales bacterium
CGCCCGAGCTCGTCGTCAAATATCTTTACGAGATCGTCACGCCAGTGCAGAGCGGCGAGGCGATCGCCGAGAACAACACCCGCGCGTTTTTGCTCAAGGTAATTCGCGACAAGGTGCGTGCGCTCTTGGTGTGCGGCCGGCCGTCGTGGGACGAGCGATTTCTGCGCGGGCTGCTCAAGCACGATCCCAACGTGGATCTGATTTCGTTTTTCATTCTGCGTACTCCGTCGGACGTGGAGAACGTCTCCTCCGACGAGCTTTCGCTCATTCCGTTCCCCACCGAGGAGCTTTTTCAAGAGCAGCTGCACAGCTTCGATCTGGTGATTTTGCAAAACTTCAACTACGCGCCCTACGGCATCGGCGCGTACCTGGGCGAGATCGAACGTTACGTGCAGGACGGCGGCGGGCTGGCCATGCTGGGAGGAGATCTTTCGTTTTCGCAAGGCGGCTACGCCCACACGCCCATCGCCGAAGTGTTGCCGGTCGACCTTTACGACGGCATGCCGGGCGAAAAGGTGGCCGACATCGAGCCGTTTCACATGACGCTCACGCAAGAAGGCCGCGCGCACCCGCTTACCGCGCTGAAGCTCGAGCTGTCGGACAATCAGCGACTGTGGAATGGGCTGCCCGAGCTGGCCGGCGCCAACTTGGTGGCGCGCGCCAAGCCGAACGCGACCGTGCTCGGTGTGCACCCGACGTTGAAAGATGCGGACGGAAAGCCGATGCCTATTCTGAGTGTCACCGACGCTGGCAAGGGACGCGTCCTTACCTTCGGCTCCGATTCTTCTTGGCGTTGGGGCTTCGGCACCGAGGAGTCGACCGCACGCGGACACACCTATCAACGTTTTTGGGAGAACGCGATTCGTTGGCTGATTCACGATCCATCGCTGTCGTTGATTCGCATCGAAACCGATCAGCCTGAGTATGTGCGCGGACAAAAAGTGAGCGTGACGGTGCGCGTGCTCGGCCCCGACTATCAGCCGCTGCCGAATGCGGCGGTGTCGCTATCGGTCGCGCGAGTTACCTCCGACAGCTCGGGCGCGGCAGCCCGTCCAGAGCCGGTGGCGGTGCGCAGCGGTAAGACCGACGAGCAAGGTGAGCTGCATCTCGAGCTCGATCCACCGCCGGCGGGCGGATATCGCGCGACCGCGCGGGCCACGGTCCTCGGACGTGCGATGAGTGAAGATGAGGTCTTTCTCGTGCGTGGCGCCGGCAGAGAATTGGAAGACGCCGAAGCGCGCGACGAGACGCTGAAGATGGTGGCGAAAGGATCGGGTGGTAACTTTCGCGAACCCGGTCAATCGCTCGACGGCCTGAGCTTCTTGCCGCCGCGCGTGGTGCGCGTGAATCAGCATCGTGATGTCGAGCTATGGTCAGGTTGGTGGGTGCTTTTAGTGTGCGCCGGATGCTTGAGCGCCAATTGGGCGCTGCGCCGCAAGTGGGGCTACGCCTGAGCAATAGACCGCGCAGCTTCGACCGTTCCGATTGGTAGCTCGACGGTAAACTTCGCTCCACTGCCGAGCTCGCTCTTGACCGCGATGCTCCCGCCGTGCGCCTCGACGATGGTGCGCACGATGTACAGTCCGAGCCCAAATCCGCTGATGTGAATGGCGGGAACCGCGCGTTCGAAGCGCTCGAAGATCCGCTTCTGATTTTCCGGCGCGATGCCCATTCCGTGATCTTCTATAACGATGTGCGCGCGGCCATTTTCCGCCGAGACCGCCACATCGATGGCATTGCCGCCGCCGTATTTGATCGCGTTCAGCATCAGATTCACCACCACCTGCTCGAGTCGATCAGGATCCCATATTCCCCGCACCTCGCCGACGCTGGCGCGGATGTGACAACCGCTGGCCTTGAGCTGTTCCGACAGCGCGTCGATGACCTCACGCACCAGCGGTCCGAGCTCGATTTGCTTTCGCCGCAGCACCAGTATTCCGGCGTCGATGCGTGCCACATCGAGAATCTCTTCGATCTGGCGCCACAAACGATCGGACTGGCGCTCGACGGTGCGGACCAACCTGCTCAGATCCTCGGTGGAGCACTCGGCCAGCTTGGCCGAATCCGAATATTTCCGTTTGAAACGATCGATCTGTAGCTTCAAGGAGGTGAGCGGCGTGCGCAGCTCGTGAGAAGCCACCGCGATGAAATCGTCGCGCAACCCCAGTGCACGTTCGGCTACGGCACGCGCCTCTCGCGATTCACCGAGCGCGCCGGTCAGCGCCTCCTGCCGCTCCACGATCTCGCGGGTGAGCGATTCGAGATCGTCACGATTGGTATCGAGCTCGCGCTGGAGAATGTCGCGCGTGCGCTTGGCGCTTACCAAGTTTCCCACGCGCGCACGAAGCTCTGCCGCCGAAAACGGCTTCGCCAAGTAGTCCTGTGCGCCGCCTTGCAGGAGCAGCGTGCGCAGCTCGTCGTCGATCTTGGCGGTGAGCACGATGATCGGCACGTTGCTGTGGTTGTCGCGCTTGAGCTGGCGCACCAGATCGGCGCCGCTCATCTCCGGCATCATCACGTCGGTGACGATCAAATCCGGCTTCTCCGTGAGCGCCTTTTCCAAACCTTCGCGCCCATTGAACGCGCTCACCGTGCGGTAGCTGGCACCGAGCGCCTCGCAGACGTAACGATTCATATCGCGATGATCTTCGACCACCAGCACCAGTGACTTTTCCATCCAGGTGGGTGAAGCGGCCGAGATCTGCGCGGCGCTCGACGAGATCTGTGCCGGCGCGAGCAGTGCGTCACGAATTGAAGTGGCGATGGGCGAGCTCAGATCGGTGACGCGTGCAGCAACATCGAGTCCCGACGGCGCGTGCAGCGGCAGCTCGACGATGAAACGGGCGCCGCCCTCCTCCGCCCGATCGACGGCGATGGTTCCATGTTGCACCTCCACCAGCTCGCGCACGATGGCGAGCCCGAGCCCGGTGCCGCCGAATTTGCGGGTGGCGCTCTCTTCCACCTGAAAAAACCGCTCGAAGATGCGTTGACGAAGATGCGGAGCGATGCCCGGTCCACTGTCGGACACGGTCAGTTGCAAGCGCTCCGCTTTTGCCTCGACCACGCAGCGAACGATTCCGCCCGGCGGAACGAATTTGAACGCATTCGATAGCAGGTTGAGCGCGATTCGCTGCACCTTCTCCACATCGATCTCTGCCGGCACGCTTTCCGCCACTTCGATCGCGAAGCGAATCTTACGCTCGGCGGCGAGCGGCTCGAAATAGGATCCGATGGTGCGAATGAGCTCGGCCGCATCGGTCTTGGAGTAGCGCACCTCGATCTTGCCCGACTCGAGCCGCGCCACCTCCAACAGATCGTTCACGTGGTTGAGCAGCATGCGCGCGTTTCGGTCCACCAGCTGCAAATCGGTGCGCATTTCCGCCGACAAGCTTGGTTGGCGCAACATCTTGGCCGTCGGCCCGAGGATGAGCGTGAGCGGGGTGCGCAGCTCATGGCTGATGTTGGCGAAAAAACGCGTCTTCAAATCGTCATACACCTTGAGCTTGGCCTGCGCCTCCTCGGTGGTAACGAGCTGAAAAAAGGCCTCGCGCCGAAGTTTGTTGCCGAACCAGGCGGCGGCGACGGCGATGATTCCGGTGTCGATGAAGAAAAAGGAATTGTTGGCCAGCAAATCGGGACGATCGATGTGAAATCCCGCCATACTCAGCACACCGGCGTAGTAGATGCCCCACACCGATCCCACCACCACCGCCATCTCTTTCGCGCTCCAGGGCAGTAGCACACCGGCGGCGAGCAAGACCAGATCGTTGCCGGCGTAGTAGCGACTTTTGTACCCGTCGAGCACCATGCACATCGCAGTGATGGACGCGCAGGCGAAAATCACCATCACCAAGCCCGACACGAACATGTTGCGGCTGGGATAAATTCCGCGCTTCTGGCCCAGATAAAGGAGAGCGAAGATGGCGCTGATCGAAAGGCGAATCACGATCAACTTGGGAAAGGACCCGCGCTGCGAAAACCAATCGAGGCCGGTGCCGAGTAGAAACAGGACCGCGCCCAGACTGGTCAGCAGCCGGTAGGCGGTGCTGGTCTCCACCCGCACTCGCTCGCGATACCGATCTTCTAGCGCTGCGCCCCACTCCATGAAGTCACCTTCGATATCACCTTCGTGCCGCAGTGCCTATCGTTGTCCGATCTTGACATAATTTCACCGACCAAACAGTATCCAGTCGCATAGTATTGAAGGCGAGCCATGGCACCCGCGACCTCTACTAAATCGAAGTACATCCTTCGAAAATTGTTCGAGCTCACCGGATTTTTGCCGGTGGGTGGATTCCTCCTCGAGCACCTCTATTCGAACTTCCAAGCGGTCGGTCCTGGAGGGGCCGAGCGATTCGATAAAGTGGTCACCGATCTGCAGACCAATCCTCTCATCATCTTTCTCGAGATCGGGGTGATCGGTCTGCCCCTCCTTTATCATGGGTTCTACGGCATGTTCGTCGCGACCATGGCGTCTCGTCCGAACACCGGCGGCTACGGCTATCTGCGCAACTGGACCTACCTGTTTCAGCGCGTGACCGGCGCGATTCTGCTTTTCTACATCGGCTATCACGTGTGGAACACGCGCCTAGTGCCGGTCCTTCATCCCGACACGCCGCTTCTGCAATCGAACGGCGGCGAACACTACGTTTCATCGCAGTACATGCATGAATATTTTCACGCCGCGCACTTTGGCATTCAGGTGCTGTGGATCTATCTCATCGGCATCGCCTGCGCGGTCTATCACTTTGCCAACGGCCTCTGGAACATCGGCATTCACTGGGGGCTCACCATCGGGCCGAAAGCGCAGCAGGTCTCCGGTCTGGTGTGCGGCGCGCTCGGTGCGACGCTGCTCGCGATCGGCTACGCATCGCTGTTCGCGTTTTACAACATGGGGTCCTAAATGGCTACCGCAGGAAACGCAAACTCGGAGAAGCCTCGGTTCGTCGTCGTCGGTGGTGGACTCGCCGGCCTGATGACCGTCATCAAGTTGGCCGAAGCTGGTTACGAATGTGACGTATTTTCGTTCGTGCCCTGCCGCCGCTCGCACTCGGTCTGTGCGCAAGGCGGGATCAACGGTGCGGTCAACACCAAGGGCGAGGGTGACTCACCGGAGATTCACTTCGTCGACTCCATCAAGGGCGGCGACTTTTTGGCCGAGCAGCCGCCGGTCAAGGCGATGTGCTACGCCGCGCCGGGAATCATCTACCTGCTCGATCGCATGGGCGTCCCGTTCACTCGCACTTCCGAAGGTCTGATCGATTTCCGTCGGTTCGGCGGCACGCTGCACCATCGCACTGCGTTCGCCGGTGCCACCACCGGTCAGCAACTTTTGTACGCGCTCGACGAGCAAGTGCGTCGTCACGAGGTCGCGGGAAAAGTTCGACGCTTCGAACGACACGAGTTTGTTTCGACGGTTCTCGACGACAACGGAAATTGTCGCGGCATCGTGGCCATGGATTTGGCGTCGATGAAGCTCGACACCTTCCCGGCAGCCGCGGTTGCGCTGGCTACCGGCGGTCCGGGCGTGGTGTTCGGCAAGTCGACCAACTCGGTGGTCTGCACCGGCACTGCGGCGGCGGTCGCGTATCAGCAGGGCGCGCACTACGCCAACGGCGAGTTCATTCAAGTTCATCCGACCGCGATTGCCGGCCCGGACAAATATCGCCTCATCTCCGAATCGCTTCGCGGCGAAGGCGCACGCGTTTGGGTGCCCAAGACCAAGGGCGATGTTCGCGATCCACTCACCATTCCCGCGGAAGACCGCTACTACATCTTCGAAGGCCGCCCGGAATTCGGCAGCTACAAGAATTTGGTTCCGCGCGATATCGCTAGCCGCGAGATCTTCAAGACGGTTCGCCATCTCGGCCTCGGCATCGGCGGCAAAGACGCGGTCTATCTCGACATCGTCGATCCGGATCGCGAAGTGTCGCAAGGCCGCGGCCCGAACGAGATCGCCGAGCGCGTCGAAGGCGTGGTGGAGATTTACGAGAAGTTCATCGGCGCCGATCCGCGCAAAGTTCCGATGCAGGTCTTCCCGGCGGTGCACTATTCGATGGGCGGACTGTGGGTCGACTACGATCAGATGACCAACATCCCCGGGCTATTTGCCGTGGGAGAATCGGACTTTCAATATCACGGCGCCAATCGTCTCGGCGCAAACTCGCTGCTCTCCTGTTTGTACGGCGGAATGGTGTGCGGTCCGAAGATGGCGGCCTACGCATCGGGCAAAACGCTTCCGACTGCGTCATCCTCGATCTTCGAAAGCGAGTCACGCAACATCGGCACCACCTACGACACCATCGGCAAGATGAACGGCAGCGAGAATCCCTACGGACTTTGGTGGGAGCTCGGCCTAATGATGAATCGCTACATGACCGTCGAGCGGCACAACACCGAGCTGCAGATGGTCGACGGCAAGCTGCAAGAGATGATGGAGCGCTGGAAGAACATCTCCATTTTGGATAGCGGCAAAACCGCCAATCAGGCGCTCTCGTTCGTTCGTCAGCTGTGGAACATGCTGGTGCTGGCGCGCGTGATGACAGTGGGCGCGCTCCTGCGAGATGAGTCGCGTGGCTCGCACTTCAAGCCCGAGTTCCCCAATCGCGACGACGACAAGTACATGAAGACCACCATGGCTGCGTATGACAGCGCCACCCACGGCCCGACGATCACTTACAAAGAGATCGACACGTCGCTGGTGAAACCGGTCAAGCGCGACTACTCGAACAAGAACAAGCCCGCCGCGCCGGCAGCGGAAAAAACTGCGTGAACATCGACTCCTTGAGATAACATCGTCGACGGGGAAACATGAGCAAAACGGTCGCACTCAAGATCAAAAGACAAGATTCAGCGGACTCCCCGCCACGTTGGGAAGAGTTCGATGTGCCGTGGGAAGAGCATTTAAATGTGCACGCGGCGCTGATGGCGGTGCAGCGCAATCCGGTCACCAAGAGCGGACAAAAAGTCGCGCCGGTGGTGTGGGACGCGAACTGTCTGGAAGAGGTGTGCGGCTCGTGCACCATGAACATCAACGGTCGGGTGCGTCAGGCCTGTTCGGCGATGGTCGATTCGCTGGAGCAGCCGGTCGAGATTCGGCCGATGACCAAGTATCCGCTGATTCGCGATTTGGCGGTGGACCGCACGCGCATCTTCAACGACTTCAAACGCGTTCACGCCTGGATCGACATCGACGGAACGCACGCGCTCGGACCCGGCCCGAAATACTCGCCCGAGCTGGCGCAGACTCGTTATGAGCTTTCGCAGTGCATGGCTTGCGGCTGCTGCATGGAGGCCTGTCCCAACTACGGTCCGCAGTCGAGCTTCATCGGCGCGGCGCCGATCTCGCAAGCGCGACTGTTCAACCTCCATCCGTCGGGCGCGATGCATTGCGACGAGCGACTGGAAGCGCTGATGGACGACGGCGGCGTGGGCGGATGCGGCAACGCGCAAAACTGCGTGCAGGTCTGCCCGAAGGAAATTCCGCTCACCACCTCACTCGCCGAAGAGATGCGCGAGACGCAAAAACACGCATTGGCCCTGCTGTTCAAGCGCTGAGTTTTCGCAGCATCTGCTCAACACGAACATTGAACTTGAGATCCATTCGACGACCGAGTGTGCTGCGATTCACGTCGCGCTAGTTTTTCGGATTTGCGACGCGACCCAGGAACAAAATTGCGCCGGTCGCTTGATGCCGGATCAGAAATAGGAACGGATGGTCGGCGTGGAAGATTTTGCGCGGTCCCATTTGGAGCGAATTTCCCTCCATCACGATCGCGGTTGCCGCGGCGGCTTCGGTGCCGCGCTCGTCCACGGCGACGTAGGCTTTGTGAATCACCTCGGAGATGAACAAGTTCTCGGCGATTCCGGAGAAGTCGGCCTGAGCACCAAATGCGTTCGCCATTCCGAGCGCGGATAGTTGCTCACGTAAGCGCAGCGTACCGCTCACCTTGAACTTGGGAAGCGCCAAATCGACTTGCACCGGCGACAAGGTCTCGAGCGCGGCGTCGAGCTCACGGCCACTCAGCAACTTATCCAGCGCCGCGAGCGAATCAGCGCGTGGCAGAAGGATGACCATCGAGAGCCCACCGTCGCGATAGGGAAGCTCAATCGCCTGCCACTCTTTATTCTCGGCGTATGGAAATAGATGGGCCTGACGTAGCGTCGGGATCGAAATCGATTTTCCACCGTGAAGCTTGAATGGCTCTTCGCGCGTCGCTTCCTTCTCGAACGGATGTGCCCAATCGCCCTTGAAGTAGACCGCGTTGACCACCGCCAGCAAGGTCTCTCGAGAGATCATTCCCGACGGAATCAAACCGGTGATCTTGTGCGCGGTCACCTCTTCTACCCACGCGTTGATCGACTGACGCACGCGCTCCGGATCGGTGCGAAAGTCGGCGCGGCTGAGCGCAGTCTCTCCGCCGCCGGCAATGGCCTGCAAATATCCGGGCGCGATCGAAAGATCTTTCGCCAACCATAGTGCGTTGGCGATCGAAAGCTTTTGTCCGCCGCGATTGCCATCGGTTTGAAGCGTGCGGTCGAGAGCGAGCTCCTCTTTGACCCACTCCGGTTTTGAAAGTGGAATATGCAATACTTTGGACATCGCCGCAGCGGTCTTGCCACGCGCGCCGGCGTGCACCAAGGCCAACGCCTCGGCGATGCTGTGCGGCGAGAAGACGACGTTGCCCGATTGCGAGGGAATCTTTTCGTAGAGATCAAAACCGAAATGATTGTTGGCTTGCGCAGGACCGTTCGCTCGATCAGCCAACGCAATCCCGGACCAAAGAATGGAAGCGAGCGCGAGCAGCGCCCTGGAGAAAAAGCCGAAGCTCACCCGACAGCTTGCGCGACTACAGCGCTTACGCCTTCGATCTGGGAAGAAGATTTCGAGGGAGTCGGAACCAGCGTCGAAAACTCGAGGCCGGTACGCGGCTCGATCAGCGTGGTGGCGTCCTTGTAAACGCGCGGCGTGAAATAGAGCAGCTTCATGGCGCGGAAGAACGGCATCGACTGATAGCGATCGGGCCACTTGCGAGCCAGGATGTCGCGCACTGCCGGACCGTACTTGCCGCTCATGGACGGAAACAGATGGTGCTCCACGTGATAGCCGAAGTTGAGGTGCAGCTTCTCGACCCAGCGCGGAAAGGTTACGCTGAGCGAGTTGATCAGCGGATCGTTCACTTCGGTGAACGGGCTCAGGTTGTGGTTGGTGTAGATGTACGAGATCGAGATCGAGTTTCCGATCATGAGTGGAATGGCGAAGCCGAACAGGAACGCCATCTTTCCGAAAATCACACCATAAGCGATCCAGCAGGACCACATGGCCACCCACTCGATGATCGCGCGACGATGCTGGCTGGCCGAAAGATAATCCGGTTTGCGCGCCTGACGAAACAGAACCTGGGTGGACTGGCCGGTGAACCCGATCAGAATGGTGAAGAATCCAGCCAGTCGCGACGATCCGTAGGAGACCGCGTCGGCGATGCGGGTGACCTTGGAGGCCCGGTATTCTTCCAGCGTCGGAAACATATCCGGATCGACGCCCACCTTCTGGGTGTTGCCGTGATGGACCCGGTTGTGCCAAGCGACCCACATGGTGGGCGACAGACAGAACGGCGTATACGCGATAAAGCCGAGCACCTGGCGGAGAACCGAGTTGCGCACCACCGAGCCGTGCAGAATCTCGTGCCCGCAGAATCCGAGCCCGGAGAAGCTGTGGCCGATGATGATGGAGCACAGCAGCATGCCCGGCCAGCCGCCCAAGTGATGGGCAACAGCGAACATTCCGCCGACGAGGCCGGCAAGATGGAATGCCATCCAGCCGAGCGAAAGCGGGTGCGGGGCGAACGCATCGGCCGGGAGCTCCCGGCGCACTTCACGTGCATAGTACGAAAGTGGTTGTGGGGTCACGAACCCAACCATGACGGACGATTGTCACGGAACGGTCACCGTTCTGCGAAAATACTACCCAGTGCTCGAATTTGTCGCGAGGTTCAGGGCTTGGGCGACATCGCGTGACCCTTGCTATCGAGTTGCGGCAGCTCTTGCGAGTCCACCGGCACAACCTTTTTGGGGAAGGCTTCGACGATGCGCGTTAGGCCTTCATCACGTCATTGCCGGCGTAATTCGAGCCATCATCCCTCTCCGATCAAAGCGTGATGTGCAGTCCGCCGGCGTCATCTACTTCAGCCGTGGCTTCAGGCGGCAGCAACGTAGTCGACGAATATTCCACCAGCAGCAACGGACCCTTCAACCGCGTGCCGGCGCGAAGTCGAGCGCGCGTCAGTCGCGGCGCTTCTCGAAAATGTCCATCGAACCAAATCTTCGACGCGCCGAGTGTCGAATCGCCCGATTCCGNNGGTCACCAGCTCGACTGGCGCATCTAAGGTGTACCCGTATCGAACGCGATGGGCACGTTCGAACGCCGCGGAGAGCTGGCTGCTCGCCGACGAGCTCGAGGGCGCAGAATCTTTCGCTGAAACTGCGAGCTCGAAGGATTGTCCGCGATAGCGCAACGTCGCGACTCGCTCGAAGCGCATTCGGTCGGCGGCGATGTTCTCTTTTGCCAGGCGCCGGGATGCCTCTGCTTCGAGTGCGCTGAAGCGAGCCAATAGGTCTTCATCTTTCGCGACCGAGTGCAATATCTCGTGCTGTACCTCGGCTGCTAGCGCTCCGTATGCGCATAGAAGTCCCGGCGAAGGCGGAACGAACACGCGCCTCATTCCGAGCTCGCGTGCGACCGCGCAAGCGTGAAGTCCACCGGCACCGCCAAACGGCATCAAGGTGTATTCGCGCAGGTCGCGTCCACGCTCCACCGAGATCGCCTTCACCGCGCGCGCCATCATCGCATCGGCGACGCGAATCATTCCATCGGCGGTCTCTTCGACGCTGCGATCCCTTTCGGCGATGGTTTGGATGGCCGCGCGACTTCGTTCGCGGTCGAGAGCAAACGTCCCATCGAGCAGCGCGTCGAGATGTCCGACCACGACGTGAGCGTCGGTGAGCGTGGGAAGCGTGCCGCCCTGATCATACGCCGCCGGTCCAGGCGAAGCGCCCGCCGACTGCGGGCCGACTTTCAGCACGCCGCCCGAGTCGATGCGCGCGATCGAACCACCGCCCGCGCCGATGGTTTTCACCGCCAGCATCGGCAGTTGAATCGGATTTCCGTCGAGCTCGGTCTCTTCGGTCCACTCGAGCTCGAGCGAAGCGCCAGTCAAGAGGGCGATGTCGGTAGAGGTGCCGCCCATATCGAGCGTAACGACATTTTCAATCTTGGCTGCTTTCGCCACCGCGCGCGCGCCCACTACCCCTGCCGCCGGGCCGGAGAGGACTGTACGCACCGAATGGCGAATCGCCTCGTCGACGCCAGTCGTGCCGCCGTTCGATCCCATCACCTGTAGATCGCCGATTGCCGCGCGAAGTCTTTCTAGGTACGGACGCACCACCGGCTGCAGATAAGCGTCGATGAGCGTGGTCGACGTTCGCTCGTACTCACGCTCACGAGGCAGCACTTCGGACGAGATTGAAACGGCGAAGCCGGCGACACGCAACTTCTCGGCGATCATCCGCTCGTGTGTGCCGTTCAGATGAGCGTGCAAAAAGGCCACCGCCACCGAACGAATTCCGTCCACGGCGATGATCGCCGACACTACGGCGTCGAGATCGGCCGCGCTCGGCACCTTGATCGCGCGCCCGCTCGCGTCCATGCGCTCGTCTAGGCCCACGCGCACATCGACCAGCGGCGGCGGCACCACCGGATGCAGCGCATAGAGCTGGGGACGCGCCTGTCGCCTGAGCTCGATCAGATCTTCGAAGCCTTTGGTACACACCAGCGCGGTGGGACCGCCGCGTCGCTGCAAGAGCGCATTGGTGGCGACGGTGGTCGAATGAACCACTTCGGCGCCCCGCACGAATTTCTGTACCGCATCGAGCAGTGCGCGCGCCGGATCTTCGGGCGTGGAGGCAACCTTGAGAATTTGGAGCGCACCATCGTCACCGAGCGCGACCAGATCAGTGAACGTCCCGCCGGTGTCGATCCCGATTCGCAAAATCAGCGGCGGGCGAGCTTGCTCGCGTACTTATCGAGCGTGCGATAGAAGTCGGCGCCGAGCACCTGCTCGATCACTCCCTGCATGGTCTTATAGAGCGGATCGTAATCGGGACTCTGATCGACCAAGCAGGCGAAGTGCGACTCGTCGTTCGATTGAGAATCCTCATCGTCGAACAGTCCCGAAGTGGCGTCAGAATAGATGGTGAGCAGATAGCGATCTTCGCCGTCGCGATCGTAGTCGAGCAGCGCCAGCGGCCACAGGGAGCACGACAGCGGCTTGAACTCCCACACCGGGAGCTTCTCTTCCAAGCAGGTCTTGTGCACCGCGCAGGTGGTCATGCCCTGTTCGTAGAGGGCGAACTGGCAGGCGCCGTTTTCCTGCTCGCGCATGACGAACGCGTAGTCAGAGTCGAGCTCGAAGGGCGCCGCGTCGCGATCGGCGTTGAGCGGATGATCTTTGCCCAGGCGCTTTTTCACCAGCGGCAAAATCCGCAGCAGCTTTTCGCGATCGAAGTCGGTGACCGGCACCGAATAGCGCGAGCAGCAGGAGTTGTCGATGAGAGGCCGCGCGTCCTTCTTCTTCTCGTGCGGTGTCCACTGAATGCAACGGTGGCGGTCACACAGGAACGTTCGCGAGATCAGCTGATCGATGTCGACGTCGACTTTTCCGACGGTGAAAATGCGTCCCAGCTCGCGCTGCACGTCTACGTAACGACGAGAAGGCGCAAAGCTGAGATCGCGGACGAACATCTTGAGGGCGTTTGAGCGCCGAGGAGATTTCTGGCTCATCTATTTCCGTAAAGTTAAATGGTCATTAGGCCGAATGGATCGTGCTCATACGGTGTCTTGGCCGTAGGCGCTTCCGCCGGGCCGTGCCGCTAGGCGATCGTCGATGGTGATCCCCAGATGATTGCGCAGCTCGAAGTACTCGTTCGAAACCGAGTACAAGATCAGCTCTCGCACTTTGTCTTTGGCGGTCAATCCGCCGACCACCGCCGGCTCTTGTTGAATCTCGCGTGCCGCCAAAGCCAGATCGTTGCACAAGAGGAAGCCGGCCCGATGCGACGTCAGATCGACCGCCTTGGACCATGCCGATAGATCGGCCTGCCCGCCCTGCTCTACGAAGCGCTTGACCACCAGCGCCAGCTGCTCGTGCCACTCGTGACGCACGGTCGTGCGCATCGCCGCCAGATACTGATTGACCGTGTCGGCTTGCGCCGGCGGAACCGGAAAGTCCGGCTTCACCAATTTCACCGCCGCCAAGAAGGCGATGGAGCGCTCGGTGTTGGTGGTGATGGTCAGCACCAGGTTGTGCTCCGGCCGCAGCTTGGTCAGGTAAGCAGCCAGCGGGAACGCCAGCTCCTTCTCTGCTTTTCCCTGCAGCAGGTCGGCGCCGATGATCAACGACGGAATCAGCACGCCCTTTTCTTTGGTATTGGCGAGCTGAATGCGCGCCGGCTTGTCTGGCTGGAAGTAGACCTCCGGCGGCGTCACATTGAGGATCGAGGTGACGTAGTTGAACATCTTGGAGAACATCGCCTGATCACTCTGCAGGTCGCGCTTGTCTTTGCGCTTGAGCCCAAACTGCTTGTGCTCACCGCTCTTGGTCGGAAGCAGCGCCACCGCTTGATAGACCGCCGCGAACACGTTCGAGATGTAGCGATCTTCACTGGGATGGAAGACGCTCTTGGCCCACATCTCGTCGGTGAGTCGCGCTTTGGCCCGCTGGAAGCCCTTCTGCCGATACTGCTCGTAGAACTGCGTCTCCTCGGGATCGGCCTTCTGCAAATAGACCAGCGCCGCGCACACGCACCAGGACTTGTCGTACTGATGGGTGTCGGCGTAAAGCTTGCGCAGCGCCTTGTAGCTCTCGGTGCGGAACGGATCGATCTTGAGCAGCGTCATGTGCTGACGCACCGCCTTCTCGGCCAGCTCCGGTCCGCCCAGCATGTAGAGCTCGGCCAAAATCTCGTGACGCGCGCTGTTCTGCGGATCGAGCTGGGCCGCCACCTCGAACGCCTGCATGGCGCCGTTGAACTCCTTGAGGCGCGTTCGATAAATTTCACCGAGCGCATGCCACAGGGCGATCTTGATCGGCTCGAAGCCGACTTGCGGCATTCGCTTGATCATCTTGCGGTAGTTGCGCTCTTGGTTCTTCCAATCCTTCTTGTTGGTGCAGATCTTGTCGATCGCTTCGAACGCTTTCAAATATTCCTGGAACGCCGCGTCGGTCAGCTTGTCGGTGTTCTCGAAATAGCTGTCGAGCGCGGTGTTGAACGATTCGATGGCATCGTCGAGCGACTTCACTTCGTCGCGCTGAATACGCGCCGCGGCGTGATGGTACTTGCCGCGTAGCACCGGATCTTTTTCCTGATCCGCCATGCGCACGATGATCTCGATCGCCTTCTTCCACTGCTGGGTCTCGTGATAGAGCTCGAGCAGCTTGTGCAGAACGACGTGGTTGTCACCCTTGGCGTTGAGCGCGTCCAAGAAGGCGGCAATCGCCTTCTGTGGATTCTTGAGCTGCTTGTGATAGATCTCGCCGATCTCGTCGAGCAGCTTGAT
>PLXG01000047.1:0-172 GCA_003153195.1 Myxococcales bacterium
TACGCCTCGCTCAATCCGCGCATGAGGGTGAGCGAGATTTTGCGCGAGCCGCTCATCATTCACGGCCTGGGCGGCTCCAGTGAAGGACAAAAGCGGCGCGTGCGCGAGCTACTCGACTTGGTCGGGCTGAGGCCGGAGCTCGAGCATCGCTATCCGCACGAATTTTCTGGCG
>PLXG01000047.1:233-35235 GCA_003153195.1 Myxococcales bacterium
ACCTCGGCAAGATCGTCGAGCTGGCACCGGCCATCGAGCTCTACTCGACGCCACGCCATCCCTACACCCAGGCGCTGCTTTCGGCAGTTCCCCGCGTTGACCCGTCCAAACGACGCGATCGCATTGTTCTGCAAGGAGATCCGCCTTCGCCGGCGCATCCGCCCTCGGGCTGCGCCTTTCACCCGCGCTGTCCGCTCTACGCCGCCAAGGGCAAACCGGAGATTTGCCGCGCCGCGCTTCCCGAATTGAAGATCGTGGCCCCCAGTAAGTCTCATCGCGCCGCTTGTCACTTCGCCGACTAGCCAACTAGAAGTGTCCCTAAATTGCAAAGCCGAGTCACTGCCGTTTTTTGAAACCACTGCTGACGCGGCCATCTTGGCGTGGTAAAATCTTGCGATTCGATGAGCCTACGCATCCTCATCATTGACGACGACAAGCACACGCGACGGATCATCGAAGCGTTCGTGAAGCACGATCCCGAGCTGGCCCTGCTCCATCCCGAGGTGGTGGTGGCGCAAGACGGCATCGAAGGAATGGACGCGCTCGAAACCGGTCCATTCGACCTGGTGATGTCCGATCTGCTCATGCCACGAATGGACGGATTCAAGTTCTGCCGCGAGCTGCGCCGACACAAATTCGGCAAAGAAGTGCCGCTCATCGTCACCTCGGCGGTCTTCAAGGATCCGGGCACGGTCACCAAGCTCCAGCGCGAAACCGGCGCGGCGTTCATGTCCAAGCCGTTCGTGGGACCCGATCTTTTGTCGCTGATTCGTAAAACCATCGGCAAAACTAGCCCGGTCTCGGTCTTAAGCGCGCTCGAAGCCGCAGTGACCCCAAAACCGCAAGCGGCGCCGGAAGTGATCCACGCGCGTAAACGAACACCGGTTCCGTTGCGCCCTCGCCCGGAGCCTGCGCCGTCGATCGCGATCGATGAGGAGTCCTCCGACGACGATTCCGCGGCGGGTCAACCGCAAAAAGGTACGCTCGCCGATCGCGCACCCTCGCGAATTCTGCTCGATCTTTGGGAGCTGACCGCGTCGGGCACCTTGACCATCGAGCGCGGCAAAGTGCTCAAAGAGATCATCCTGGTGCAGGGCAAACCGGTGCACGTCAAATCGAACGTGCGCACCGAAACGCTCGGACAATTTCTGGTCATGCGCGGGGTTATCGACGAAAAGAAGCATCAGGCGGCGCTGCAGCGCGCGCAAGAGACCAAGAGCCTCTACGGAAAAGTGCTGGTCGATCTCGGCTGGATCACGCAGCGCGATCTGCTGTTTCAACTCTCCTCGCAGATGCGGATGAAGATCGCCAGCCTGCTGCGTTGGAAAGAGGGCACCTGGTCGTTCAATCCGACGCCGCCCGAAAAAAACAGCGCGCAGTTTCCCATCGACACGCCGCGGCTGGTCTTCGCCGGGCTCAAGAAGACAGCCAAGGTCGACGAGATCGCCGCCACATTCGGCGGTGGATTTTGGCGCATCGCACTCACGCCGCGCGCCGAGCATCATCGCGATGCCTTCGATCAGGTCTTCGGCGAAGACAAGCTCACCCTCTTCACGCGTAACCCGACCATTCAAAGCTTGAGCGCCGGGCCCGATCCGGACGCGCTACTGATTCAGGTGGATGTTCTACTCGCCTGCGGCCTGGCCGAGCTCGAGCCATCGGAGGTGTCGGGGCCGGACATGGAAGAGTCCGATCCGCTGGCGCTCGAACGAATCTCCTCGGCCGAGTTCTCGGTACCGCGCCCCACCGGTCTCTCCGACGATCTGTTCAACCTCGACGAGCCCGATCCGCGCGGCAAGCGGACTGCTTCCGATCCCGCGCTCGCCGATGCGCAGGTCATCGTGCTCGATTGGGACGACGAAGTTGCGGACCCATCTCAGGACGGCGCGCGCCAGAACGATTCCTCGAGGGATCCCGAACATCGCGCGGCGCTCGACGCCTTCAGTCAGCAGATCGTCGACGAATATCTAAACATTCACTCGAAGGATTACTTCGAGGTGCTCAGCCTATCGCGGAACTGCTCGATCGCCGAGGTCGCCACCAACTATGGCGCCATCTCATCGCGCTTTCCCATCGAACGGTTCACTCCCGAGGAGCTCAACGCCGACTATGTTCGCCTGCTCGAGCTGCACGAGATCTTCCGCAAGGCGTTCGAGACTTTGTCGTCAGCCGAGCGTCGGCAGAAATATGTTCAGTCGCTCAGCTTACCTGCCGCCAGCTCGGGCGCGATAGAGGCCGAGCTCGCGGTCCAAGAAGCGACCGCTCTTTTGGCAAGCGGCCAGGCGGCGAGCGCGCGCGAAAAGCTCGAAATCGCCGTGGCAGCGGCGCCCGACCAGGCCGACTATCACGCACTGCTCGGTTGGGCGGCCTTTCTCAGCGAAGGCGGCCGCAGCACCGATGAGAACGACGCGAAATCAGCGGCCTGCATCGCCTGGCCACACCTCGATCAGGCTCTTTCGATCGATCTCGACAACGTGCGTGCACACGAATATGCCGGGCGCATCTGTTCGGCTACCGGCGACGACGAACGGGCGGTGGAGCATCTCGAGCGTGCCGTTTCCATCGACGATTCCCGAGCCGAGATCCTGGCCGAGCTGGAGATGGTTTTGGTGCGGCAGGCAAATTGGCCGCGACTGGAAAGACACTACCGCCGCTTGATTCACTCGCTCAGCGCCGGAGCGGACGCTTCGATTCTGCTTCCGCTTTGGCTGAAGCTCGGCGATCTCTATCGCCTAAGGCTCGAAGATCCGGCGTCAGCGCGCATCGCCTACCAAGGCGCGTCCACCCTGGCGCCCAAAGATCCACGTCCGCGCGAATCGCTAACGCTCCTCGACAGCACGCCGACCGATGTTCAGGAAGTCGACGAAGGACAGTTCGAAGGAGTGGCCGGATCTGCGGGCACGGCAGCAACAGAACCCGACGACGTTCCAGATGAAGAGGATGTCCATATCGATCTCGCACCGAGCGCAGGCAAGCCGTCGAGCGCGACGCAACTGCGCAGCACCTGGCTTTCCGATCTGACCCAGTTGCACGCCGGGTTGGCGCTGTTTCAATTCCACTCCGACCGTTCCGACTGGGACGACGCGTTTCGTGCTGCGTCCGCGCTGGTTGCGCTGGGCAGCACCGATGCCGCCGCCACCGAATTTTACGAAACCCATCGCGCTCGATTGTTGCCGCGCGCGCAGCTTCCCATCGACGGCGATCTGTTCGGTCAAGTTCGCCACGCCGACGACGATCCAGCCATCGATGAGGTCCTGCAGGCGTTGTTTGCGGTCTATCAGCCAGCGGTCTCGCTCACCAGCTTGGGGGTCACCACCCAAGATCGGTTGGAGACGCTCGAGAGCGGATTCGCATCGGTGCTGACCTACTGCGCGCAGCAACTCGGCGTGCTCAAGCCGATCGTCTACCGATGTCCCGATTTTTCCGACGGCATCGACGTGGGTGCAACTCGTCCACCGGTCTTGCTGATTGGCTCCGACACGCTCGCTGGAACCGATCGCATCGAGCTGGCGTTTCAGCTAGGCCGTGCGCTCACGCAGTTTTGGCCCGGGCGCGCCATCGCGTCGCACCTTCCGCCCGGACAGCTCAAGCTTCTTCTGCTGGCCACCGTCGCGCTCTCCAAGCCCGACTTGGATCTTCCCGATCCGACCGGCGAGATCCATGGACTCAAGTCTCGCTTCGAAAAGAACTCGCCGTCCCTCGCGGAAGACGCTGCACCGGCAGTGGCGCGCCTTGTGGCGCAGGCGCACGGCAAGATCAACATCTCACGTCATCTGCGCGGCATCGCCCGCACCGCCGCGCGCGCTGGATTTATCTTGTGCAACGATCTACCGACGGCGGCCAAGCTCTCGAGCGAAGCCGCACACGATCTCATCGGCTACGCGCTGTCGGACGAGTACGGTGTCATCCGCGAAAAGCTCGGCCTCACCATCTCCGTCTAAGCGATCCGCACGACCTACGGCAATTCGTCGAAGCGATCGAACGGCGTGTAGGAAACGCCGCGTGCTTCACAGGCTTTGGCCAAAAGTGAATCGCGCACCGCCAAGATTCGATCGGCGCGACCGATGGCACAACGATCCGATGCACCATCGCCCACGAAGTTCACCGTGGCTCCGGTCGCCTTGGCCAAATCGCAAACATTGCCTTTGCACACCGCGCATTTTTCGCAAGAGATGTCGTGGTGCGGAAACTCGACCTCGATACGGTCGCCGACGAATTTCGTGCGATTGAAATATTGGCGGCCAAACCGGCTGAACGAATTTTCAACTGAAGTGCTGGCGCCCGTGTGGAACAGATCGCCCAGCAGCGCCTCGATGTAGAAGTCGAAACCGCCAGAAGCCAGCCACACCGTTTCGTTCCGCGCGGCGATTCGATCGAGCAGCTCCACGAATCCCGGCCGAATCTGGCCCACTTCGCGGCAATAGGCGATGGCCTCTTCGCGCACGCATCGCGCCAGCGCCCACATCTGACGCTGTGCGTCAGGAAGTGAAATTTCATGGCGCAACCATGCGTCGTCGATGTCTCGCCAAGTCGGCGGCGCGAAACGACTACAGACCGCATCACCAATGTCTTTGAGGGTGACCGTCCCATCGAAATCGAAGACCCACAGGACGGGAGCTGGACTTGCCATTTGGAACTTTCTAGCCGGTCGCTTGCCCGGTTGCAAGTCCGCGGTCATACTAGGATNNGGTGCCCGCCAGCTTGTCGCCCTTTTGATGGAGCACTCCCAATGGGAATGACGGTCACCGAAAAAATCCTCGCTTCGCGCGCCGGAAAAAAGTCCGTTCGACCCGGCGATCTGATCTTTGCCAAGGTCGACTTCTCAATGGGATCGGACGTCACGGTTCCACTTTCCGCGGTTTCGCTGCGGAGCATGGGCACCGACAAGGTCCACGATCCGAGTCGCGTGGCCATGGTTCAAGATCACTTCGTTCCGGCCAAAGACATCAAGTCGGCCGAGCTGTCCAAAGCGACGCGCGAGTTCGCCAAGAGTCAGCCGGGCTCGCACTACTTCGAAGTTGGACGCGCCGGCATTTGTCACACGGTCATTCCCGATGAAGGTTTGGTCGTTCCCGGCGATGTAGTAGTCGGTGCTGACTCCCACACCTGCACCTATGGCGCGCTCGGACTGTTCGCCACCGGCGTGGGCTCGACCGACCTGGCGGCGGTATGGGCGCTCGGCGAGACGTGGTTCAAAGTTCCGGCGACCATTCGTGTGAACTACCACGGCAAGATCGGCCCGATGATCATGGGCAAAGATCTGATCTTGGCGCTACTCGGACGCATCGGCATCGACGGCGCGACCTATCAAGCGCTCGAATTCGCCGGCGCGCCCATCAGCGATTTGGCCATGAACGATCGCTTCACCATCGCCAACATGGCCATCGAAGGCGGCGCCAAAAACGGAATCATCGAGGTCGACGAGATCACCATGGCGTACGGCAAAGGTCGCTGGAAGCGTCCGCCCGAAACCTTCCGCTCCGACCCGGACGCCGAATTCGTACAGACCATCGACATCGACATCGACGGCATGGAGCCGCAAGTCGCCGCGCCCTATTTACCGTCGAACGTGAAGGGCGTTTCCAAAGTCGCCGGCACCAAAGTCGATCAGGTGTTCATCGGCTCGTGCACCAACGGACGCATCGAAGACTACCGCATCGCCGCCGACATCATGGCCGGACGCAAGGTTCATCCCGACGTGCGTATGCTGGTGATTCCGGCGTCGCACGAAGTACAGATGAAGCTCGTCTCCGAGGGACTGATGACCAAGTTCCTCGAAGCCGGTGCCGAGATCGGTCCCTCCACCTGCGGCCCATGCATCGGCGGACACATGGGCATCTTAGGTGGCGGCGAGGTCGGCTTTTACACGTCGAACCGCAACTTTGTCGGACGAAACGGCGCGCGTGACGCGCAGGTCTACCTCGGCTCCCCTGCTATCGCTGCGGCGACGGCCGTGGCGGGGGTGATCACCGATCCGCGCGAGCTCAAGCCGTCGAAAATCATCTCCGGAAAGGCAGCCGCATGATCAAAGGTAAAGCCCATAAGTACGGCGACAACGTCGACACCGATGTCATCATCCCGGCGCGGTATTGTACCTCGATCAATCTGGCCGATTTGGTTCCGCACTGTCTGGAAGATCTCGATCCCAACTTCATCAAGAAGGTGAAGCAGGGCGACGTGCTGGTCGGCGGTAAAAACTTTGGCTGCGGATCGTCGCGCGAAGTGGCGCCCATGACCATCAAGGGCGCAGGCGTGTCGGTGGTCATCGCCGAAAGTTTTGCGCGCATTTTTTATCGCAACTCCATCAACGTCGGCATGCCCATCCTCGAGTGTCCCGAAGCGGCGAAGGCGATTGCCGATGGAAACGAGGTCGAGATCGATCTCGCGGCCGGCAAAGTTCGCGATCTAAAAACCGGCAAGGAATTTTCGGCGGCGCCGTTCCCAGCGGTGATGCAAGAGATCATCGACATCGGTGGAATGGCAAACTTCGTCAAAAAGCGGCTTTCTGAAAGAGGAAAAGGAAATGCCAAAACTTCCCCGTGAGATTTGGATCGTCGGCGCCAAGCGCACCGCCTTCGGCGCTTTCGGTGGGGCGCTCAAAGATCTGACCGCAACCGATCTGGCCGTCCAAGCCTCGACCGCCGCGCTCAAGCAAGCCGGCTGCGATCCTCAGCTGGTCGAGCAGTCCATTTTCGGAAACGTGCAGCAGACCTCCGCCGATGCACTCTATCTGGCGCGGCACGTCGGGCTGCGCGTGGGCGCGCCCATCTCTGCGCCGGGGCGCACGCTCAATCGGCTGTGCGGCTCAGGATTTCAGGGAATCATCAGCGGCGCGGAACAAATTCTTCTCGGCGACGCCGAAGTGGTTTTGTGCGGCGGCACCGAATCGATGTCGCAAGCACCGCACGTACTTCGTGGCGCGCGCTGGGGCTGGACCTTCGGCAAGATTCCGCCCGTCGGTGATACCCTTTGGGATGCGCTCACCGATTCGTACGTGGGCATGCCGATGGCGATCACCGCGGAAAATTTGGCCGAGCAGTACAAGATCTCCCGCACCGAGTGCGACGAATACGCGCTGCGCTCGCAGAAGTCGTGGGCAGCCGCCAACGAAGGCGGGCGATTCCGCGAAGAGATTGCGCCCATCGAAGTGAAGACCAAAAAAGGTCCGGTCCAGTTTGCCGTCGACGAGCATCCGCGTCCGCAAACGACGCTAGAAATTTTGGCCAAGCTTCCTACCGTCTTCAAAAAAGACGGCGTGGTGACCGCCGGAAATGCGTCGGGAATTGCCGACGGTGCGGCTGCGCTGGTCATCTGCTCCAAAGAGGCCGGTCTCAAACACGGATGGAAGCCGCTCGCGCGCGTGTCGAATTGGGCGGTGACCGGCGTCGATCCGAAAATCATGGGCATCGGTCCCGCGCCGGCGATTCGTCGCGCCATGGAGCGCACCGGACACAAGCTCACCGACTTCGATCTGGTCGAAGTGAACGAAGCGTTCGCGCCGCAATATCTGTCGGTGGAAAAAGAGTTGGGACTCGATCGCGAACGTACCAACGTCGACGGCGGCGCCATTGCGCTCGGACATCCGCTCGGGGCGTCGGGCGCACGCATCACCACCCATCTCGTCTACGAGCTGCGTCGTCGCGGCAAAAAACTCGGTGTCGGCTCGGCCTGCATCGGTGGCGGTCAAGGCATCGCCATCGTGATCGAGGCGGCCTAGTCGTGGGCTCGGGCGATCAGAACGGACACCGCTCGCCCGCCGATTTTCTCAATCGAAAACCGGAAGAGCTGACCGAGAGCGATTTCATCTACGACTGGAATTCGATCGAAAAGATCGCGCCGCTTTCGAAATCACGGATCACCTTTTTCGATGAAACGCTGCGCGACGGAATTCAATCTCCGTCGGTGGTCGATCCGCGCATCGAGGACAAGCTCAAGCTCGTTCATCTGATGGACGACATTGGCATCGACTACGCCGACATCGGTCTGCCAGGTGCGGGCGCGCGCGCGTTCGAAGACGTCATGGCCATCGGCCGCGAGATCCGCGACTGTAAGCTCAAGATTCAGGTCGCCTGCGCCGCTCGCACGCACGTGAACGACATCACGCCCATCGTCGACGCTTCGCAAAAGCTCGGCATGCCCATCGAAGTGATGGCGTTCATCGGCTCATCGCCGATCCGCTGGTACGCCGAAGGCTGGGAGCTCGAGCTCATGCTCAAGCGCTCCGCCGAAGCGATCGATCTAGCGGTCAAAAGTGGGCTCAAGATCACCTACGTCACCGAAGACACCACGCGGTCGCGTCCAGAAGTGCTGGAGGCACTCTTTCGCAATGCCATCGAGCACGGCGCGCACCGTCTTTGCGTGTGCGACACCGTCGGTCACGCTACGCCGGACGGCATCAAGAACCTGCTCCGCTTCACTCGCCGCTTTATCGACAGCCTCGGCGTCAATGTCGGCATCGACTGGCACGGACACAACGATCGCGGGCTCGGCGTCACCAATGCCATTCACGCCATCGAGTACGGCGCCGATCGAATTCACGGCACGATCCTCGGCGTGGGCGAACGGGTCGGCAACGCGGCGCTCGATCAGGTGCTGTTCAATCTGAAGCTGCTCGGCGAGCTTCCCGATCGCGATCTGACCAAGCTACTCCCGCTGTGCGAGCTCACCGCCAAGGCGACCCACGTCGCCATTCCCTATAACTATCCGCTGGCCGGTTCGGACGCTTTCCGCACCGCTACAGGCGTGCACGCCGCCGCCATCATCAAGGCCGAGCAGAAGGGCCATTCGTTTTTGGCCGACCGCATCTACTCCGGCGTTCCGGCGGGAATGTTCGGTCGCGAGCAGCAGATCGAAATTGGTCATATGAGTGGCGAGTCGAACGTGGTCTATTGGCTGCGTAAACGAAATGTGGCGGCCGAGCCCGACCTGGTCAAACGAATCCTGAGCTCGGCGAAGTCGACCGATCACATTCTCACCGAAACAGAGTTGTTTCAGATCATCCAAGAGCATACGGCAACGAGGACGAAGGCTTAATGGCAATGCGCGAATCCGGCTCCAACATGAATCAGTTCAGCGGCGTGAAGATCTTCTCGGCGACGATGGCTCAAGATCGCGAGCAGCTCGGCGAAAAGATTACCCACTGGCTCAAAGATAATCCGAACATCAAGATCGTCGATAAGATCGTGACCCAATCGAGCGACGCCGCGTTTCACTGCGTGGCCATCACCCTCTTCTACAACGAATAGGCCCGCGCAACTGGCGAGCGCCCGGCGAAGATTTCTCGCTGCCGTCGATCGCTTACGGCAGATGTAATTTCTGCGGCTCTCCCAGCGTCAGCACCACGTAGATCGCCAATATGACGCCCAGCATCACGATCGAAATCACCTCCCACGGAACCCGTGCTCCGGTCCGCTTGGGCGAAAAAAAGCGGCCGCGCGAGCGCTTGTAAATGCGACCGCGGAGATCGTCGGAGAACTCGGCCGGCGCTGCCATCTTGTGCAGTCCCGACAGCGCGCCCACGGTCCGTTCGAACGTCTGATATTCTTTTTTGCACACCACGCACGACTGCAAATGCTCTTCGAGCGCGCGTATCTGGTCAGCTGGAAGATCTTTCTCCCAGTAGGCGCTGAACATTTCGGTGGCCTGGACGTGGTCCAACACCACCATTTTAGTCCCCCTCGATTCGCTTGGCCATGTAGTCCTTGAGCGCCATGCGGGCGCGATGCAGCCGCGACTTCACCGTCCCTTCGTTTAGGCCGGTGATGGCGCCGATCTCTTCGTAACTGAGGCTCTCGATGTCGCGCAGGACCACCAGAACCCGATGTTCTTCGTCCAGCGAGGCGATGGCCTCCTGAACCAGCTGCTCCATCTGCAACCCTTCCAGCACGGCGTCGGGTGCGGCGATCTGCGTCTTGAAGCCAGCGGTGTCGCTCTTCCCTTGCGCCTCGCGCTCGGTGGCGTCGGTGAGCTCCGACGTCGAATTGTAGGCCCGACGCCCCAAATACTTCATCCGGTTCTTGGTGTGATTGGCAGCGATTCGGTACAGCCAGGTTGAAAACTTTGAGTCGCCACGAAAAGTATCGATCGACTTCAGCACCGTGACGAATACCTCCTGCGCCACGTCCTCCGCCTCTTCGCGGTTTCCCACCATGCGATAGACCAGGTTGTAGACCTTGTGCTGATAGAGCCGAACCGCCTCTTTGAAGGCCTGCTCGTCTCGCTCGCGCAGCCGGCGAACCAAGAGGTGCTCTTTGAGCGACATCATGCCCGCGAATGCACCATATGAATTGGACCACTCGCGCGCGCCGAAGTTCCCAGCTCAAAGGCTCTAATTGACGAAGACTCGCAGCCCAATCATGAGGAAATTCTCCATTCCTCCTTGGACTTTGCCTCGATAACCGAGGTCGATACCCACCTTTTGGCCGAGATAGCCGAGTCCGCCGGTCAGGTAGGTGCTGGTGTTTCCGGTGTCGTAGAGCGCACCGATACGAAGAGGCACACGCTGCTTGATGATGTATTCCATACCGCCGCCGAGTCGACCGGTGACCACGCTTTGAAAGGTCACTTTGCCGTTGGCGTCGATGCGGTACGTTTCGTAGCCGGTGAAGTTGGTGACCGCATCGAAGTTGATGTTGAACGACTGCGTAGGCACGAATCCGATCGCGAGGCCGAGCGAAAGTGGCGTCTCGCGACTGCCGTGGTCCCAGAGATTGTAACCAATTGCGGCGATGTTGAACTTGCCCAACCGAAGCAGTGCCGACACGTCGAAGGTGATTCCGTTCAAGTGGTCGAGCGTGAGCGATCCCGGAATAGCTCCGGTGGGCAGCGGTGCGGTGGTGTTGAAATAGAGATACTTGAGCGTGGCGCCAAGAATGAATTTGTCGCCGAGTGGAAGCGCCAACGACAGTCCGGCTTCGTGGCCGGTTCGGGTGATCTCTGCCGATCGAATTTTTCCACCCGCCCAGTAGTAGCCCAACCTGGGATTGGCGTAGACGAAGGTGTAGGCCAATCCGGCCGCCACCTTCGACGTCACCGAATCGATGATCGCCACATTCACATTGTTGCCGATACCCTCGATCTTGATGCCGTATTGAGCTTCGATCGCATATTGCCGAGTGAGCGCCATGGTCGAAGGGTTGAGAATCGGTCCCTCCGCGCCGGAGGCAGTGGCACGCTGCGCCTCGCCCATTCCGAGCGCGCGCGCACCCACGATGTCCTCCTGTGCACTGGCCACGCCGGTCCATAAGCTGACGGCGGCCAGCACGAGCAAACCTTTTTTCACAGTTCCCTATACTAGACAACGCCACAGGGGTTTCCACTATTTCCCTCATTCGACCAAGATTCGGCAAAACTGTACCGCCCACTCCGCGCCACGATTACATGGTCGAGCAGCGGCACACCGAGGAGCTCGCCCGCTTCTTTGAGTCGCACGGTCAATTGTTTGTCGTCGATGCTCGGTGCCGGAGAGCCGCTCGGATGGTTGTGCACCACGATGGCGGCATGAATTCGCTCGCGCACCAGCACTCGAAAGACCTCGCGAGGATTCACATGCACGACGTTGAGCGAACCGCGCGCGCAGACATAATGGCAAACCACTTGATTGAGCGTGTCGAGCCCAAGTACGTGCAGTTCCTCCTGTTCGAGCTCCATCATGCGGGCGCGCAGCCGCGAATAGACGTCATCGGCGGAGCGAATCGAAGCGCCACGCGTGAGCGGCTCGTCGACCGCGCGACGGCCGATCTCGACCGCCACCCGAAATCGCTGCACCTGATGTTCGCGTAGATCGCCTCGCAGCTCGACATCCGCCATGCGCGCGATCTTGGGAATCGGACCGCGTCTGGCGAGTCTGCCCGCGCGTGAAGCGCCCAAAAGCAGCACCAGCAGCTCCATGTCGGAAAGCTCTCGTGGACTCACCAGCATTAGATGATCACCGGCTGTGGACATCGTCGACCCAGCAGAGCAGCTCGTGTGCCGCCACGGGTCCCGGAGGTTTTCATGGGCTTAGCGCGAGTGGTCCCCTGCCCATGTCCGAACATCGGACACAGATTCCGAGTGCCGGACGTTTGAACTTCGGGCGCTGTGTCGCCGAACCAGCCGCAGATGTCGGAAAAAACTGCGGTGCGGCAAAAGTGCGCCAGTTCTGGCACACATGCCCTCGAATGGACGAATTCGCTACGGCGTGATCGGATGTTGATCGATGAGTGTCGCGCGCGAGGACAATTCTTTAAGTGCATCGAACGAAAAAGAGCCACTTGCCCCGGCAGACCGGACCGACCAGGGAGGAGACTGCCGGAGCAAGCGACACAGCCGCATCAACAAGCCGTAGAACTGCTATCGCAAGATTGATTCCAATGTCGGGGTCAGCTGTTATCGATAGTTATGTAACTGCGAGGCGGCTAGTCCCCTGCAAAATGGGAACGTCCGTCCCCATCTCTATCTACCACTTTGGGGCGGGTTTTGAGGCTGGCAGCCGTTCGATGCTATCGGCGATCGACCAGGTGAGACCGGCGAAGGCGGCGGTTGCCTGCGCAATCTCGAGAGGATCGATCTTGTCCATGGTGTCTGCCGCGGTGTGGTGCCAATCGAAATAGCGCGATACGTCCTGATCCACGCCCAAGATCGGTACACCGCGCTCCTGCAGCGGAATCAGATCGGCGCCCATTTCGTCTGCCATTCGAACCGGCAAAAGGTGCAGACCCGCCATCGGTGCTGTGAGCTTCTTCATCAACTCGACCGACTTGGCGTCGCCCACCACGCCGTACCCGAGCGCGCGACCAGCGCCAGAATCGGCTTCGATGGCGGCCACGTGTGCCGCCAGCTCCGATTGATGCGCCAAGGCATATGCCCGCGCGCCGGAAAGTCCATATTCCTCGTTTTGGTAGAGCACCACGCGCAGGGTCCGACGGAGCCGCGGTTTCAGGTGTGCGAGCATTCGCGCGGTCTCGAGGACGATGCCGCAGCCAGCGGCGTCATCGATAGCGCCGGCGCCAAGATCCCACGAATCGAGGTGCGCACCGATGAGCACGATCTCGTTCGGCCGCTCGGAGCCGCGAACTTCACCGACCACGCTGAACGAATCGACCTCGGGTAAAAACTTGGCGCCGAGGGTCAGTTTGATCTTCACTGCACTCGAACGCGACAAGAGACGATGCAGCAGATCGGCGTCCTCGAGCGACACCGCTGCGAAGGGAATCTTTTCGACGCCGTCGTCGTAGCGCGTCGCGCCGGTGTGCACCAGCTGATTTCCGGCGGTGCCGACGGAGCGAATGATCGCGCCGATGGCGCCCTGCTTGGCCGCAGCGACCGCACCATGCCCGCGCAATCCCACCACCGATCCATAGCCGACGAAATCCTGCGTGCGCTGCATGGCTTTGTTGAAGAAGACGATCTTGCCGCGGACCGCGTCACCCAGCGCTTTGAGCGCGTCGAACGAATCGACCTCGACGATCTCTCCGGAAAGTCCGTCGGGCGAGGTTCCGATCGATCCGCCCAGCGCCGCCACGTGTAGCGCACGTCCGACCATGAATTCTGGCGAAACCACTTCGAGTGATTCGGCACCACGCACCCAGTGCGGAACTTTGACCGCTTCGCGATGCACGCGCTCGAGACCGAGCGACTTCATCTCCGCTTCTGCCCAAGCGATCGCCTTTTCCGATTGCGCCGAGCCGGCGATGCGCTGTCCCACTCCGTCGCTCAGCGATTGCGCGATGGCGTACGCATTCTCTCCGCCGATGGCAGCACCGATCAAACGAGAGGGAGCGGAGTTCGGGTCGACCGGTGCAGCGCTGGCGAGGCCGCCCATCAAAACAATCGCGAATGCGACTCTCATGGCAGCTTGTCGAAATTCTCGTATGGATTTTCGAACCACTTGCGCAGCACTTTAGACATCACCGAGGCGTGAAAGCCGTCGATGAAGCGATGATCGAAGGTGGCGTTGACGCTCATGATCTTTGGAATTTTGATCTCGCCGTTCTCGACGACGGCTTGCTCCTTGACCGCGCCCATCGCCAATAGAATCGGCACGTGCGAATAGGGAACGAGCGGCACGAAGGCCACGTCGAGCCCGAGTGATCCGACGTTGGTCACCATCACACTGCCGAATGGATCGTTGGGAATTCCGAAGCGACTGAGATCCCAATTGAGCGTGTACGACAAGAATGAAATGAACTTGAGCACGCGGTTGAGCGCGAAATAGGGAATTGCCAAAAATGTCCCGCGCGTTTTTTCCAGGGCCGGATCTTTGCGCGCCCGCACTTTGTCGACCTTGGCCTTGAACTCGTCGTAAATCTGTACCAGCGACATCTGCTCGACGTCATAGAGCGTCGCGCCCGACAGATCGACTTTGCCCGGTCCCTCGTCGGTCATGACCACCTGAAAGAAGACGCCGATGCGTTTGCGTAGGTAGACGCGGTTCCAGCGCAGGATGGCGTTGGCGTCGGGGACTTCCTTGAGCACCATGGCGATCGCCTTGGCCATCATGTGCGAGACGGTCAACTTCTTGCCGGTCTTCTCGCGAAATTCGGCCAGGTATTTCATGGCCGCGTCCATGCGAATGTCCATCGTTCCGTAGACCGAAGGATCGTAGGCGTCTTGCCAAGTGCCGATGGCGATCTTACGAAAGCTCGAGACGTCGTCTTTGCGGGTGAGCTCGAGGTTGGGCATGCCGGCGAGTATACCGGCGTGATAACGTGAAGGTCATGAAATATCGAACTCTCGGGAAAACTGGTCTCAAAGTTTCCGAAGTCAGCGTCGGCGCCTGGGCCATGGGTGGCGGCATGTGGGGCGGCGCCCGCGATGACGATTCGCGCAAAGCGCTCGCGCGTGCGGCCGAGCTGGGCGTGACGTTGATCGATACCGCGCTGGTCTACGGCGATGGACACTCGGAGCGATTGGTCGGCGAATTCGTCAAAACCCATCCCGAGATCGCAGTCGCCACCAAGGTTCCACCCAAGTGCTACCAGTGGCCGGCTCGACCCGGATCGAAGCTGCGCGAGTTTTTTCCCGCCGATTGGATCCGCAGCTGCTGCGAAAAGAGCCGGCGCAATCTCAAGACTGAACGCATCGATCTGCTGCAGCTCCACGTGTGGGCCGATGCCTGGACTGACGACAACGAGTGGTACGACGCGCTGGGGGCGTTAAAGCGCGAAGGCAAGATTCGCTTTGCTGGCATTTCGATCAACTCGCACGATCCGGCGTCGGCGGTACGCGTGGTGAAAGCCGGTCGCACCGACGCGCTGCAGGTCTTCTTCAATATTTTCGATCAATCTCCGACGGATGAGCTGTTTCCTGCTTGTGAAAAAGCCGGCATCGGCGTGCTCGGGCGCGTGCCGTTCGACGAGAGCAGCTTGGCCGGCAAATTGCGCGAGGACACGGTTTTTCCCAAAGGGGATTTTCGCGCCGACTATTTCGCTGGAGATCTGCTCAAGCAGACCGTGAAGCGGGTCGAAGCGATGAGGCCGCTGGTGGAAAAATCGGCCGCGTCCATGGCGCGTGGCGCGCTGCGCTTCGTGCTCAGTCACCCAGCGGTGTCGACGGTCATTCCGGGAATGCGATCGCCCACTCAAGCGGAAGAAAACTGTGCTGCCTCGACCGATGGCCCACTGTCCGCCGATACGCTCGCAGCGCTAAAAGCCCATCGCTGGGTTCGCGAGCCCTACTAAGAGCGGGCCGTCAAAACCTGTGCTCTCGCCTGGCTTGCTGCGGGCCTCGTCTGCTGCGTTGCTCCTCCTTTAAATACCGTCGAGGTATTCGCNNAGGTTTTGACGGCCCGCTCTAAGGGCACGTTCTAGGATTTCTTTCCCTGCCATTCAGAGCACTGCACCACCGGTAGCTGCAGCGCCCGCTCGCGATCGAGATCTAAATTTCCGATGTGCAAGCTGAGCGGCGCTTGCACCCACTTGTAAATCGACTGCGTAAACAGCTTGGCGAACTTCGCCGTCCAGGCATCGAGTTGGCTTCCGTCGCGGGCGGGAAACATGGCGCGCAGCGCGATCGCCACTTCGTCCGGCGCCATCTTCTCGCCGGCGTAAAGCGCGAAGCAGGCGTCGAGCACTTCGAACGGCATCAGATCGCGCTCATCTTCCATGTCGTCGGCCAGCTCGGCACTGGGCGGCTTGAGCAGCGTGAGCCGGATCGCCTCCGACGGTGAAGTCTCGTGAAGATAGTCGAGCAGGTAGTTGACCACTGTCTTCGGAACGTTGGCGATCACCGAGAGCGCGCCTTCCAGATCGCCGCCGATGGTGGTGTAGCCGACTGCCTTCTCACTCATATTGCTGGTTTGTAAAAACAGTCCTGAGACCGAATTGGCCCAGGTCCACATTCGTTCTGCCCGCAGACGCGCCTGAATGTTTTGTCGACCGAGCGCGGACAGCGTCTCTCCCGGCTGCAGCATCTTTCCACATTCGGCGATCTCGCGCTCGAAGGCGTCGTCGATGGAGACGATGCTGAGCGGGACGTTCAACTCTTTGGCTGCTTCCACTGCCGCCGCACGCGTCTCCTTCGACGAATGGCGCGAGGGCATGAAGAATGCGCGCAATAGCTCGGTCGGATTTTTCTTCGCACGCGTGACGTATCGGTGCGCAATCAGCAGACACAAGAGGCTGTCGCGCCCGCCGGAAAGCGCCACTCCGATGTGTTTGAACGCGCCGGTCTTCTCGAAGTAGTCGCCGATACCGAGGGTGAGCGCGTCGAGGATCTCTTCGCAAAAAGCGCGACGGCGATCGAAATCCTGGGGCTCCATCGATGGCAAGAAGAAGCTGCGCGGCGCGGGATAGGACAGCTTTTCTCGCCCGCCGGTCGGTTTGTCGATGGAGATGCGGGTGACTTTGGGAGAGCCCATCACGAAGGTCTCTTGATCGTTTCGCCAGGTGGTATTTTCGATCCGCAGTCGCGACGTGCGATCGAGATCGACCGTGAGCGCGGAGATCCCTTCGCGGAACCGCGGCGCTTCATGAATCAACCGGCCGTTTTGCGCGATGTATCCGCCGCCATCGAAAATGAGCCCGTCATTGGCGCCCACCAACGCCGCGTACACCACGGTCGCTTGATTGTCCGACGCGCGAGTGGAGATGATCTCGCGCCGGGTCTGTGCGAAACCCACGCGATAGGGAGAGGCCGACAGGTTCAGCACCAGCTCCGCGCCCGCGTAACAGCGACGGCGCATCGGGCCGTCGGGCGACCAGATGTCCTCGCACACCTCGAGCGCCAAGGTGCCGAAGTCGAGTTCGAAAATCAGATCGCCAAACGGAACCGCGCACACGGTGTCCAAGAGGCCGGGCGTGCCGCGGGAAAATGTCCGACCTTCATAGAAGACATTATAGGTGGGGAGCTTCTCCTTCGGAACCAGCCCGCAAATCTTACCGCGATAAATCAGCGCCGCGCAGTTGTAGGCGCCATCGCCGCGCGCCACAGTCACCCCCAACGCCAGGGCCGCACCGAGAGATTGCGTCGCCCGGGCGAACCGCTCGAGCTCGATCCACTGCGCCGCCACGAACTTGCTCCACTGAATCAAATCTTCGCTGGGATAGCCGGAGATCATCTGCTCGGGAAACGCCACCACCGTCGCGCCATCCTTCGCCGCCTCTTCCGCGCGCGCGATGGCGCGATCGACGTTGTCACGCACCGCGCCGACGGTGGTATTGACGTTTGCGATGGCGATTCGGCACAGGCGCATAGCCGAGATCTTCCCTAGGTTCCGTCGAGATGCAACGTAATTTCGCGCGGTACCACTCGGCGCCTCACGGGGCGGGGCCGCCGCCCTTTAGCCCGCCGTCGAGCGTAAAGATAGTTAGACAGCTATGACTACTGCACGAACCGTTACAGCAGTCGCTGTTGGCATTGCATGCCGTCGAGTTCCCCGCCGGAATGCAGCAGGTGGGATACATGTCGCTGGCGCGCCTGGTGCAGCTCAGGTTCGAGCAGCAGTCGGCGTTGTCGCCGCAACCCGCGCTCGGAGCTGCGCAGGCGGTGCCGCTACAGGTCGGATGCACTGTATCGCCGGTGGAGGTGCAGAACTTATCGGCACAGGAACCGCATGCCGAGTGCGACGCGCAGGGAGAGCTGGGCGAGCAGCCCGCATCTTGGCAGACGCCGCGCCGCAGAATCCAGAGCAGCAGTCAGCGCCGGTGCTGCAGGAGGATGAATTGGGCACGCAGCAGTTTCCCGACTGACACGCAAGCGAGCAACAGTCCGACTTGCCGGCGCACGACACGCCGATTGGCCCGCAACTAGTCTGACATTGGGTTGCGCCGTTTCTGACGGTGCCGCGACAATAGGGTGCAGAAGTGCACGCGCTGCAATCAGAGGAGGCCGCACAGTTAGTATTGCCGGAGCAAACCGACGACTGACATTTTCCGAAGATGCACGAGAGCGCGCTGGCGCAGTCGGTGGTGTCCGCGCAACCGTCGCCCTGCTGTCCCGGATCGGCATGACAGGCGAGCGCTCCTCCTCCGATACCGGCGGAACCGACTTACGCCATTATCATAACATTATCTAGAGAGCGCTCGCTACGCGGGCAGGCGTTACCCAGACGGGTACCTACTGGCAGGTGGCGTTCACACAATTCAGAGTGCCGGAGCAGTCGCTCCTGAGCTTGCACTGCGGAGAAAGCTCGGCCGGCGCAAAGCAGTAGCCCATGCTGCAAGTGGTTTGAACGCTGCAGCTGGCGCAGTCGGTGTTGGCAAAGCAGCGGCTGCGGCAGGTCGCGTCCACACATTCGGCGCCGCCAGTACAGTCGCTGTCGATGCGGCACTGCGCCACTCGACCGGTGTTCGGCTGACAGATTCCGGTCGAGCAGAGATCGGCGGCGTTCGTGCAGGCCGAGGTCGCACTACAGGAAGTGTGGCAGACACCGTTGATGCAGCGATCGCCCGACGCACTGCAGTCGCCGTCAAAGACGCAACCGCCCGCCGACGGTACCGGGCCCGGCGTGACCACGCAATGGTCGTCGTTACAGAGCTGTCCGGTGCCGCAGGTTGCCGACGAAGTGCAGGCGATTTCGCAGGCGCCATTGATGCAAATTCCACCGATGCCGCATTGTGCGTTTCCGGCGCAGGCGGTGGCGGGATTGACGGTCACGTCGGTCTTGCAAGCTCCATTGCAGCAGATGCTATCTGCCGCACAGTCGCTGGCGGAAGCACAGGTTCCGCTGACGCCGCCATCGCTACCGGCGATTCCACCGTCGGCGCCCGTGGCTTGCGGCGCGCACGTTCCGCTCTGACAGGTAAATGTTCCGAGCCCGCCCGAACAGCTATCACCGGAACAGGTGAACCACCCTCCAAAACTAGAACAGTCTTGATCGGTCTGACAGAGACTGGTGGTGACGCACTGAGTTCCGTTGCAGTAGCAACCGGCCACGCAAGCGCTGGCCGATGTACACTGCCCTCCCGCCGCCACGCTCGAGCCGGATCCCGAGCCCGATCCGGATGCACTGGTATCGCCTCCTCCAGGGGTCGGCGTGACTGATCCACCGCCACCATTTTGGCAGCCGTTATCGTCGCAGTCGTAACATCCGTCGGCATCACAATAGTGGTACGAGTGATGGTCGTCGAACATGTGACAGGCAGTAGCAAGGAACGGAAGAAGTGTGATCAAGATCAGACGCATCGGGTGCCTCCCGACGGCGACCTCAGCATCCTTTGTGCCACGACATTTTGCGCAGCATTGCCTCGAGCGCGCGATGAGCCTGTGAACACCTCTTCACAGATCGCGTGTAACTCGCGGTTATCAGATCGTTTGTGACTTGAAGATCACGTTGCGTTCAGAACCGCGCGAATCGTCTCTTTCAGCGAATGTTTGGGCTGAAAACCGAGCACCTCTTTGGCTCGCGCACCATCGACCATGCAGACGTAGCGAATGTGATCTAGCTCCGGTACCGGAAAAGAAGTGAGCTTGGTCCGCCACAGCGTGCCCAAAATCGACTTTGCCAAAATGTGCGGCACCGGAATGGAGGGACGACCGAGCTCCTGCAGCACCGTCGAGAGCGGCACTTCGCCCGGCCCGACCACGTTGAAGATTCCGCGCACGCCCGGTTTGAGCGCCGACAGCACCGACTCGACCACATCCTCTTCATGGATGAGCTGCATCATCGGATCGAATCCGAGCAGCGTCGGCGGATAGGGCAGCCGCAAATAGTTGGACGGCGCGTTGTGTACGCTGCCGAGGATGTGCACCGGCCGCAGAATCACGGTGTCACACGACTGCTGCTTCCAAAAATAGGACGACGCCAGCATGTCGACTTCGATCAGATCACGAATCGCCGGAAAATCTTGCGCGGCCATAAGCGGCGCATCTTCGGTTAGAAATTGCGAGTTGTCCGGCCGCGGTCCGTAGACATTTGCCGACGAAAGTACGATCACTTTGGGCACGCCGTAGGCGGCGCACGCTTCGAGCAGACGCTGCGTTCCTTGCACGTTCCAGGAATGGTGCTCAGCCTGATTGGCGCGCGGATCGTGCATCACGCCCATGTGAATCAACGCGCGAACTTTGCCGGCGCGAAACACGTCGCGGGCGCGCTTGGATCGAATGTCCACTCGCACGTGATCGATGTCGCGCGGACGGCCGGGAAAATCGCGGCGGTCGATGCCAATGATTCGGCCTTCGTGCCAGCGATGCAGCCGGCGCGCCAGCAATCGTCCGAGTCGTCCAGCAATTCCGGTGACGATGATCTTGTCACGACCGTCGTAACGACCGTCGTAACGCTCGTTGTCATCGGTCTCAGATTTTGACTTTGCGGCGCTCACCAGAAGATGTGCTTTCGCTCTTGCAGGCCGGCGCGCAACATCGTTTGAATTTCGTTTTTCACGCGCTTCACTTTTTCTTGCAGCACTTCGTCTTCGTCGTCGGGATCGCCCTGAAACACGAGCGGCTCACCGAAGTACATGTGGTACTTGGTCGGCAGCGGCATCACTGGCAAAAACGGCGGAAACGGCATGATCGGAATTGCCGGCAGGCCCATCAGATCGGCGAGTGGCTTCACGTTGAATGCCGGCGCCTGCTCTTCGGCACCGACGATGGCGATGGGCACGATCGGCGATTTGGTCTCGAGGGCGAGACGCATGAAGCCGAGCCCAAACTCCTGTAGCTGATAGCGCTTGGTGAACGGCTTGACGATTCCCTTGGCACCCTCGGGAAAAACCAAAATTGCCTCTTCGTCTTCGAGTAGCCGACGACAATTTTCCGGCGTGCCGTTGATCTGTCCCCAGCGCGCGTACAGGTACGAAACGAAGGGCAAGGTCCAAACGAATTTGTCGACCATGGCGCGCACGATGCGCGGCGGATCGCGATCGAAGATCATCGAGCCGGCGATGCAGATGGCGTCGAACGGCAGCTGCCCCGAATGGTTGGAGATGAGCAGCACGCGCCCCTCGGGCACGCGCTCGATGCCGTGCACCTGAACGCGAAAGTAGTCGCGATAAAAAAATCGCGTCAGCAAAAGCGCCGCCTTCACCTGATCGCGGTGAAAGCCGAACGGATCGAACCCGTACTCGTTTTGCCGGGTCGGAAGCGCGCGCAACTTGGCGCGGAATTCCTCGTCGAGCCGCGAGTCCACCCAACCATTCCACTGTGCCTTGAGCCAATCGCTCGCGCCCATTTTCGTGCGTCTAGCGTACCTACGCCGCGCCGCGCCCGTCAACTTGTGTTAAAAATCATGTGAATGATCGAGCTTCTCTATCGCAGTGTGGTGGTCGCGTCGAACGTGAAGGCAGTGGAAAAAGAGGGCGGCTGGTGGGTCGACGCGCCGAGCTCGATGCCGGTCGGCACCGAGCTGCGAATGCGCGACTCAGCGGCCAGCTCGGACGCCGGCAAAGAGCGCGTCGTTCGCGTCGCGCGCGCTACCGAAGTGCCGTCCCAAATGTGGCTCAGGCCCGCTGAAGTCGTGGAGATCGACGCGATCAGCGAACAGTCGGAGCCGTTTTACGACCGTCGGCCAAAGGGCAAAGGCAAACGGAAGTGAGCGTTCGGCCCGCGAGCATTCGTCCGCCACTGCTTCGTTCGGGCGACGCAATCTCCATTATCGCTCCCGCCGGTCCGGTACCACGCGACACCTTTGAGAAAGGTGCTGCGATTCTGAAAAGCCGTTATCGCTTGGTCCACGACGAGCGAATTTTCGAGCGCCAAGGCTATCTTGCTGGAACCGACGAGTTTCGACTGATTGAGCTCGAGCACGCCCTCGGCGATCCGTCGACGCAAGCGGTCATGCTGGCGCGCGGTGGATACGGAATTACTCGACTTCTCGATCGGCTGTCACCGACCTGCTTTCTCGATCGCCCCAAAATGGTCATCGGCTTTTCCGACGCGACCGCGCTCCACGGTTGGCTGACCAAGCTCGGCACGACGTCCATTCATGGTCCAGTCGTCACGCAACTGGGCTTGCTTCCTCACGATCAAGCCATGCGGGAGCTCACGACGCTATCGCAGCTCTTGGAGTCGGGGGACCTGCCTGCTCCGATTGTGGGACTTAAGTCACACGGACGGGACGCGACGGTCGAGGGGGTTCTTCGCGGCGGGAATCTAGAGGTGCTGTCGCGATTGCTCGGCACGAACTACCAAGTCGATCTCGATGGCGCGATCCTTCTAATAGAAGAGGTGGGCGAGCGCCCATATCGAATCGATCGAATCCTCACGCAGTTGCAAATGGCGGGCGAGTTCGCGCATCTTCGCGGCGTAATCGTCGGCGATTTGATTCACTGCGTCGAAAAAGACGGCTCCGGTCCGACGGCACAAGAAGTGATCGTCGAATGCTTAAGGCCGCTCAGCATCCCAATCCTGACCGGCGCGCCCATTGGCCACGGCGAACGCAACCGCGCGATTCCCCTCAACGTCGCAGTGCGTCTCGACGCTTCGAACGGAACGTTGACCTTCGTCTAACGCGCTCGCGCTCGGATTAGTGAAAGAACTTCGGATCGTCCGACAGACTTTCAATTTTCCCGAAGCGTGATTCATAGGCCTCGAGGTTTCTCTGCAGCGCTTCGATCATTCGCTTGGCATGCCGCGGCGACGAGATGATCCGCGACCGCACCTTGGCAAACGGCGCCCCCGGCTGAAGAAACGCAAAGTCGAGTATGAACTCGTTTTCGCTATGATTGATCACCACTAAATTCGAGTACGACCCCTGCCCAACCTGATCATCAATCTGCAACTGGATCTGCTGCGGCCCCTTCGGCCCTTCAGGATTACTCATCTGCTCACCTTCTTTTCGTCCGACGAGTAACGCCGAATAAGGCGACGGCGTACTACAACCGCACGAAACTCGCGCGAGAAACGCGCGGTGGGGGGATGCTCCCGAGGCTGTGCCGAGGGAGGGGGGACGGGTACGTCCCCCAACAAAAAGAAAAGGCGGCGAGCTGTAGAGGCTCACCGCCATTTCCAGGTTCATGAACCGGTGCTACGGTATTACGAGCGACGACGGAACATAGTCGCCGCGACCAGCCCAGCGCCCACGAGGAGCGCCGCGCTTCCAGTCGACGGGCGACCCGGGGTCGCCGAGCAGCTGCTGTCGTCAGACGACACGACGGTCGACAAGTCCGCGTGAGCGGTCGTCGCCAGATCGGTCGAGCCGCCGTCCGCCGCAAAAGCCGGAGCTGCTGCCAAAGCCATACCAAACGCACAAACTTTAAGTAGATTCTTCATCCTCATTTCACCTCCTCCAGTTTTAAAAGTCCGCTCGAGTCGTGGACCGTCGACTCACGCGTAGCGGGCATTAGGCTAAGTCACTTTCCGGGGTAACTGCAAGTTCTTTTACAGTGCATTACCGCACACTTGCTCAGTGGGCTAATTGACCAGGGATCTTGCTTGGGTCTCTGTCGGGTGGCAAAGTCGACCCCATTTGAAGGGAAACTTCAGGTGATGGCGCTAGGGCTCGACGTAGGCTCTAAGACGATAGGAGTCGCCGTCACCGACGAAGCGGGCGTCTGCGCGCATGCAGTTACGACCCTCTCCCGGCGTGGAACTATCCGAGATGTCGAGACTGTTCGCGCGCTGGTGGCCAAATATTCGATCGAGCAGGTAGTGGTCGGAATGCCCTACGAGCTCGATGGCAGCGAAGGCAGACGCGCCGAACGGGTCCGGGTATTTTACGAAGCGCTGTGTGCCACTGGGCTTCGCGCGGAATTGTGGGACGAGCGCTATTCGAGCGCCGACGCCGAGGTCGCGTTACTGGAAGCCAACGTCTCGCGCGCTCGACGTAAAGAGCTGATCGACAAGTTGGCGGCGCGCGTCATTCTTCAAAGTTGGTTGGACGCCCATCAGAAATGAGCAAATCAGCGATGCGCAGCGCAGCCATGGTGGTGGGAGCAACGCTGATCGCGTTTCTGGCGTCGGTCGCGGCCATCGCCTATCAAGCAATGCACTACCCCGATACGCGACGGACTGCGTCACCAACCCTGGTGCCTATCGAGGCACGCATCGTCGTCGAGAAGGGGACCTCGCTCAGCGAGATCGCGCGCCGCCTCGGCTCCCGTGAAATCATTGACCATCCCAGCTGGTTTCGCTTTTACGCCAACGAGCGCGGCCTCGCGCAAAAGGTCAAAGCCGGTCAATACACCTTCACGAGCGCAATGACGCCTCGCGAGATCCTCGATCGTCTGGTGGAGGGCGTCCCTGTCGAAGAGGCGTCCATCACCATTCCCGAGGGGAAAAACCTGATTCAAGTCGCTGAGCTGTTCGACGAGGCGGGCATCACCTCCAAAGACGACATGCTCAAGCTCTCGCGGGACCCGAGCTTCGTTCGCCAGCTCGGCGTGGTCGGAATTTCACTGGAAGGCCACCTCTTTCCCGACACCTATCGCTTTCGACCGGGGACACCGGCCAGCAAAGTGTTGGCGCTCTTGGTCAAGCACGGGCAACAGATCTTCGAGCAAGAGAAGGCGCAAAATAAGAAGGGCGCGGCCATGCTCGACAAGCTCTACGGATTTGGCGACCGCGAGATCTTGATCATGGCCTCGCTGGTAGAAAAGGAGACCGCCCGGCCAGAAGAGCGGCCGCGAATCGCCGGCGTTTTTCTCAATCGCTTGCGGCTGCCCACGTTTGTGCCGCACAAGCTCGAGACCGATCCCACCATCGTCTACGGCTGCACGGTGCCGCTGGAAAAAAGTGCGGCGTGCAAGAAGTTCGAAGGACGCATTCGCCGCATTCAGCTCGACGACAAAGACAATCCATACAGCACCTACGCGCACGAAGGATTGCCGCCGGGCCCGATCTGCAATCCTGGACGCGCCAGCCTCCAGGCAGTTTTTCGGCCCGACGAAACCGCCTACCTCTACTTCGTGTCGCGCAACGACGGTACCCACTACTTCTCGAAGACCCGCGCCGAGCATGAGGCGGCGGTCGACAAGTATCAACGCAAAGGCGCGGTCGGCGATTAGCGCGAGCCATTCGGGGTGCGCTGGCGCTCAATCGCGACTGACTCGCGCTAATTACGTTTTCTGGAGTACCGTTGTTTGGACCAAGATGATCGCAAAAATTCGCTGCAAAAACAGCTCGTAAGCTTTTGGTGGCAGGTGGCGAATACATGTTATTATGAAGGCGGTCACCCCTAGGAGAATCTGATGACGCTGACCTCCAAGATCGCGGCCTTCCAAGACTTCCGCGAGTACGAGGAGCTCAATTGGACGGGCACGTTCGAGCAGTACCTCGAGCTGGCTCGCCAAAATCCGAAGATCACCCGTACTGCGTTTCAACGCGTGTACGACATGATTCTTTCGTACGGCCAGGAAGAATACATCGACAACAAGAAGAAGCTGACGCGCTTCAACTTCTTCAAAGACGAACAGCACGGCGGGCGCGACGCGATCTACGGCCTCGACATCCCGCTCATGAAGCTGGTGAACGTCTTCAAATCGGCGGCGCAAAGATACGGCACCGAGAAGCGCGTCATTCTGCTTCACGGTCCGGTCGGCTCGTCGAAGTCGACCATCGCGCGGCTTTTAAAAAAAGGGCTCGAGGAATACAGCCGTACGCCCGAGGGCGCGCTCTACACCTATGAGTGGGTGCTGCCGAAAGAGCTGACCCACATCACCGGCGGCCACGAGGTTTTCCCATCGCCGATGCATGAAGAGCCGTTGCGTCTGATCCCGGCCGATTGGCGCGCGCGCGCGTTCACAGAGCTGGGGCTCAACACCGAAGCGCAGCCGATCTACATCGAAGGCGATCTCAATCCGGCCTGCCGGCAGATCTTCCGCGAGCTGATGGCGCACTACAAAGGCGACTGGTCGAAGGTGTGCACGCACGTGCGCGTGAAGCGCCTCATCCTGTCCGAAAAAGATCGTATGGGCATCGGGACCTTTCAGCCCAAAGACGAGAAGAATCAGGATTCGACCGAGCTCACCGGCGACATCAACTATCGCAAGATTGCTGAGTACGGTTCGGATTCGGATCCGCGCGCCTTCAACTTCGACGGCGAATTCAACATCGCCAACCGCGGTATCATCGAGTTCATCGAAGTTCTCAAGCTCGACGTCGCGTTCTTGTACGACCTTCTCGGTGCGTCGCAAGAACACAAGGTCAAGCCGAAGAAGTTCGCGCAGACCGACATCGACGAAGTGATTCTCGGTCACACCAACGAGGCCGAGTACAAGCGGCTCCTCAACAACGAGTTTATGGAAGCGCTTCGCGATCGGACGATCAAAATTGATGTCCCGTACATCACGCGGCTCGCCGAGGAAGTGAAGATCTACAAGAAGGACTACAACGCCAATCGCATCCGCGGAAAGCACATCGCGCCGCACACGCTCGAGATCGCCGCCATGTGGGGAATTCTCACGCGTCTCGAGGATCCCAAGAAGCACAACCTCACGCTGCTGCAGAAGCTAAAGCTGTACGATGGCAAAACGCTGCCGGGATTTACGCAGGACAACATCAAAGAGCTGCGCAAAGAGACGCTGCGCGAAGGGCTCGACGGAATTTCGCCGCGCTACATTCAGGACAAGATCTCGAACGCGCTCGTGTCAGAAAAGGGTGAAGGCTGCGTGAACCCGTTCATGGTCATGAACGAGCTCGAAGCTGGATTGCGCCATCACTCGCTCATCACTTCGGAAGACATTCGCCGTCGCTACAACGAAATGCTGACGGTGGTGAAGCAAGAGTACGAAGACGTGGTCAAGAACGAAGTGCAGCGAGCGATTAGCGCCGACGAAGACGCGATTGCCAAGCTGTGCTCGAACTACATCGACAACATCAAGGCGTACACGCAAAAAGAAAAAGTGAAGAACAAGTACACCGGCCAGGACGAAGAGCCGGATGAGCGCCTGATGCGATCGATCGAAGACAAGATCGATATTCCCGAGTCGCGCAAAGAAGATTTTAGACGCGAGATCATGAACTACATCGGCGCGCTGGCGGTCGAAGGTCGGCAGTTCGACTACCGCACCAACGAGCGGTTGCACAAAGCGCTCGAGCTCAAGCTGTTTGAAGATCAGAAGGATTCGATCAAGCTCACCTCGCTGGTGTCGACGGTGGTCGATCGCGACACGCAGGAAAAGATCGACGTGGTGAAGAACCGCATGATTCGCAATTACGGCTATTGCGAGATCTGCTCCACCGACGTGCTGAACTTCGTGGCATCGATCTTCGCGCGCGGCGATGTGAAGGAGTAGTCGACAGGGACAATGCGGCGAGCCGAGTGGAACGAGGCGAGAAGCCTCCGACGAGGCGGTGCCGAGGAGGATGCCCGCAAATGATCGACCCGGCGGTTGGTGAAAGAGTAGTCGACAGTTAACAGTCGACAGTCGACGGTTTCGGAGGACGGATGGATCCGGCGGTTGGACCGATTACAATTCAAATCTCCGGCACATCAGCCGCTCTAATTGCGCGACTGTCGGAGGTCATGAACACTGACGGTGGCGCGGTCATGATGCGCGCGCTGGGACTGCTCGACCTCGCCCTGAAAGCCAAACGCGAAAACAAGAAGCTCGGATTTTATGATCCCGCGCGGGACGAGCTGAGCGAGGTCGCGTTTTGAACCGTCGAGTCTCAAATCTTACTCTCCCAAACGGTCGACTGTCGACTGTGGACTNNGGACTGTCGACTCTCACGATTGAACCGTCGACCGTCGACCGTCGACTGTGGACTCTGCCGATGAGTCTCCGCATCGATCAAGATCATCGCCGCTTTCGCGAGATCGTGCGCGGCAAGATCAAGCAGAACCTGCGCAAGTACATTACGCAGGGCGAGATGCTGGGTAAAAAGGGAAAAGAGACCGTCTCGATTCCGCTGCCGCAGATCGACATCCCGCATTTTCGGTTTGGGCAAAAGCAGCAAGGCGGCGTCGGGCAGGGCAACGGCGAACCGGGCGATTCGCTCGGCCAAGGTGAAGAGCAGCCGGGCGAAGGAAAAGCGGGCGATCGTCCGGGCGAGCATCTGCTCGAGGTCGACATTACGATGGAAGAGCTGGCGGCGATCTTAGGCGAAGAGCTGCAGCTGCCACGCATCGAGCCCAAAGGCAAAGAGCGCATCGTCGCGCACAAAGACAAATACACCGGGATTCGCACCACCGGTCCCGAGTCGCTCAAACATTTTCGCCGCACCTTCAAGCAGGCGCTCCGACGGCAAATCGCCGCAGGCACCTACAATCCGAAAAATCCGATCATCGTGCCGGTGCGGGAGGACAAGCGTTATCGATCGTTCAAATCGATTCCACTTCCGCAGTCGAACGCGGTCATCATTTACATGATGGACGTGTCGGGCTCGATGGGTGACGAACAAAAAGAGATCGTCCGCATCGAGAGCTTTTGGATCGACACCTGGCTGCGCTCACAATACGAGGGCATCGAGAGTCGCTACATCATTCACGACGCGATGGCCAAAGAGGTCGATCGCGAGACCTTCTTCCGCACCCGCGAATCGGGCGGTACCATGATCTCCAGCGCATACAAGCTGTGCGCGAAATTGATCGAAGAAGAATATTCGCCCAGCGAGTGGAACATCTATCCGTTCCATTTCTCCGACGGCGATAACTGGTCGGTCGACGACACGGTGAGCTGCATCGAGCTGCTCAAAGACAAGATTCTGCCCAGCGTGAACCTGTTCTGCTACGGCCAGGTCGAATCGCCTTACGGCTCGGGACAGTTCATCAAAGATCTGGAAGAGCACTTCGATGAGGATCAGTCGAAGCACAACCTCACCACGTCGGAGATCAAAGGCAAAGAAGCGATTATGGACTCGATCAAAGAGTTCCTGGGGAAGGGCAAGTGATCTTCCTGGCGGTAACGCTGATCGGGTTTGCGGACCTCTTGGCGGGAGGAGGCGCGTCCCCGCTCGAAGCGAGTTGCTTGCGAGCGCTCGCGCCAGCGTGCGAAAAGATGGCCAAGCTGGAACCCGCTTTCCTGAAGCCGACTCAGACTTCGAGCGCAGAGAAGCTCTTGATGATTGTGACGTCGTCGCGAGGCGATCGATACGAAGTGCAACTGGCGCACACGGACGGAGAAAGGCCGGATCACGCCTGGCAGCGCGTTGACCAAACGTACAATGCTTGGGACCTGCGTTGGGTGCGCAAAGCCGGTAGGCTCGAGGGCGTTATCAGTGCGTGCGTTTCCGCCAACAGAAAAGATCGCGAGCAGCTCCTCTCGAGATTTGGCGAGATCTTCAAACAATCGGTCGATGAGTGTCTGGGCGCAAAGAAGGTGTCGCAATGAACCATGCTACACAGCTGCCGCCCTATCTGGCTGACATGCAGCGCGAGGTCGAGGGCTACGCGCGCGAGTACGGGCTGGATTTCTTCCACACGATTTATGAAGTGCTCGACTACCAGAAGATGAACGAGGTGGCGGCCTACGGCGGATTTCCCACGAGATATCCGCACTGGCGCTTCGGCATGGACTTCGAGGGTCTGGCCAAGGGCTACGAGTATGGACTGTCGAAGATCTACGAGATGGTCATCAACAANNACTGGCGCTTCGGCATGGAATACGAACGCATGTCCAAGCAGCACAACTACGGCCTCGGCCGCATCTACGAAATGGTCATCAACAACGACCCCTGCTACGCCTATCTTCTCGAGGGAAATTCGTCGGTCGATCAGAAGATGGTCATGGCGCACGTCTGCGGCCACTCCGACTTCTTCAAGAACAATTTCTATTTCTCCAAAACCGATCGCCGCATGATCGACGGCATGGCCAACCACGCCATGCGCGTGCGCAAACACATCGAGCGCCAAGGGATCGACAAGGTTGAAAGCTTCATCGACGTCTGCCTCTCGCTCGACAACCTGATCGATCCGCACTCGCCCTATTCGCCGAAAATTCGCTCGCAGAAAGAGGAGCGCAAGGACGAGAGCGGCGAGATCCCCAAGCTCAAATCCAAGCAGTACATGGACAAGTACATCAACCCACCCGACTTCATCGAGGCGCAGAAGAAGAAGCTCGAGAAGGAAAAAGAAAAAGAGAAGCGCTTCCCCGAATCGCCCGAGCGCGACGTGCTGCAGTTCTTGGTGAATCACGCGCCGCTGGAAAATTGGGAGCGCGACGTGCTCGAGGTGATTCGCGACGAGGCCTACTACTTCGCGCCGCAGGCCATGACCAAGATCATGAACGAAGGTTGGGCCACCTACTGGCACTCGAAGATCATGACCCAGCGCGCGCTCAACGCGTCGGAGGTCATCGATTATGCCGATCACGCGTCGGGCGTCACTGCCAGCGCGCCAGGACAGCTCAATCCCTACAAGCTCGGCGTCGAGCTCTATCGTCACATCGAAGATCGCTGGGACCGCGGTCGCTTCGGCAAAGAGTGGGACGAAGAGCCCAACATGGCGGCGCGGCGCAATTGGGATCGGCGACTCGGACAGGGAAAGAAAAAGATCTTTGAGGTGCGCAAGCTCTACAACGACGTCACCTTCATCGACGAGTTCTTTACTGAAGAGTTCTGCCGCGAGAATAAATTCTTCTCGTTCGGTTTCAACGAGCGAAGCGGCAATTTCGAGGTCGAGAGTCGCGAGTTCAAAAAAGTGAAAGACAAGCTCCTCTCGCGGCTCACCAACTTTGGCCAGCCGTTCATCTTCGTGCAGGACGGCAACTTCGAAAATCGCTCCGAGCTCTTGCTCAAGCACAAGCACGAGGGCGTCGACCTCAAAATGGACCACGCACGCGACACGCTGGAGAGCCTTTCACGGGTGTGGAAGAGGCCGGTCAGCTTGCTGACCCGCGTCGATGGAAAAGGCAAGATCTTACGTTACGACGGAACGGATCATTCGGAAAAATCTGCCGACTATTAGCCAGCGCAGAGCCTTGAGCCTTTCTTCCGTCTGAGCGATAATCAAAAGCCCCGATGAAGCTCATCCCCTATGCAGTGACCGACGTGGGACGCAAGCGCGAGCACAACGAGGATAGTTTTCTCGTGCGTCCGGAGACGGGGCTGTTCGCGGTGGCCGATGGGATGGGCGGACATCAAGCGGGCGAGCGAGCGTCCAAGATGGCGCTCGACACATTGGCAGACGAAATGAAAGTGCCCGCCAAGAACGCCTCGCGCGACCAGTTGCTCGAGGGATTGTGTCGTGCCACGCAGGCCGCCGGCGCCGCCATCTTCGACGCCGCGCAGTCCGATTCGGCGCTGCAGGGCATGGGCACCACCATGACCTCGCTCTGGTTTCATCAAGACCGTGTTTTTCTAGCGCACGTCGGCGACTCACGCGCCTATCTCTGTCGCAACGGACAGGCGCTGCAGCTTTCGGACGATCACTCGTGGGTGTCGGAGCAGGTTCGCGCCGGCACCATGACCGCCGACGAAGCGCGCGAATCGAAGTTCCGGCACATCATCACGCGATCGGTCGGCTTCGAGCGCGAAGTGCTGGTCGATGCGGCGGTGCTACCGGTCCGATTGGGCGACTGTTTCGTGATCTGCTCCGACGGTCTTTCGAACTACGTAGAAACTGATGAGCTGTCGCGGGTGCTGACCGCACAGCTCTACAGCCAAGTGCCGCGCACGCTGGTCGAGATCGCCAACGAGCGTGGCGGCGACGATAACATCACCGTCATCGTGGTCCAGGTCGCGAACCGCGCCGCCTGAAGAGCAAACATGCGCGAGCCCAGATGACTTCTCCATTCATTGTACCCGGTCCGATCGCCTCCGACCTTTCGGCGGGAACCAGCCGCGAGTGGCTGGAGTCGAACGGCCTCGGCTCCTTCGCGATGGGAACGGTGGCCGGTCCCGCCACTCGCCGCTATCACTCACTTCTGTGCGTGGCGACGCGACCGCCGGTTGCACGCATGGTGCTGGTGAATCGCTGCGAAGAATCGCTGCTGGTACAGGGCGCGCACTACCAGCTGGGATCGAATTTTTATCCCGATGTCTGCCACCCAGAAGGCTATCGCGCCATCACCGAGTTTCGCCTCGATCCGTGGCCGACCTGGCGCATCGAGATCGGCGGAGCGACACTCGTGCGTTCGCTGTTCATGCCGCAAGGACGGCAGATGACGGTGGTCGAGTGGCGTCTCATCGATGGGCCGCACGCCCGACTGTTCATTCGGCCGCTCTTGTCTGGTCGAGATTCGCACGCGCTTCACCATGAAAACCCAGTGCTGCGCCAGAACGTGGAGATCGACGAAGGGTTGGTCATTGCGTCGCCATACGACGGCGTACCGTCGACCTTCCTACATCATAATGGGGTCTACACCCACCGCCCCGATTGGTATCGAAATCTGCAATATCCCGTGGAGAGAGAGCGCGGCCTCGACTTCGAGGAGGATCTCTTTTCTCCCGGAGAGCTTGCGTTCGATCTGGGACCGGGCGCGCGCGCGATCTGCGTATTCAGCGCCGAAGAAAAAGACGAGCTCGATGTCACGCAGCTGCGCACCGCCGAAAACGCGCGCCGGGCGTGCCTCACCAGCAGCGATGATTTCACCGGTCGTCTGACGCTCGCCGCCGATCATTTCGTCGTTCAGCGAAATACACATCGCACGATCATCGCCGGCTATCCCTGGTTTACCGATTGGGGCCGCGACACTTTTATCTCGCTGCCAGGACTGTCGTCGACCACCGGCGGAAAAGATCTGGCGCGCGAGCTGCTACTCGCCTTCGCACCGCACATCTCCGATGGCATGGTGCCCAATCGGTTTCCGGAAAAAGAGGAGAAGCCGGAGTACAACAGCGTCGACGCGTCGCTGTGGTACGTGCTGGCAGCGTGTCGCTACGCACGCGTAAGCGGAATTGGCGAAGACCTCGAGCGAGTGATCCTGCCGGCGGTGCAGAAGATCATCGACGGCTACTTGGCGGGTACTCATCTCGGTATTGGTCTCGACGACGACGGGCTGCTGCAAGCCTCGTCGCCCGGGCTGCAGCTCACTTGGATGGATGCCAAGGTGGGCGACTGGGTGGTCACGCCGCGGCAGGGAAAGCCGGTCGAGATTCAAGCGCTCTGGGTGGCCACCTTGGAGGCGGTCTCGCGACTCATGACCGAGCGCGATCCGACTTTCTCCCGCGAGCTGGCCGATCGCGCGGCGTGGGCACGCAGCTCGTTCGTCGCCACTTTTTGGAGCGATTCTCTCGGCTATCTGTTCGATGTGGTCGACGGATTGCGTCGCGACACCGCGCTTCGGCCCAACCAGCTTTACGCCATCGGTCTATGCGCGCCACTCATCGAGCGCGAGCGCGCCGAACGGGTGCTTTCGATCTGCGAGCGCGAGCTGCTGACGCCGGTTGGTCTTCGCTCACGATCGCGCGACGCCAGCTATCATGGTCAGATGACCGGCGGCCCGCGCGATCGCGACGCGGCCTATCATCAAGGAACGGTCTGGCCCTATCTGCTCGGTATCTACGCCGACGCCTGCATGCGCGTCCGGGGCAAGGTTCCGGCGAAAATACTCGACGGAGTTCGCGCCTATTCGAGCGGAGTCGGCATGGGAACCATCGGCGAAGTGTTCGATGGAGATTATCCTCATCGACCCCGCGGTTGTGTCGCGCAAGCTTGGTCGGTGGCAGAAGTGCTGCGAATTCTACGCGGCGAGATCGGGCAAGACGCCTAAGAGCGGGCCTTCAAAACGCTATAGATCGCCGGGCGCCGGGTTCAACGTCTTGAACTTATCGGTATCTTCTTCTTGCGAAAGCGATCGGGTCCCCTTTTGATCGGCACCGACGCTGCACACGATCAGCGTAAGATCGTCGTAGCGTGGCGCCTCGCGCACGTGATCTTGCACCGCCTTGAGCAGACGTTCCGCCACCTGATCGGGCTGCGATTCTCCCTCGGAGATGCTGCGCTCGAGTCGCAGAAAGCCGAACTGTTCGCCCTCTGGATTGGTGGCTTCGAGCACGCCGTCGGTGCACAGCACCAATGAGTCACCCGGCTCGAGCTGGATGCGTGCCTGCCGGTATTCAGCCTCTTCGAAGATCCCGATGGCGGTCCCTTCGGCGCCTTCGACACGATGAAGCAGCCCCGGCAACTTTCTCCGAACCAGCGGCGGCAGATGGCCAGCGTTGGCCAGCTGAACCTCGTGGGTGTCGACGTCGATGGTGAGATAGATGGCGGTGACGAAGATGTCGTGCTGCTGACGCTCGAGCACCGCGCGATTCACCCGCGCCATCACCCGCGCCGGCTCGTGCTCGGAGAGCGCCGCCACGCGCATGTCGCTCGAAATTCGCGCCATCAAGAGCGCAGCCGAAACGCCCTTTCCCGACACGTCGCCAACGAAGACTCCCAGCCGCCTAGGCCCGATCCAAAGGATGTCGTAAAAATCTCCGCCCACCGAATAGGCCGGGCGATACTCGGTGATGAAGCGAATTCCCTCGGCAATGGGTAACGTGCGCGGCAAAAAGCTGCGCTGAATCTCTTCGGCCAGCATTAGGTCCTGCACCATTCGCTGCTGCCTCAGCGACTCGTGATGCATCCGCGTATTTTGCAGCGCCATCGCCGCCTGCAGCGCCACGCCGGCCAAAAGATCGAGGTCGGACTGCACGAATGGCAGACCTTTTCCGTCGGGCGCTTTGACCACCAATACACCGGTTATGCTTCGGCCGTAGACCAGCGGCGCGTGCATGACCGAGCCCACGCCTTTTCGCGGTGTCTGCCTGCGGGTGCCATCGA
>PLXG01000489.1 GCA_003153195.1 Myxococcales bacterium
AGGTCGCGGGCGAGCGCGTCGAGACGCTCGAGCGGGTTGCGCGCGGCGAGGTGCGCACGCTCGTCACTACTGCGCGCGCGATCCTGGAGCGTACGCGATTGCCCGCTGCAGTGCGCAACTCGCGTCTCGAGCTCAAGCCCGGCCAGACGCAGAAGCTCGACGCGCTGATCGCGCATCTCGAATCCGTCGGCTTCGAGCGCGTCACGCTCGTCGACGACGTTGCGCAGTTCAGCGTGCGCGGCGGCATCGTCGACATCTACAGCTTCGGAATGGCGAATCCCGTACGCCTCGAACTCTGGGGCGACGAGATCGCATCGCTCCGCCATTTCGATCTGGCCTCGCAGCGCAGCACGCGCGATGCGACCAGCGCCGTGATTCTTCCCGTCGACGGCCGCAAGGGCGACGACAACGAGGAGTCCGCGCGCGGCACCGTCGCTGATCTCTTCCCGCCAGACACCATCATCGTGGTGCCCGCGCGCTCACATCTCGACTCCGAGATGCGCCGCACCTGGGACGAGGCCGCGCATCACATCGACCTCGCGCGCCGCCGCGGCGAGGACGCGCCGAATCGCGATGAGCTCTTCCAGACGCCGGAGGACGCGCAGCAGCAGCTCGCGCGCTTCGGCCGGATCGCGCTCCTCCATCGCGACGCAGCCACCGACGCCGGCGCGCGCAGCGCCGACATCGTCTTCCCGATTCGTCCGCCCGATTCCGTCGATCGCGATATCAAGCGGCTGCGCCGACTCGTCTCCGACGGGATGCCGACCGTCATCCTCTGCGACAACATCGGACAATGCGAGCGCCTCGATGAGATTCTCAACGAGGACGCGCGCTCGCCATCGCCCGCCGCGCTCACGGTCGGCGTCGTCGATGGCGGCTTCATCGTGCCGGGCGCGCGCGCGTCCGACCCCGGGCTCCGCATCCTCACCAATCACGAGATCTTCCGGCGCGAGCGTCGCATCCGTCGCCATCGCCGCTACGGCTCGGGATCGTCGCTCGAGAGCATCACCGCGCTCAAGCCCGGCGACTACGTGGTGCATCTCGAGCACGGCGTCGGCATCTATCGCGGCATCGAGCAGGTGTTCGTGCGCGAGAGCACGATCGAAGTCGCCGTCATCGAGTACGAGGGCGGCGATCGGCTCAACGTCCCGCTCTATCGCATCGATCAGGTCGAGCGCTATCGCTCGGCCGACGACGTCACGAGCGATGCGCCGCCGCCGCGCCTCCACAAGCTCGGCGGCAAGCGGTGGGCGCAGCAGCGCGACAAGACGCGCGCGGCGCTCCAGGAGATGACGATCGAGCTCCTCGATCTCTATGCGCGCCGCCGCGTCGCCGACAAGATCCCCGCCTTTCCCGACACCACGTGGCAGCGCCAACTCGAATCGTCCTTTCTGTTCGAAGACACTCCCGATCAGCGCAAGGCGACCGTCGAGGTGAAGGCGGACATGGAGTCGACGCGCCCAATGGATCGCCTCCTTGTCGGCGACGTCGGCTACGGCAAAACGGAGATCGCCGTGCGCGCCGCCTTCAAGGCCGTGCAGTCCGGCCGCCAGGTGGCCGTGCTCGTGCCCACGACGATTCTCGCCGAGCAGCATGGGCGCACCTTCACCGAGCGCCTCGCGGATTTTCCCGTCACCGTGAAAACTCTGTCGCGCTTCCAGAGCGCCAAGGAGACTACGCAGACGCTGGTCGAGATCGCCGAGAAGAGGGTCGACATCATCATCGGCACGCATCGATTGCTCTCCAGCGACGTGCGCTTCAAAGATCTCGGCCTGCTGGTCATCGATGAAGAGCAACGCTTCGGCGTCACCCACAAAGAGAAGCTGAAAAAGCTGCGCACGCAGGTGGACGTGCTCACAATGAGCGCGACTCCGATTCCGCGCACGCTCAACATGGCGCTCATGGGTCTGCGCGAAATCTCGATCATCACCACGCCGCCCGCCGATCGGCTCGCCATTCGCACCTTGGTCGGACGCTACTCCGATGCGCTGGTGGTGGAGGGTGTGCGGCGCGAGCTCGGCCGCGGTGGGCAAGTTTTCTTCGTGCACAACCGCGTCGAGGACATTCACGAATGGGCGAAAAAACTACGTGAGCTTCTGCCCGACATTCGCCTGCTCATCGGACATGGCCAGATGCCACCCGAAGAGCTGGAAAAAGTGATGGTCGATTTCGTCGATGGGCGCGCCGACGTTCTTCTGTGCACTACCATCATTGAGAGTGGACTCGACATTCCGCGCGCCAACACCATGTTCGTCAATCAGGCCGATCGCTTCGGATTGGCGCAGCTCTATCAATTGCGCGGCCGCATCGGTCGATCGCGTGAGCGCGCGTTCTGTTACCTGCTCATCCCGCCCGAGGATTCGCTGTCGAGCGAAGCCAAGCAGCGGCTCTCGGTGCTGCAGCGATTTACCGAGCTCGGCGCCGGATTTTCCATTGCGTCCCACGATCTCGAGATTCGCGGCGCCGGCGATCTCCTGGGCGCCAAACAGTCGGGGATGATCGCCGCGGTCGGCTTCGACACTTACACCGCGCTGCTCGAAGAGGCGGTGGCGTCACTCAAGGGCGAGCCGATCCATCGCGAAAACGATCCCGAGCTCTCCTGCGATCTCCCGGGCTTCATTCCCGAGGACTACTGCCCCGACATCGGACAGCGACTCGAATTTTATCGTCGCCTCTCGGTGGCGACCAACGAGCAGGAGGTGGGCGAGCTGGTCACCGAGATCATCGACCGCTTCGGCCCCATCCCCGATGAAGTGCGCTGTTTGGCGGACATCATGATCGTCAAGGCGCTCGGCCGCCGTCTGCGCGCGCGCGCCATCGAGCTCACCGAGAGTCGACTTTCGCTCACGCTGGGCGACGACACGCCGCTCCAGCCGGGCCAGGTGATGAAGTTGGTGAGCGCCCGGCTTTCGCCCTGGAAGCTGACGCCGGACATGCGGCTTCAGCGCGCCTTCGCTCCAGGCGAAAAAGATCAGCGTCTGCAGGTGGCGCAAAAGCTCTTGACCGGGCTGCTCGGCACTGTTGCCAGCGCCTAAAACTAGACAGGGGTTTCAATTACTTAAAACTCACACGCCTCGTAAAAAGCGGTGGACAGAACTTTTGACGATCTGGTATTGTTAACTAGGAGACGAATTTTTTCCTAAACTCTGATCTCCAGGGGCCTATGGCAGAGACGCAGAACCAGCTTAATTCGCTAGGAATTTCAAGAATTGCCGAAGAATTTCGGCAGCTTGATATTCGTCGGCGCCGGCTCGGCCTGTCGCTCGCCGAAGTCCCGCGCTATCAGGCACTGTGCAGCCAGCTCTCCGAAGCGTTGGCGACGATGGAGCGCGATCGCAAAGTCGATGCGCGACAGTTTCTTCGCGTGCCGTTCACCATCAATCTGCTGGTGCGAACGCCCAAGGGACCGATCTACATCGACTGTCATGATTTCGGCGGCGGCGGTTGCGCGGTGAGCTCGAAAGAGGTTTTTCGCAAGGGCGATGATCTGTGGCTCGACGGCGCAATTCTCGACGGCAACAAACATCTGCTGCAAGGTCGCGGACAAATCGTATGGGTGCGCGGCGAGCCGGGTGTCGATGGCGCCACCCATTTTGGCGTGCGCTTCGCGCTCGAATCGACGAGCTTCAAAGATCAAATCGATCGCGTGCTCTATCGCGTGCTCGAAGCATTCCTGCGTGATGATCGCGAGCTACCGACCACGCCCCTGCCCTGACCTGGCCCGTTGCGTCGCAGCACGCCCCGTGCTACGACCTCCCACATGGCTGTTTCCTTTACGAAAAAGACTGGCTTTGTGATGTTCTCCGGCGGCTTGATGGCTTTTGGCGCGATGCTTCATGCCGCCTGCCAAAACAAGATCAGCTCGTCCTACGCCGCCTCGCAAAAGCCGGAAGATTTGCAGCAGACGCTGGCCAAGGTCGACGACGTGGTGGTCACCGTCGGAGATTTTCAAGATCGCATCAACAAGCAGTCGCCCTACGTGCGCGCGCGCTACACCTCGCTCGAACATAAGAAGGAGTTCCTCGACAACATCGTGCGCTTCGAGGTGCTGGCCAAAGAGGCCGACCGGCGCGGGCTCACCAAAGATCCCGAGGTGGTTCGCACCATGAAGCAGGTGATGATTCAGCGCCTGCTCAAAGACGAGTTCGACAAGATCAAGCTCGAGGACATTTCCGATGCCGACTGCAAAAAATATTTCGACGCGCATCCCGACGAGTACAACAAGCCGGAAGAGGTTCGGGTCAGCTCGATCTTGGTGAAGGACATGGGCGCGGCGAAAAAAGTGGGCGCCGATCCGCGGCTGAAGAACGTCGACAACCAAGGCTTTCGCGCGCTGGTGGCGCAGTATTCGATCGATCAGGCGACCAAAGATCGCGGCGGCGATCTGCGCTACTTCGATTCGAAGTCGAAGGAGATTCCCAAGGAGATCAGCGAAGGCGCGTTCAAGCTCACCAACATCGGCGATGTGAGCCCACCCATCAAAACCTCGGCCGGATATTCGATCCTGAAGCTGACCGGACGGCGGAAGGCGTACAGCCGCGCGTTTGAAGAGGTGAAGCCCACCATTCGCAACTCGCTCTATCGCCAGAAGCGCCAAGATTCGATGGAGTCATTCGTCAAGGCGCTGCGCGACAAGGCCAAGATCACCATCGACGAAGACAAGCTGGCCAAAGTGCAGATCGAAGGTAACTCCGCGGGCGCATTCCCAGGTCCGGGCGTGCCGCCACCAGGTCCCGGAATGTTTCATCCGGGTGCGACGGGAGCACCGTCGGCCACTCCGCAAATGCCCGGCAATCCGACGGGGGCGTCGAATATCGCCATGCCGCCCACGCCCAATCCAGCGCCTCCGGGCGCGATACCGTCCGGAGCACCGGGCCTGCCGACCAACGAATGAGCCACGCGCGCGCAATCGCTTTTTTCGTGGGTCTCGCACTCTTGGCGGGCAAACTTGCGTCGGCGTCGCAGATGGTCGACCGCGTGGTGGCGGTGGTGAACGACGAGATTATCCTGGAGAGCGAAGTCGATCAGATGGCGCGCGCGATGACCCGCGAGCCGCCCGATCTGAACTCGCTCGAAGGTCGGCAGAAATGGATCGAGGCCAAGACCAAGATTCTCGACACGCTGGTCGATCACCGGCTTGTCAGACAACAAGCGAGCGAGCTCAAGCTGAGCGTCACGCCGGAAGAGATCGACCGCGCGCTGGAAGAGGTCAAGAAACAGAACAACCTCGATGATACCCAGCTGACCGAGGCGCTCAAGCAGCAGGGACTGACGCCCGAGAGCTATCGCAAGGATCTTCGTCAGCAGATGATCGAGATGAAGGTCATGAACACTATGGTGATCTCGCGCGTCCGCGTCAGCGATGAAGAGGTCCGCACCGCATATGCGCAACGCGAACGCCAAGTTTCGGGCGACAAGGCGGCGCATCTGCTGCAGCTCTTGGTAGCGGTGCCGAAGGGTGCCGCGCCCGCCGAGATCGAGAGCAAACGCAAAGTCGCAAACGAGATCATGGCGGAGATTCGCGGCGGCAAACCATTCATCGAAGTGGCCAAGGCGCGCTCAGACGATGCAGCTACGCGCGGCGACGGCGGCGACATCGGCTGGGTGAAAAAAGGCACGCTGCAAGAGCCGCTCGACGAGGTGGTGGCCGGCATGGACGGCGGCGATCTGCGCGGGCCGATTCAAACCGAGCGCGGCTTCTACGTGCTGCAGGTGACCGAACGCAAAGTGGCGGACATGAAATCTTTCGAGGAAGCAAAAGAGACGCTGCACAAAGAGATCTACGAGCAGCAGGTGCAGAAGGCGCAAGCGTCGTTCGTCAAAGAGCTGCGCAAGAAGGCGCACGTCGACATGCGCTTGACCACGCCGCCCGACAAAAACAAATAGAAAAACAGATCCCTCTCTAGGGTCGCAATCACTCACAATTACACAATTATTTAGAGCAAGCGCGCATTTCATCCCTAACTCTGATTTCACCAAGACGCACTTTCGGTAAAGTGCGCGGTTACATCCAATAGCTCTGTCTATTCCAGTACTTCAAACCTAGGGGAGTGAGCTGTTTACTTGGTCAGCTATCCGGGCGGCCAGGCCATTGCGCGGCCTCCGAGTAGGTGCAGATGGATGTGCCAAACCGTCTGCCCGGCGTCTTTATTGGTGTTGAATAGCACGCGATAGCCGCTGTCGGCGATGCCTTCGCTCTTGGCGAGATTCTGCGCCACCAGATGCAGGTGTCCGATCAGCGCCGCGTCGTCCTCAGCGAGCTCGTTCAAGCTGGCGATGTGCTTGCGCGGCACCACCAGGATGTGAGTTGGCGCCTGCGGATTGATGTCGCGAAACGCAAACGCGAGCTCGTCTTCGAAGACCGGTTTCGACGGAATCTTCCCGTCGCGAATCTTGCAAAAAAGGCAGTCGGCCATGGATTCTAGAATAAGCACGAGCCGACTTCGGGGTCACTTGGAATCTCCCGCCGTTTCCGCTAGATTCCCCAATCGAGGACAGGCGAGATGACGACGAAGAGGGTGGGTGAAGCCCATCGAAGTGACCGGCGATATGAGAGACGTGTGGAGGTCGAAGTGCAGCACGGCGCTCGCTCGTTCTCGGCGATGACCCGCAACATCAGCCTCGGCGGGCTGTTCGTCGAAACGGAAGAGACGCTGCCCTTCGGCGCCAGGGTCTCGCTCAGCTTCACCATTCCGACGCAAGCCGAGGCAGTCAAAGCCGAAGGTCGCGTCCGCTGGATCGAGAACGCGGTCAAGAACATGCGCGGCATCGGCATTCGCTTCGACGGATTGCGCGCCAAAGACGTGTGGATCATCACCACCTACCTCGAACAGCGCGCCGACGAGCCAGCCGGGCAGGGCTGATGCGGCTCTTCTTTGTTCCGCTCTTTCTCGTGGCCGGCGTCGCGCAGGCCGCCGATAAAATTCCAGTCGCCGTGTTGTGGATGGGCGAGCCAGCGGTGGCCACCGACTCGCCGTCGAAAATTGCCGACGAGTTGAACGAAGCGCTTCTGCGCTCGCCAGTCGCGCGGCCGATCGATTCGGCGGAAAACCGCAAGCTGCTGGTCACCGGAGGGGTGGGCAGCGAGGCGATCGCCGCTGCCGCTCGCGGCGATGCACTATTCGTGAAGCTAAAATTCGCCGAAGCGGTCAAGGAGTACGAAAAGGCCGAGGCCCTCATTTTGAGCAGCGTGCCAGTGGCGATGAAACGCCAACGACTGGGCGCCATCGAGCGCAACCTGCTCGTTCTCTACGATCAGCTCGGTCGCCATGACGACGCCGCGCGTGCGGTCGAACGTCTGTCGTGGACCGCGGGAGAGAACGACGATCTCAAGCCGCAGATCCTCAAATATGCACAGAGCCGAATGTACGAGCCAATCCATCCGGCGGTCAAAGTGACCTCACAGCCGGAGGGCGCGGCGGTCTTTCGCAATTTGACGTCGGTGGGCGCTACACCGAACGAAGTGGCCGGCGGCAATCCATGGGTCGATATCATCGACATCGAGTCGCCCGGCTACCGCCCGATCCACCTCGCGCTTCCAACTGGGCATGGGTCGGAGTCGGTGCAAGTCACTTTGGAGATCGAAGATCGACTGTGGGCAATCGTGGATCAGATTCGCGCTCGAGCACCCGACGCGCCCGCCAAAGAGGTCGCCGATCTCGGGCACCGATTGGGCGCCGCACGCGTATTAGTGATCATGTCGGACGGGCCGGGAAAACTACTGGCCCGCGTTCTCGAGGTAAACACCGCCAAGTGGGCAACCGATACGTTTCGCTCTGACGCCCAAGGTCAGCCGGCGATGGACAAGCTGGCGAACTATGCGGTTCCTGCGCCGGCGCTGGTGCAAGTCGTCCCCGCCAAGGCGCCGCCGAAAAAGAAAGGCGCCTGGGGCAAGTGGTACACCTGGGTGGCGGCCGCCGGAGTCGTTGCGCTGGTGGGCGGACTGCTCATCGCCGATCACGTGGGCGACGACAAAGTCAACGTCTCGGCCAGTCACTAGAAGGGTCTAGGCTCAGCATGCTGCGCAAGACTGCTTCGATGATCGTGGCGCTGGCGATTTTACCGGCGCTCGGTTTCGGCGCAACCGTCGCCAAGAGAAAAGCGAAGGGTAAGACGTCGGTGGCGACCAAGCCGACCGAGCCGCCGACCGAGATCGCCGCTCCGCCCCCCAAAGAGGCGCTGCTCGCTGCCGCGGACGAGATCATTCGTCAGGTAGTCGCGCTGCGTGGTTTGTCTGCCAAGAAGCCACTGCAACGCGGCGTGCTATCGCGCCAAGAGATCGGCGACAAACTGAAAGAGCGCATCGGGAAGGAATACACGCCCGCCGAAGTGCAAAACGAAGCGCGCGTGCTCAAACGACTCGGGCTCATTCCACAAAACGCGAACTACGAACAGCTGATCCTGGATCTGCTCATGGAGCAGGTGGCGGGATTTTACGATCCCTTTTCTGCACGGCTCTACATCGCCGATTGGCTCCCACTCGAGATGCAGCGGCCGGCGCTCGCGCACGAAATCGAGCATGCGCTGCAAGATCAACATTTCGATCTCAAACGCTTCGCGACTCCCATCAAAGACAACAGCGATGAGCAGTTGGCTCAATCGGCGCTGGTGGAAGGCGACGGCACCGAAGTCATGCTCGAATTTCAAGCGCAGCAGAGCGGAGTTTCCGCTGATAAGATTCCCGAGATCGTCGCTGCGATGAGCAAGCTCATGCTGCAAGCGAGTAGCTTCGGCCAAGCGCCGCTGTTCGATAAGGCGCCGATCTATCTCAAAGAGACGCTGCTCTTTCCCTACATGAGCGGGCTCAAGTTCGTCGCCGCGCTGCGCGAGGCGTCATCGGAAAAAATAAATCGAGTGGATACCGCCTTCAAAGCGCCGCCCGACTCGACCGAACAGATTCTCCATCCGGAGAAATTTCTCAATCGTGAAGCACCGGTGAAGATCGTAGCGCCGGAGGCAAAGGTCGGCGACAGGCTGCTGCCGAACGAGATTCGCCGCGACGTGCTCGGTGAGCTTCAGCTCAAGATCCTATTTTCCTCAGCGATGTCGTCGAGCGACGCGGAGAAGGCCGCCGAAGGATGGGGCGGAGATCGACTGGTCGCTTACGCGCCGCCGGCTGGAGAGGACGCAAAGCGATCGATCACGATAGTCGATCTATCGTCTTGGGACAGCGAGAACGATGCCCGCGAAGCAGAGCGGGCCGGCAAAAAGTTACTGGCCAAGCTCGGTCACAAAAACGACGAAATCGATCCGGGAATCTTTCGCGACTCCGACGAGAGTGAGTGGTCCGTGGAGCGTTCGGGCGATCGCGTGCTGTTGATCTTCGGCGCTCCCAAAGGCGTGCGCGCGGAGCTCTCCGAGCGCGTGTGGAAGAGCTGGAAAGTCGGCGATCAGCCGGCCAAATAGCGCACCATCTGCGACAGACCGTCCATGTCGTAGATATCTCCATCGAAGAGCGGCACCTCGATCACCGACACGTCCTCTACCGCCGCCAGACGCAGACGCCCGATTTCGCGCGCATCGGCCTCCGCTAAAGACGCGAATTCGCGATAGGTCGCATCGAGATCAGCGGCCACCCGCACCACTTCATCGGGAGAAAATCCGCGCAGCTCCGGACTGGCGGTGAGTTTCTCGATCAGATTCTCTCGGCTCGGTGCCGGCGGCAGCTCGGGATGCACTCGATTCACCACGAACGCGCCGAGCGGCATGTGCGCCGAATGAAGACGCTCGAAAAAATAGAGCGCCTCGTCGACCGCCAGCGGCTCGGGAGACGAGACCATCACGAACGCGACATCGGGCCGGCGCAAAATTTCGAACACCTCTTTGGCGCGCTCGCGAAATCCTCCCAGTACGGTGTTGAACTCGACGAAAAATCGCGCGATGTCCTCCAGAAACGCCGAGCCGACGAAGCGCGCGATCCGCTTCAGGATGAAGGCCGTCCCGATCGAAAGCGCCTTGAGCGAAAACTGCCCCGCCTCTTTGTACGGGCGCACGAACCAGTCGATGGCCGGGGAATCGATGGCGCTCGACATGCGCTCGGGCGCGTCGAGAAAGTCGATGGCGTTGGCGGTGGGCGGCGTGTCGAGCACGATCAGATCGTAACGATTGGCCTCGGCGATCTCGTAGAGCTTGGCCATGGCCGCATACTCGTAAGATCCGGCCAAGGTGGTCGACGCACCGCGATAGATCGGATTGTCGAAGATGCGCTTTCGCACCGCCGGATCTTTTGCGTAACGCTCGACGATCTCGTCGAAGGCACGCTTCTGATCGAGCATCATGGCGAAGAGCGATCCGCCCGGCTGCACGAAGCCCCCCTCAGCGAGTCGCTCGCGCGGTATTTCTTGCACTTCGTGACCGAGGTGCGCGAGGCCGAGCGCATTGGCGAGCCGCTTGGCGGGATCGATGGTGAGCACCAAGGTACGACGCCCAGCGCGCGCGCCGGCCAGCCCCAGCGACGCGGCGGTCGTGGTCTTTCCCACGCCTCCGGAGCCGACGCAAACCAGGATGCGCCGCTCCTTCACCAGTCCTGAAAGCGTCATGTTGTTACTTTATGAGTGGGCTGAGTGAAAAGCCAGTCCGGCAGTCCGCCGATCACTTGGATGATTGTCAAGGCCGCCGGGTTGGCCTTAGGATGGCAGCATGTTCATGCGGATGTCGCTCCCAGAATACCTGTCCGAATACGCGGGCGGTCACACTCAGCTAGGCACCAAGATCACCCACATGATCGGCATTCCGCTGATCGTCGCATCGCTGCCCACTCTTTTGTTCAATCCGTTTCTCGGCGGCGCGCTGTTCGTGATCGGCTGGATCTTTCAATTGGTCGGACATTGGGTGTTCGAAAAGAACAGTCCGTCCTTCGCGCACGATCCATTTTTTCTGCTGGTCGGCCCGATCTGGACCGCGCTCGAATTCGCGGAGCTGTTCGGGATCAAGCTCGGTCTCACCACCGGAGCCGGGGCACAGTGACCCATCAGTTTCTGGTTGAAATGGCTGGCGCCGAACGCGAAGTCACCGTCGAAACCTTGGAAGACAATCGCTATCGAGTTCGCGTGGGTGAAAAAATATTCATGCTCGACGCTCGACGAGTGGTCGCCGGCGAGCGCTCGAGCACCTGGTCGCTGCTCGACGAAAATGGAAAGGCACGCACCATCGACATCGACGGCACGCTGCCCGATCTGAACGTCACTGGCGAAGGCGTCACCGTCCCACTCAAGATTCAAAACCCGCGCGATCGCGTCTCCGCGCAAACCTCCGGCGGAAAACGCGGCGGCTCCGGCGCAGTGGTGAGCCCCATGCCCGGCAAAGTGGTGAAGATTCTGGTCAAGGTCGGCGACGAAGTGAAGGCCGGTCAGAGCGTGGCGGTGGTCGAAGCGATGAAGATGGAGAACGAGCTGCGCATCGGACGCGACGGAAAGATCTCCAAGATCGGTGCGCAAGAGGGCCAAGCCGTCGAAGCCGGCCAAATCCTGGTCGACCTCGAGTAGCGCGAGCGCGCGTTGGTCAGCCGATCAGGATCGCTTCGGTCTCGCTGAAAATCTTTCGTCGCCATTTCGCAATGTCTGACGTTCCGTCCATCAATCGGGCGGTCTCTTTGAGCACCTCCCCAATGGGCGTCAGTACCACGTAGGGATCGTGCGGGCTCAATTTGCCGGCGCCACTCGGAAGTCCCGGACCGGCCCAGCCGGCCATGAATCCGCTCTCCCCTTCACCCAGCGCACGGGTAGCGGCGTTCGCCAGTCGGGCGGCCAAGAGGCGATCGAATGCGCTCGGCGATCCGCCGCGCACCACATGTCCGAGCACGGTGACACGCGTGTCGACGTCGGGAATCTTGGGAATGATGCGCGCATCGACCGCCTCTTTGAGGCGCGTAGAATCGAGCTTTACCCCTTCCGACTTCACCACCAGCAGCCGTCGCCGCGCCGGGTCTCCGTAGGCACGCTCGATGGCCAAGACGATCTGATCGACCAGCGCATCGTCCGACTTTTCCAGCTCGCGGATGAGCACCACGTCGGCGCCGGCGGCCACCGCCGAGGTCATGGCCAGATATCCGCAGTCGCGCCCCATCACTTCGATGATGAAGGTGCGCCGGTGCGCGCTGGCGGTATCGCAGATCCGATCGCACGCTTCAACGATGGTGTTCATCGCCGTGTCGACGCCGATGGCCATCGAGGTGCAACCGAGATCGTTGTCGATCGACGCGGGCAACCCAGCCACCCTCAAGTTTCGACCATCGAAGGTGGGCGCGCCTTCGAGCTTCTGCGCGCCGGTGAGCGATCCATTTCCGCCGACCACCAAAAGCGCACCGAGGCGCTCGCGAAGGATCGTCTCCTTGGCGCGTTGTTGTCCTGCTTCGGTGATGAATTCCTTAGAGCGAGCGGAGCCGAGCATGGTGCCACCACGGCGAGCGGCATCATCGAGTCGACTGGCGTCGAGCCGTTGTAGTCGTCCTTCGATCAGCCCGCGATAGCCCTCTTCAAAGCCGATGACCTCAAAACCGAGCGCGGTTCCCACGCGGTGTGCTGCGCGTAAGGCCGCATTCATCCCGGGAGCGTCGCCCCCTGAGGTCAAAACGCCGAGTCGCTGTGCCCTCTCCATGATTCGATCTCTCCCTCAGGAATCGCCAGTTATAGGCGGTGCCTCTCCACCCGGCTTACCGGGCGGAGGGATCGAACCACAGATTCACCGAATTCGCTATCGTCGAGCCCCGCGCGCTTTCGACGCATGGACACGGATAAGGCCTCGAATGACCGCACCAACGGTGCATTGGTCACGTCGCGCTTCGACCTGAAGCGCTCGGAGGTCCTTGTCGGATAGACGTACGGTGATTCGCTGGCCCTTCGGATCTTTAGTCTTCCCAACCATCTGTCGTCTGTCTTCTCTGGGTGAAGTTTGGACCCTAGTTTTATACATAGCCAAAACCGATCGTCAAGTCGTTGTTTTTCCAATCATTTTGTCTGACAAGATCAAGCCCTTGCTCGCTTGCGTGAAATGCGTCTGTTCGAGGTAGTATCGCGCGCGTGTTACGTCGACTCCGACCCGAAGAAGCTCTTGCCACGATCTATGTTGTAGTCCTGATCGCGATCATGTCCAGCTACAACGCGTGGTATTTTACATCCACACTGCATTTTCGTTTTCTCGGATGCTTCTTGGTCCTC
>PLXG01000430.1 GCA_003153195.1 Myxococcales bacterium
GTGGTGTCCGCAGTCTGGAATCCGACGCTCGCCCAGAAATTACCTGCCTCCACGGTCGCCGGGGTGCTCACCATCATGCTCCGAGTTCATCTGGCACCCGACGGTGTGCTGCGGTCAACCGAGGTGATCCAATCTTCCGGCTTCGCCGAGCTCGACCAAGAGGCGACGAGCGCATTGTCAAAAGCGCAACCGTTCGTCCATCCGCCCGAAGAGCTCGTCGGCCCGGATGGAGAGATCGCGTTCGACTTCAAGCTGATCTGCGAGGCGTCCGCGCCAGCAACAGCGATGCCCGTTCAATAGCACATCTTCGGCGAGACGGGCGACGTGCGATTCGTAGGCAAGAACGCCTTCGGCGGCGGACTACGTGTGCTCGTGCAAGCTCTCGCGCAACTTGCCGATCGCTTCAGCATGCAGCTGGCACACGCGCGGCTCGGAAACGCCGAGGACTTTGGCGATCTCGCGATAGTTGAGCCCTTCTAAGTAGTGTAGGCCCATGAGAATGCGCAATCGCTCGGGCAGCGCTTCCACCGCCGAGGCCAACGTCTTTTGCAGTTGCTCGCGCGAAATCTGCTCGTCCGCGTTGGGGCTGGTGTGCGTCAGCAGCTCTTCTTCGAGCGGCAGCGCCGGTTGCGTGAGGGACAGCGCACTGTCGACTTCTTCCACGTCCATCTGCATGTGCTCGGCGATCTCGACGGTGGTCGGCGTCTGGCCGAGCGTCTGCGTCAGGTCGTTCTTGGCCTTTTGCACCTTGTCCACCGATGCGCGAAGGCGGCGGGGCAGGTGGTCCATGCGCCGAAGCTCGTCGATCATCGAGCCGCGAATGCGATGCTCAGCAAAACTTTCGAAGCGAACGCCGCGTGTCGAGTCGAAGCGCCCTGCTGAATCGATGAGACCGAGCGCGCCCACTGACCAGAGATCGTCGTACAGGCTCGGCGTTCCAATGCGCGTCGAGATCTGTCGCGCCACCCGCTCGATGATGTGTCCGTACTTCTGAAGAAGTCCGGGAACATCTTCTTTCAGTGGCGCTGCGTATACTTGGTGTGCGCGATGCATCTTTAGGGCGGCTTAGGCCGACTCCCGCAGCAGTCGTTGCCATAAAAACTTGAGCCCACCATCGACGTTCGAGGGAGCTTGCGCGCTCAGAAGAGTGTTGGACAGTGCCGCCAGCGCCTGACTCGCGGGCGAAGTGGGGAAGAGCTCCACCATCGGCCGCTGCGAGGTTACCGCTTTGTGCAAGTTGGGATCGCGCGGCACATAGCCGAGATAATTAATTTTCGCTTTCAAAAATTGCGTCGATACACGCGTCAGCTTTTGAAAGAGATCGCGCGCCTCGACGTCGCTCTCGGCCGTATTCACGATCACATTGAAGTTGTGCACGCCGCCGAGCTGCGACAAGACCTTCACCGTCGCGTAAGCGTCCGTGAGCGAAGTCGGCTCCGGTTGCACGATGAGCAGCACCTCATGCGCGGCACCGACGAAGAAGAGCACGTTGTCGCCGATGCCGGCGCCCGAATCGATGAGCACCAGATCGAACCAATTTTCCAGCGGATCGAGCGCACGCAGAAGCTGCAGCCGCTGATGCTCCGAGAGCTTGGTGAGTGCCTGAAGACCGCTGCCCGATGACAAAATGCGAATTCCGTGCGGACCGCGCGCGAGCACCTCGTCGATCGGCACCGACTCGTCGAGAAGATGAGAGAGGTTGTACTTGGGCGTTACGCCAAAAAGAATCTCGACGTTGGCCAGACCGAGATCGGCGTCGATGATGAGCACGCGACGTCCTGCTTGCGCCGCCAGCACTGCGAGGTTGGCGGTGATGTTCGATTTGCCCACGCCTCCCTTACCGGAGGTGACCGCGATGACGCGAAGACGGTTGTCCGCCTTTTTGGGCGGACCAAGCATTTCTCGAAGGCTATCGGCTTGGTCGCGTTCCAATTGTTACCTCGCTTGCACGAAGGCGGGTTCGGCGGCGGCATCACGCGAAATCATCTGCTCGCTGCGCGTAGTTCCCTTCCAAGTTCCGAGCACCAAATCGGTGAGCGACTTTTCGTTCATCGAATGCAGATCCTCCGGTACACGTTGACCGTTCGCAATGCAGCTTACGGGGCGCGGTGCGACCGACATTATACCACCAGGACCGGCCGCTTCGTCGAGTTTTGTGAAGATGAGCTGCATGCTGGCGCCGTTTCCGTTTTCGCGGGGTGTTCCACTCGGGACCAGCGCCTCATAGCGACGGGAGACCGCGTCGAGCTCCTGCGCGCCGGTCGCGGCCGACAGCACCAACTGCAGCTCGATGCCGGCGATGGTATTCAAGAGCTGCGCCTGCTTGAACATTTCATCTTGGGGAAAACGGCCGGCTGAGTCGATCAAGATGAGGTCACACGCGGCCGATCGGGCAATCGCCTGGCGCAACTCCTGCGCGTTGCCGGCCACGTGGGTGGGAACGCGCATGATTTCACCGTAGCGCTGCAGCTGTTCGCACGCGCCGATGCGAAAGGTGTCGATGGTAATGAGCGCGACCTTCATTCGTCCTTCCAGGATCGCGCGGGCGGCGATTTTGGCGACTGTGGTGGTCTTGCCGACACCGGTCGGACCGATGAGTGCCATGATGCGCTGCGATGCCTTTTTGCTCGCACGCTGCCAAGGCGCGGTGCCAATCTGAAAGCGGCTGGTGATTTTGTCACGCAATGCGTTGAAGATGGCGTCGGGTTTGGCAGAAACGCCCTCGGCGATCACCTCTTCGAGTAGACCCTCGGCGATCTCGGCGTCGAATCCGAGCTTACCGAGCTTGCGCGTGAGCGTGCTCGCTGCCGAGCGGGCATTCTCGTTGCCTTCTTCGCGCGCGGTCGGACGATGATTCATGTCGACCATGGTCCGTCGGGTCTCTTCGACGTAGTGGCGGAGTGAGCGCAGCTCTTCGGTGATCTCGACGGAGTGATTCGACGGCTTCTTCGCTTCGATCTTTTCCGCTTCGGTCTCCACTTCGTCGGAGAGCGCGGCGGTCACCTCGATCTCGGGGCGACCGAACAGTCCGGAGCCCACCTGACGCGTGGAAAGAATGACGGCGCTTCCGCCAAACGCCGCCTTCACCATGTGAAGTGCGGTGCGAGAGTCGGGAGCGCGGAACGTTCGAATCGTATGCGGCTGGGTCTTCATCGTACTGTCTCCGTCACGAAGTTAGGGCCCGTTGAGAAGAAACTTGAATGGTACCGACCGGCTCGATGGCAGTGCCGGGCGTGAGCTCCCGCGCGCTGACCACCCACAAGTCGGGAACGAATCTCGAAGCGAAGTCGAACAGCGGTCGTCGCAAATCGGCGGGGGCGAGTAGCACCGCCGGATGTCCTTGCGAGGTGAGCGACGAGGTGTTGGTCTCGAGCGCCGCGATGAGCTTGCGCGCAGTCTCGATGTCGGGATTGATCTGCGGCTCTCCGTCGGAGGCGCCCAAGCTGCCGCGCAATGCTTCTTCGGTGGCTCGGTCGAGCGTGAGCGCGCGAACTTGGCCTTGCGAATCGGAAACGCGCGAAGTGATCTGGCGCGAGAGGCGACGACGCGCCTGCTCGATGAGATAGGTTGGATCTTTCGACTTCGGCGCAGCGTCGGCAACCGCTTCGAGCACGGTGCGTAGATCGCGAACCGAGACCCCTTCGCGCAGAAGTCCGCGCACCACGCGCACCAGCTCGCCGAGCGTGACCGTGCCGGGAACTACGTCTTCCACCAGCTTGGGCGAGTCTTTGCCGATGGCGGTGAGCAACTCTTGAACCTCCTGACGACCGACCAGCTCGAACGCGTTTTTGCGCAGAAGCTCGGAGAGGTGCGTGGTGACCACTGAGGCCGGATCGACCACGGTGAGGCCCATCGCTTCGGCGCGCGGACGATCGGCTTGCGTGATCCAAGTGGCGGGCAAACCGAAGGCCGGCTCTTTGGCGGTGAGCCCTTCGATGGCCGGAGCCGCGCCCGAAGGAGCGAGCGCCATCAAGCGATCGGCGTGCGCGACGCCGCGGCCGAGCTCCATGCCGCGCATCATGATGCGATATTCGGTGGCGTCGAGTCGCAAGTTGTCGCGCAGATGCACCGACGGCAGCACGATGCCGAGATCGGTGGCGAGCTGTTTGCGGAGCGCGGTCACTCGCCCCGGAAGCTCGGCACCTTTTTCCAAATCGATGAGCGGCAGAAGCGAGTAGCCCACTTCGAGCTCGAGCGCGTCGACCTGCAACAGATCTTGAATTCGCTCCGGCTTGGCCGCTTTCTCTTTGTCCGCTTCGGCTTTCTTGGCCTTGGCGTCCGGTGCCGCCGCATTTTTCAGCGCTCGACGAGAAAAGTAATAGAGTCCGCCGGCGAGCGCGCCGAACGGAAGAAGAGGCAAACCAGGAAGCAGCGCGATGATTCCCATGACCGCGGCGGCCGATTGCAGCACGCCAGCGTTGCCGAAGATTTGCGTGCTCAGTTGAGTGCCGAGCTGCGGTGCCGAGCTGCCACGCGTGACCACGATACCGGCGGCCATCGAGATGAGCAGAGCGGGAAGTTGCGATACCAGACCGTCACCGACGGTAAGAATAGTGTAGGTCTCGGCTGCCTGGCCGAGCGAGAGATGATCGCGTAAAAGTCCGGTGAGCAGTCCGCCGACGATGTTAATGGCGGTGATGGCGAGCGCGGCGATGGCATCTCCACGGACGAACTTGGACGCGCCGTCCATCGAGCCGAAGAATTCCATC
>PLXG01000001.1 GCA_003153195.1 Myxococcales bacterium
AGCTTTCGACCTGGATCGTCGTGTGACCGATGGCGAACTTGCTGCAGAGCCGGCTCTCGAGGGCGCGTACGACATGCTCCGCGTCTCCCAGGGGGCAATCGCCCACCACCACGTGGCAGCTGAGCGCAACCTCGTCCGATGAAAGCGCCCAAACGTGCAGGTCGTGCATGCTCGTCACGAGCTCGGTGGCGGTGATCTCACCAGCAACGGCGGCCAGGTCGATCTCAGCGGGCGTACCCTCCATCAGCAGGTTGACCGTCTCGCGCACGATCCTCCACGCGCCGAAGGCGATGAGGACTGCGATGCCCAACGAGAGCAGCGGGTCGATGTAGAGCCAGCCGGTGAGCAGGATCACGACCCCGGCCACCACCACCCCCACCGAGGCGCCGATGTCCCCGGCGACGTGAAGCATCGCGGCCCGCACGTTCAAGCTGTGTGACTGTCCGCGCAAGCCGAACGCGACGAAAGTGTTGATGGCGATGCCGGCCAGGGCCGCCACGATAACGACGCCTCCCTGGACCGGTTCCGGGTGGGCGAGGCGGCGCACGGCTTCGTAGGCGATGGCAATCACGATCACGATCAACGTCACCGAGTTGACGAGCGCCGCCAGGATGCTGACCCGGTGGTAGCCGTAGCTGCGCCGCGCGTCTGCGGGACGGCTCGCCTGCGCGACTGCGAACCACGCGAGTCCGAGGGCAAACACATCGGTGAGCACGTGCCCGGCGTCTGAGAGAAGGGCCAGGGAGTGAGAGATCAATCCACCGGCGAGCTCGATCGCCAGCACCACGCAGGTGAGCACAAGCGCGAGCTTGAGCGCCGATCCGCGCGATCTCACCTGGTCCATGTACTCATCCTACCCAGAGGGTTGAACGTTCTACCGCCACCAATCATTGCCCCGTTCCAGGTAGGCCAGGAGCATCCCGTGGCGCAGGCCCTCGTGGCTGATCTGGAGCACCGCCAGGCCGTACCAGTCCAGGAAGAGGAGCAGGACCTCGATGCCCGCCCGCATCGCCTTCACCCGCTGGGCCGGCAACCCGATCGTTCCGGCAACCTCGGCCGCACGCCTTCCATCGAGGCGCGCCTCGCAGGTGAGCAAGCCGGCGGTAGTCAACACCGTAGGTGGGTTGCGGCGCGTGAGCACCAGAGGCAGGTTGGCGGCCGTCCCACCGGTGGCGACGAGCCGCTCGACCTCACCGTCCGGGGCCTGGATCAGCTCGCGGAGCGCGGCCTTGCGCAGACGCGCGCGCTCGTCGGGTTTCGGAGGATCGGACAGGTGGGCACCGGCCAGCACGCCTGAGCCGATGGGCAAGCTCGTCCACCGGACCATCTCCTTGCCCCGACCGATCGCCACCTCGGTCGATCCGCCGCCCAGGTCGATCATCGCCCACTCGCGGCGGACCGCATGGCGGCTCGCCACACCCTGGAAGCTCAGCTCCGCCTCCCTGTGCGGTGAGATCACATGGACCGGCGTGCCGATCGCCTCACCGGCGGCCCGCGCGAACTCGGCGCCGTCCCTGGCCTCTCGCACAGCCTGGGTCGCGCCTCCGATCAGCACGTCGATGTTGTGGCGGCGCGCCTGGGCGACGACGCTGCGCAGCGCTCGGATCGCGGCCTTCGCTCTAGCGCCGATCTCGCCTGTTTTGGCGACCCTCGCTCCGAGCTCAGGCATCTCGACGTAGTGGGCGACCTCTTCGAGCTTCCCGCGCAGGACGTCGGCCACCAGCGCGTGGACCGTGTTGCTGCCGATGTCGACCGCGGCGAGACGCAATATGAGCTCACTCTAGAATCTGGCGATGGGCAAGAAGAAGGGCACGCGCATCGAGAAGGATTCCATGGGCGAGATGGAGGTCCCGGCCGACGCCTACTACGGCGCCTCCACGCAGCGCGCCGTGCTCAATTTTCCGATCTCGGGCCAGCCGCTGCCTCGCCGCTTCATCCGCGCCCTCGGGCTGGTGAAAAGGGTGGCGTCCCAGACCAACCTCGAGCTGGGCATGCTCTCGCGACGGCGGGCACGCGCGATCGGGGCCGCCGCGCAGCAGGTGATCGACGGCGAGCTTGACGCGGAGTTCCCGATCGACGTGTACCAGACGGGTTCGGGCACGTCGACCAACACCAATGCGAACGAGGTGATCGCAACCCGGGCGACGGAGATCCTGGGCGGCGAAAGAGGCGCCCGCCTGGTCCACCCCAACGATCACGTGAACCTCGGGCAATCCTCCAACGACGTCATCCCGACGGCGATCCAGCTCGCCTCCGCGATGGCGATCCAGAACGAGCTCATCCCGTCGTTGGAAAGGCTGCGCAACGCGCTCGAGGCCAAGAGCAAGGAGTTCTGGGGCGTGATCAAAACCGGCCGCACGCACCTCCAGGACGCAACCCCGATCCGGCTCGGTCAGGAGTTCAAGGGCTATGCGGGGCAGATCGAGGAATCGATCCGGCGCGCGAAGACGGCGGTGGACGAGCTGGCCAGGATTCCACTTGGTGGCACAGCCGTCGGCACCGGCATCAACACGCACCCGCAGTTCGCGCGGCTGGCCGCAGCCAGGCTGGCTAAGGCCACGGGCGTTCCGGTCCGCGAGACATCGAATCACTTCCACGCGCAGGCCACGCTGGATTCGCTGGTCGCGGCGCACGGCGGGCTGCGCACCATCGCGACCAGCCTCTGGAAGATCGGGTCCGACGTGCGCCTGATGGGCACGGGCCCGATCGCCGGCCTGGGCGAGCTGCGGCTGCCCGAGACACAGCCGGGCTCGAGCATCATGCCGGGCAAGGTCAACCCATCGATTCTCGAGATGGCCAACCAGACCTGCTTTTCGGTGATCGGTCACGACCAGACAGTCGCCATGAGCGTGCAAGCGGGCCAGCTCGAGCTCAATGTGATGATGCCGATCATGGCCTACAGCATGCTTGATGCCACGGAAGTCTTTACGAACGCGCTCCATGTACTTCGAGAGCGCTGTGTGGACGGTCTTCAGGCCAACGAACCTCGCTTGAAAAAATATTTTGAAAGCACTCCACAGATCGCAACGGCACTGAGCCCGAAGCTGGGATACGAGAACACCGCGAAGCTCGTTCAGGAAGCGCTCGCGACGGGAAAATCGGTGGTCGAGCTCGTGCGGGAGCGGGGGCTGGTGAGCGACGAGGAATTGGGGAAGCTTCTGGATCTGAAGGCGCTGACCGGAGGGTGAGCCTTTCACCGGCTCACGTGAACACCCTCAATGGCCAGGAGCTGTCTCTTTGTTTCAAGTCCGCCCGCAAATCCCGTCAGGCAACCCGACGCGCCAAGGACTCGGTGACACGGTATGATGATGCCAATCGGATTTTTCCCGTTCGCCGCGCCGACTGCCCGGGCTGATTTGGGCTGGCCTAGCCGCCGCGCCTGCTCTCCATAGGTGATGTATTGACCGTAGGGAATCTTTAAAAGCTGCTGCCAGACCCGCTTCTGAAATTCGGTGCCGTTTGGAGCAAGCGGAATATCAAAGAGGGTTCTCTTGCCGATGAAGTACTCTTTCAATTGGGTCGCGCTCGCGGTCAGAAGCGGGTTGCGCTTCCCTCCGTGACCTGGACGGAGGTGAGCGGCGAATTCTGACAAGTCTTCACCCCAGCTCAAGGACACCAACGCCACATCACTGGCAATCAGCGTGATCGGGCCTACGGGTGACTCTATTGTTCGGTGCTGATAGCTCTCTTGCTTTTCTTCGAGAGGGTTGCGGCATATCTCTTCCAAAGCGCCAGGGCGATGTATGCGTTCCATGGACTCCAGTCTCCTTTTTCACTTCGATGATATTCAAGCGCTCGCTTGACTATGAGATCAGTCCCGGGAAACGCATTTGCGTCGCCCAGACATCGCATGGCGATCATTTCAACCGTCCATGTCCCGATCCCTTTGATTGCGAGTAGCTGTGCTTTGGTCTTGTCAATGTCAGTGGAACGAGAGAGGTCGATCCGTTTTTCAAGCACTTGCCGGGAAAGCTCACGAAGAGCGTACTCGCGGACTCTCGTAATCCCGATGGCTTTGAAATCGGCTCCAACCAGAACGCCGGCGCCGGGAAACAAGTGAGTGCATCCTTCGAATACCGGGCCGGAGACTTTTTTTCCGAATCGCTCAACCAGTTTTTTCACCTTGAGTCTCGCTTGCTCGACACTGACCAGTTGGCCAAGAATGATGCAAACAGCCGTCTCGAAGGGCTCCCACGCTCCCGGGATCCGAATGCCAAGTTCGCTTCGATAGCATGCGGCGATGGGATCTTTTGCATTGAGATCGCCGAGGTGGGCATGCGGATTCAAACGGGTATCAAAGAGATCGCGGACCCTCTCGATGACCACTCGCAGGTACGCGGGATCCGAAATCGAAATCGTGGCGGATAATTGGTCTTTCCGGGACTCATACCCGACTTCAATCGCACCGACGGCCTTTCCCATTGAAAAACTTCGTCGATATCGTTCACCGGCGAAGCTTTCCACTCCCGGAGCGCCATGCGCTTTGAGAAATCCGAATACTTGATTCCAATTGAACGGCGCAATGACCGGAAGTTCAATGCGAATGGAACCCGAGCCTCCATTGATGACTCCGTCCATGGATCTGCGGACTGAGGAAGGGGCAACCCGGAACTTCTGTTTGAATGCTTCGTTAAAACGCCGGACGGATTGATATCCGGAGGCAAAGCCTACCTCCGTCACCGGCATATTGGACTGGGTGAGCAGCTGCTTTGCCAGATGGAGCCTCTTTGAAGAGGCCACCTCTATCGGTGATGCTCCGAGATGCTCTTCAAAGAGCCGACGAAGATGACGGTCTGAAACCCCGAGTTTTCCGGCAAGCCGATCGAAAGAAACATCGTCCGCTTCGCCCCGCGAGATCATCGCAAGGGCCCTCCCCACCACTGCGGCGGTTCCGTCCCACTGGACTGAGTTGGGGGCGAGGTCCGGCCGGCATCGAAGACAGGGGCGAAACCCCGCCTTTTCAGCTTCTGGGGAGCTTCGATAAAAAGTGATATTTTCGATCTTGGGCCTTGCCGGGCAGATCGGACGGCAATAAATCCCGGTCGTGTGCACCCCGCAGTAAAATCGCCCGTCATATCGCTTATCGCGAGCACAAACTATTTTATAGAGGAGTACCTTGTTGCTGAGGTCCATTTCATTCGCAATATAAACGAGTCAAGAGACAGGGACTAGCGGTTTTCGGACGTGACCCACCTCGGAAAGCGCGCAAACGCTAATCGCCGCCCGAGCCTTCCGCTCCTTCCGCGCCCTCGCCGGCTTCACCCTCATCATCGGTCTCCCTTTCCGGGTGGGCATTCGGGCCGCATCCGGGCCCGCCGGCGATGTCGCCGATGCGGACGTGCATGTGATCCCGATGACCGGGGACGTGCCGGATGAATCGCTGGAGCTTCGGCCATTCCTCGTCGGATCGGGCGAATTTGGCGAGCTTGCGGATATTCCGGCGATCCAGAAAGATCACCTTCACGCAGGCGAACGGATTGCTGAAGATCTTCTTGATCAACCACCAGTTGGTACCGGGATCGAACTGGCGATGAAACGCTTCCGGCGAATCATGCCCGGCCCGGACGGTGAGATATCCCACGTCCGCGTCCTCGCCGGTCGTGTGAGATTTGTGGCCCCGGCGGCCTGAACGGCCCGAAAGGCACCCCCCGCGAGGAGCCGCGATATCACCCATCAGGAGATGGATGCCCTGGTAGGGCTCGCTGGCGTATTCCTGCTTCACCTGGCGGCCCAACCATTCCAGCATGCCGATCATGAGATCCGTTCCGAAATAAGTGCAGCGAATAGCCGCGCGCAATTTCACGCGATTTTCCGGCGTGGGAACGAGCGGCCGGCCGTAAGCGAGAAATCCGTTATTCACGTCGCAGTAGGCCTGCGCCTGCCGGCTGGTCAGATCAGAACTGATGAAATGAAGAAGGTCACCGTATTTTCCCTTCCCGGCGCTTTCGATGTAGAGCTTCTGCGCCACGGTCATCTCGTCGCAGTAGCTGTACTTGCGGCGCTGCGGATCGCAGCGATTGCGAAGACGCTTGGGAATCGGCGGCCCCTGCATGCGAGCGCAGCAATGGTGATGATTATTCGCGAATTCCGGGTTCCAGTCCGCGCAGAAACCGAGAGAGGCGTTGGACGAGGGCCGGATCGTGGATGTGTCCTCGACATACTCCGATGCGGGTGAACAGGGAGAAAATTCCGGAACATTCGTGACCGACCAAGCCGGCTGGATGATTCCGAAAAAGCTGGAGAGAATCAAGGCAGAGAGCACCTGGAAAGGATAAAAAGTCCCGCCAGTTAAGTCAATTTTTTAGCACTTTCCTGAATCAGCCTAAGCTGCTCCTCCAGGTCCTGGGTCTCATCCGTCCAGTATCGATGCGAGCCGAATTCAGGAAATGCCAACGGGAACGCGGGATCCTTCCATCGACGCGCGATCCAAGCCGAGTAATGCACGAACCGCAGTGCGCGAAGCGGCTCCACGAGCCGGAGGGTGCTGCGATCAAATGTCCGCATCTCCTGGTACCCTTCCAGGAGAAATTCGCGCTGCCTGAGCGCATCGGCGTCGCGTCCGGGGGTCAGTAACCAGATATCCTGCACGGCCGGGCCACGCACCATGTCGTCGAAGTCGAGGAAAAACGGCCCTTCCTGGTTCCAGAGCAGATTGCCGAGATGACAGTCGCCGTGAATGCGGTGATGAGCCGCTTCGGCGAACCAGGGTTCCGTCACTTCGCATATTTTCTCGACGACGGTCTGATAGCGCCGCTGAAAATCCACCGGTATCTGGTTGTCCGCCAGCAGGAACTCCAGATTCGCGCGCGCATAAGTCGCGGGACCGATGAGCACACGATGCGGCGCGGGCTTTGAAGCCCCCACATTATGGATCCGAGCGAGCAGTCTTCCGATCCGGATGAGCTGATCCTCGCTCAGCTCATCGGGCGCGCGCCCACCTACTTTGGGGAAGATCGCGTACCATATCTGCGCATCGCGGGTCGGGTGGAGCGTCTGGCCGTCCGGAAAAGCAAGAGGAGCGATAGCGGGAATCTCCATGGACTTGAGATCATCGAGGAATGCGTGCTCCTCCAGGATCTGCTCCCTGCTCCAGCGACCGGGGCGATAGAACTTGGCGACTCGCCTGGGCTTCGGACCTTCATCGGCCTCGAGCTCGACGTCATAAACCCGGTTCTCGAAGCTGTTGAGAGTCATACAACGGCCGGTGCAAAGCATTCCGGATGCTTCCACGGCCTCAAGCACGCGATCGGGCGTCAACTCGAAGAAGAAACGCGTTTTCTCATCGCCCCAGGCGCTGTCGTCACTCACGATTCTGCCTTTTCAATATTTGATCGACCGGTGTCTGCAGTTTTTTGTCACGATTGCATTGCTGGCACGCGGGAACGACGTTTCCCTTCGCGCTCGTTCCTCCCCGGGCGAGAGGGACCACGTGATCCAGCGTGAGCGTCTTCGGATCAAACTTTTTTTCGCAGTAGTGGCAGATGCCGGGCTTGACCCGTTCGTGCCACCACTGGGACTTGCGCAGCTCCCTGGCCTTTTCCCGCTCCTTCTTGATCCGCTTGGGGTCGGAAAGCGC
>PLXG01000470.1 GCA_003153195.1 Myxococcales bacterium
GTGGGGACATCGCATTCCGGTTTGGTATTGCGACCGCGAGCACGTCAACGTTTCGCGCAACGACGCCGGTCCGGGCGCCTGCACGCAGTGCGGATCGACCAAGCTCAAGCAAGACGACGACGTGCTCGACACCTGGTNNCGCATGATGATGATGGGGCTGCATTTCATGAAGAAGGTGCCGTTCCGCACCGTGTTCTTGCACGCCATGGTGGTCGACGAGAACGGCGACAAGATGTCCAAGGTGAAGGGCAACGTTGTCGATCCGCTCGACGTGGTGCATGGCGCGACGCTGCCGGATCTGCTGGAGCGCGCCAAGGCTGGACTTGCGCCCGCGAGCGCGCTTGCCAATATTGAGAAATCTTTTCCCGAAGGGATTCCACCGGCCGGTGCCGACGCGCTGCGCTTCACGTTGGCCTCGTCGGCGGCGCAGGGACGCAATATTCGTCTGGCGATTCCGCGCGTCGAAGGATATCGCCACTTCGCCAACAAACTGTGGAATGCGGCGCGCTTCTCGCTCATGAACATGACCGGGTTCGATCCCGACAGGTTCGGCGACGCACTGCGCGATTCGCCGGATGCCGCCGCGCTCACGCTGGCCGATCGCTGGATCTTGACACGACTTCAGCGGACTTGTCGCGAGGTCGATGTCGCGCTCGAAGCCTTCCGCTTCAACGACGCGGCGCAGTCGCTCTACCGATTCATTTGGAACGAGCTGTGTGACTGGTACATCGAGCTGGCCAAGCCGATGCTGTACGAGCAGTCGAACGAAGTGGTGGCGCAAAAGCGCAAGCGCGCGGCGCAAGGAACTTTGGCGCTGTCGCTCGAGACCGCCTGCCGCCTTTTGCACCCCATCATGCCGTACATCACCGAGGAGATTTGGCAGCAGCTGCCCAAGCCCACCGGTACGCCTGGCTCGATCATGATCACCATGTATCCGGTGTGCGACGAGTCGCTTATCGATGAGGCCGCCGAGCGTCAGATGCAGATTTTGCAAGACGTGGTGGTGGCGGTGCGTAACCTGCGGGCGGAATACAACATCGCGCCGGCGGTGGCGCTGAGCGTTACGATTCAAACTGGATCGCACGATTTGCGCGAGACGCTCGAGTCGAAAACCATCGAGACGTTGGTCAAGAGCTTGGCCAAGATCGCTACGCTGACCATTGCGCCAGCGGGCGGCGCGCCGGAAGGCACCATCGTCTCCGTGGTGGGCGACGCGCAAGTGTGCGTGCATCTGAAAGGGACCGTCGATGTTGCGGCGGAACAGGTCCGCATCGATCGCGAGCTCGGCAAAGCGGAGAAGGAGCGCGCCGGTGTCGAAGGGCGCCTCAAAAATCCTGCTTTCGTGGAGAAGGCGCCGGCCGACGTGGTCGACAAAGAGCGCGCGCGCATCGTCGAGATCGACGAGAAAATGTCCAAGCTTCGCGCCAGTCGCGAACGCCTAACGACCCTGTAAAGACGCTGTAAACACGCTTTCTCCGCGCGTTATCTACACAAATAGATCGCATTTGTCCGTGGTATGATGCGGGCCCATGGCCGAGGTGCGTACGCTCAGCTCGATCAACCGCCGGCGACTCGAGTCGCACCCGACGGCAATGATCGAACGGCCGGGACCGGTGCTGCGCTGGTTTCATCGGCGATTCTTTCGTGAGATCGCCTTTCCGCAGGAGCTGTCGGACAAGATCAGCGCGGCAGCTCAGCGCGGCACCGTGGTCTACGTCTGCCGCACGCTCAGCTACATCGACTACATGTACTTCGGCTATGCGCTCCTGCTGCACGGCCTACCGCTTTCGCGTTTCGCCAACGGCGTGAAGACGCTACTCATGCAGCCGTTTTCGCGCGTGTGGGACGGCATCGTCCGGCTGTGGCGCGAGCGTCGGGTAGAAGAGGGCGTGGAGAAGCTGTCGCAGGTCATTTCGCGCGGCGATGCAGCACTGCTATTTTTGCGGCGAACGCGCACTTGGCTCGGCAAAGTGGCGGGCGCGGCAGGAGGCACACCGGGATTTCGCGGCGAATATGTGCAGGAGCTGATTCGTATTCAGCGGCGCCGGCTCGAGCACGGTGGCGCCGACGAGCGGCCCATCCTCTTCGTGCCGCTGCAACTACTTTGGGGACTGCCGGCGGTGCGCGCGGCCAAGGCCAAAAAAGGCATCATCGATCGCGTCTTCGGCGAGCGTGAAGCGCCGGGACGCCTGCGCGCGCTGTGGACCTTCTTCCTCAACTACAAAGAGTCACAGGTGCTGGGCGCCGAGCCCATCGATCTTTCGCAGGTGGTGAAAGAGAGCGAAGGGCTCTCCGATGAAGCGATCGCGCGCCGCTTGCGCTGGACGCTCACGGGACGAATCGAGTCGGAGATTCGCGTCGTGCTCGGCCCCACGCGCAAAGGATCGGCGCGCATCTGTGAAGAGGTGCTGCGCACACGGAAATTGGTGGCGGCGGCGCAAGAGATGGCCAAAGAGGAGGGCGTGCCGCTCTCCGCCATCGAGAAGCGCGCGCGCGCGAACCTGCGCGAAATTGCTGCCGACATCAAACCGTGGGTGTTCGACGTGCTCAACCCACTTCTCAGCTGGGTGTGGCGCAAGATCTTCGACGGCATCGAGATCGACATGGAAGGCATCGAGCGCGTGCGGGCTGCGGCGCGCAAGGGGCCGCTGGTCCTCATTCCGTCGCACAAGAGTCACATCGATTATCTGGTGCTCTCCTACGTGTTCATGGAAAACGACTTGGTGCCGCCGCATGTGGCCGCAGGCAAAAACATGTCGTTCTTTCCGCTGGGCTTCTTCTTTCGCCGCGCGGGCGCATTCTTTCTGCGTCGCACCTTCAAGGGCGATCGCCTCTACGGGCTCGTGTTTCGCACCTACGTTCGCAAGCTTCTGCGCGAGCAGTACAACGTCGAGTTCTTCATCGAAGGCGGCCGTTCGCGCACGGGGAAATTGCTCGCGCCCAAGCTCGGCCTGCTCGGCATGATCGTGGAGGCGGCGCTCGATGACGACGGCGCTCATGCGCGTCGGGCGCAGGTGGTGCCGATTTCGATCGGCTACGAAAAGGTCATCGAAGAAAAGTCATACGCGCACGAAGCGGCCGGCGGCGAGAAGAAGGCTGAAGACGTCAAGGGCCTGCTCAAAGCCACCAAAGTGCTGAGCGGCGAATACGGCCGGCTCAACATTCAGTTCGATCAGCCATTTTGCCTCGGCGAAGTGCTGCGCGAAGACGGCGCCATTGTGGCTTGGGACGATACTGAGCAGACCATCGTCACCGCCGATGAATCGTCGCGACGCCTGGCCACGCAGAGGCTGGCCCATCGGGTGGTCTACGGAATCAATCGCTGCACTGCCATCACGCCCACCGCGCTCGCAGCGGCGGCGCTGCTGGGACCAGGCCGGCGCGGCATCACCCACGAAAAGCTGGTCGAGTACGCCACCTTTCTCATGAAGCGCGCCCAAAAGGTGGGTGGCCGTCTGGCACAGACCGTCCTCGCTGAAGACGGCAACCTCGATCGCGAGGCGCTCGAACGCACCATCGAGCTGCTCGCCCGCGACGGTGATTTGGAAGTGCGCGGCGACGGCGAGAAGATCTATAGCGTGCCGGACGAACGGCGACCGCGATTGGCTTTTTATCGCAACAACGCCATCCACCTGTTCGTCGCCGAAGGACTGATCGCGCTGGCGCATGCCACGTTCTCCGAGAGCGGTCAAACGGTCGAGCGACCCGCGCTGCGGTCGAAGACGCTCGATCTTTCGCGTCTTCTCAAGCTCGAGTTCACCTACAAAGTCGGCGAGACCTTCGCCGAGATCTTCGATCAAACGCTGGCCGGTATGGTGAGCGCCGGACTGTTCGCCCAGGACCAACGCGGAACCTCGGCGCAGACGCCCGAGCTGCTCTCCCTGCTCGCCGGGCAGGTGATCGATTTCGGCGAGTCTTATTGGGTGGCAGCGCGCGCGCTGCAAGATCTCGGCGGCAGTACTACCACCGAAAAAGATCTCCTGCGCAGCGTGCAAGATCTCGGCGACAAGCTCTTCTATACCGGTGAGATTCGCCGTCGCGAAGCGTGCGTACGCGCGAACTATCAAAACGCGATCACCTACTTCAAAGATCGCGGCCAGCTGGTCGAAGAGAATAAGAAACTTCGCTTGGCGCCTGGCATCGATCCGAAAAAGATGGCCGAGGAGATCGCGCAGCTGCTGCCGTCGGTCGCCGGCCCGCGCTCATAAAGCGGTCGAAGAGTCTAGAAAGCGTAGCGCGGGTAGAAGCGCTCGGGAGTGAATGGGGGAATCGCCTTGGCTTCCAGGAGGGCATGTCCTGTCGAACGGCAGGTCTCCCAGTTGGGCAGATGGCCGGTGGAATAGAACGTCGAAAGATAGTGCCAGTCGGAGGCCCACCAATCGCTCAACCACTGATCGCGATCGGTCACGCCCGCATCGTGAAGAAGCGTGAGACCATAGCGAGAGGCGTCGCACTCATACATGCGCGCCTCTTCGATCACGCTCGGCGGGGCTCCCGGTTTGGCGCGCTGGTCGATGGTGCGATAGCTCGGCACCGTGTTCCACTGGACCGTATGACCGAAGAGATGGACCAGCACGAAAACCGACATCTCCAGCGTATTTGCGTAGTCGATGCCGATCTCGATTCCGTCGAATGTACCGGTGTTGGGATCGGGAACGTCGCCGACGTAGACACGAATTCCGTAGGTTTCGATTCGTGCACGCGCACGACGAAAAACGTCTTTGAGCGGGAGGTCTATCTTGCCCATTGTTCAATCTCACCGGCAATCATACCGGTGACACGCGAGATTGAAGATGCTGAACAAGCGCACAGCCGAGTCGCCGGCGGCTTTGACAAGCACGCCTCCTCAGTCTAGCGTAAATCGCCCATGGCAACGTTGGCGGTCGAAACCAAATTACCCGCATGGGCCGACGAGCTGCGGCGGCGTTATCTGCGCGGTGAATCGTCACAGTTCGTTTTGCACGGCAACGTTCACGATCTCATTCTCTATGCGGGCAAGCTCTACGCGCTGTCGGAGTTTCTTTCGCAGGTGCTGCTCGAGCGAACGAAAGACACCGTCGCGCTCTACAATCTCTCCACCGGCGTTCGCTTTGCGAAACGCAAAATGGAGCTCTCCGGCTACGAAGATCTGGCGCTGGCCAAGGAGCCGGCCAAGGTGTTACCGGCGCTCGAACGAGCGCTGACCACCCAGGACAAGTTCGCCTTGATCATCGAATACGCCGACACCATTGCGCCGGCGGGAGACACTTCGTTTTCGACCACCGACGATCGCTCCGCCACCGTCACGCTGCACCGCTGGTCCCTCATGCGATCGCTCGAGAAATCGGATTCGGTGGTGATCCTGACCTTGGAGAATTTGTCCGACCTTCATCCCAAGTTGGTTTCCAATCCGCGCGTGGCGACCGTGCAGATTCCCATTCCGTCCAAGGCCGAGCGCGCCGAAATCCTGCGCTATCTGGAAGCAGGCTCGGCCGAAGACGTCGAGAGATTGGCCGAGATCACCGCCGGCCTCAAGCTGATTCAATTGAAGTCGCTCTTGGCCCCGCCCGAGGTCGGACCGGAAGAGGATCGCCAGGAGCGCAAGGACTACATCGTCGAGCTGCTCGCGGCGGGCACCACTCTGTCGGCCGATCACATGGAACGAGCCGAAAAACTTGCCAGCATGACCCAGGGAATGACCAAAGAGGCCATTCGCAAGCTGATCGCGCCCGATGGAAAACCGGCGCGAGCCCCCGACAATTCCCGCGCCGAGATCGACCGACTGATTGCGGCGCGCAAACGCGAAATCATCGAACGCGAATGTTTCGGACTGATCGAATTCGTCTCGCCTGCGCACGGCTTTGAGGTAGTGGGCGGAATGGACGAGGTCAAAAAAGATCTCCTTCAGATCGCCGACAACATTCGACAGGGTCGTCGCAGTCGTTGCCCAATGGGAATGCTGTTCACCGGGCCGATGGGCACCGGCAAGACCTTCGTGGCGGAGGCGTTCGCCAAGGAGTGCGGGCTCACCACCATCAAGCTGAAAAACTTTCGCTCGAAGTGGGTGGGCGCCACCGAAGGAAATCTCGACAAGATCTTGTCGGTGATTCAGGCGATCGGGCAGATCATCGTCATTATCGACGAAGGCGATCGCGCCTTTGGCAACTCGGGCGACGGTGACGGCGACGGCGGAACCTCCTCCCGGGTTATCGGTCGCATCAAAGAGTTCATGAGCGACACTGAGAACCGTGGACGCGTGCTCTTTTTGCTGATGACCAATCGTCCCGACAAGCTCGACGTGGACATCAAGCGCGCCGGCCGTCTCGATCGTAAAATTCCATTTTTATATCCGCAGACGGCCGCCGAGGCGATCGCCGTCCTGCAGGCGCAATTTCGCAAGAACCAGGTGGCGAGCGAGGTGGTGTTTCCGCGCGACGAAAAGCTGGTCACGCCACTCATCGGCTACTCCAACGCCGATTTTGAAGCGGTGGTGCTGCTGGCCAACGACTACGCCTCCTCGCGATCACCGGACGCGAAGGTGAGCGCCGCCGATTTCGAGCGTGCCAGCCACGATTATCTGCCGTCGCGTGATGTGAAGATGATCGAATACATGGAGCTGTTGGCGGTGTTCGAAGCTTCGAACCGACGCATGCTGCCACAGAAATATGTCAACGTTTCAGTCGACGAGCTGCAGGCCAAGCTCGCGCGGCTACAAGCGGAAGTGGGATCACGCCGCTGATCGCGGAATAGAATCCGGAATTACACTGTTGCAACTGACCCGTTGACGAGGAGCGCTTGAATGGACTTTCTTCCGCACACCGAGCTCAATCATTCTGCCGTCGAGGCCATCGCCAGAGGACTCTTTGCCGTCGCCAAGGTGGACGGTGCGCATGAGCGTGAGTTGGCGTTGATTTCGGCGTTCTGGTCGGACACTGGCGGCGGTGCCAAAGCGCTGTCGGATCTGCAGCGCCGCGAAGAGATCAAGCCGGCGCAGCTGGCGTCGGCACTTCATCAGCCGTCGGAACGAATCCTGTTCATCAAGACCGCGCTACTGCTCGCACACGCCGATGGCAACGTCAGCTCCGGCGAGCGAAAAGTGATCGGAGAATTCGGGCGCGCGCTGCAGATCGATACGGCCAAGATCGACGAGCTCGATGCCTCGGTGCGAGATTTCCTGCTCAGTCAGCTCACTCACGTGCAGAACACCGACGCAACGCGCAAAGTGGCCGCCAAATTGAAAATCTGATGCCCTAGATTATGTTCGGCGTTCGATCTACGATGTTGGCGGTAAATTCGCCTTTCGGAGGATGGTCGTGGGTGACAAGAAGGGGTTAGGTTCCACGGTTCTCGGCTGGTTCGTGGTACGCGAAGGTGATGCCGACAAATCGGCGGACGAGCTGATCGAGAAATATGCCAAGGAGACACCCGCCGCACTGCCGCCCGAGGTGACGCTGAAGGGCGATCTGCCCAAGTCGGTGGGCGGAAAAGTCGATTTTCAAGCGGTGTTCAACGCCGCGCAGATCGATGCCGCCGAGCAGGGACGAATCGACAAAGCGCGAACGCTGCTCAAGACTCTTCCCGTCGATACGCCCAAAGACGTCAAGCGTCAGATCGTGGAAGCGTCGCTCAAGGCGTTCGGAATTCCGGTCGATCAGATCATCGAAGCCGGCGCGCAACAGATTCAGGCGCTCGAGGCCTACATTCAGGTCGGACAAAGAGAGACGCAAAATCTGCTGCTCGATTCGCAAAAACGCAACGAAGAGTTGAACGCTGAAATCGCCCGCGTGAAAAAGGTGATGGAAGATCAGGTCGCGTCGCAACAGGCGCTCACCGAAAGCTGCAATCAGTTCAAGCTGGGCATTCAAGAGGTGTTGGAGTTCTTCGGGCAAGAGGCGGTGGCGCGGGTGGTCAAGGAGTCGGCCAAGCTCCACGAACCGGCTGCTCAAAAGTAAACTAAGGAGACCACGTCCATGGCTGACAGCCACTTTTTCTCGCGTCTCGCAAATCTGTGGAAGGGATTCGTGAGCCTCTGGATCGCCGACATCGAAAAAGATCATCCGGAGATCGCTTACGAGAACGCGATCAACTCGATGATCGAAAAATATTCGATGCTGAAAAAAGCGACCGCAGCCATCATTCGCCGTCGAGAGGACATCTCCTCACGACTGACGAGCCAATCGAAAGAATTGCAGCAGGTGACCGCCGATCTGGCCACCGCGGTGGAGACCAATCAAGACGATCTCAGCGTGGTGCTGATCCAAAAAAAGAACGCACTGGAAAAAGAGCTGGCCGAGCTCAAGGGCGATCTCGATCTGGCTTCGAAGGACAGCGACTCGGCCAAGTCTTCGCTCATGGAAGTACAAGGCGAGATCAAAAAGCTCAAGGCCGAGAAGGACAACATGCTGGCCAAGATGGCGAGCGCTCAGGCGCGCATTCGCATCAACGAGCAGCTCGATGGCCTGAGCGTCGACGCCGAAGTCAAAGCGCTCGACGGCGTACGAGAACACATCAAGAACACCATCGCTGAAGCCAATCTGGGATCGGAGCTGAAATCGACCGATCTCGACCAGCGGCTGGCGTCGCTGCGCCAGCAGTCCGGCGATGTGACCGCCAAGCAGCAACTGGCAGAGCTCAAAGCGGCGTCGGCGGCAAAGAAGGCCAGCCAAAAAACGATGTAATGGTGGTCCCACTCGCTTTCGCTTTCATTCAAGCAGAGGAAAAAACACAGTGAAGCTCACGCCATTTGCAAAACTCTTCGTTGCGCTCGTTGTCATCGCGGTGGTCGGCTACAGCGGTTATCATTATTATGGCGGACAAATTCGCGACTGGTCGAGTGGCGGCGCAGCGGGGAAAGCGGGCAGCGGCGACGGCAAGACGGCCGGTCCGGTCAACATCACCAAGGACGATTTCTCCAAGCTCGGCAATCGACCCGATCCCGATCGCAAAGCGGGCGTGTCGGGCGTCAGTGGCGCCGCGGTCGGATCCGGCAAGCTCGGACGCAAGCTGGTGGTCGGCATCAACACCTGGGCCGGTCACACGCCCGGAATCGTGGCCAACGGCGGACTGGAAATAGGAAATGCCAATGCCATTTACAAACAGCGTTACGGGCTCGACGTGCAGTTCGTTCTCATCGAGGATCCGCAAGCCAAGCTGAGCGCGTTCATCAAGGGCGACATCGACATCATGTGGGACACGGTCGACTCGTGGGCGCGTGAGGCGTCGACACTGGCGGAGCAGGGCATCACCGCCAAGGCCATCATTCAACAAGATTGGTCGCGCGGCGGCGACGGCATCGTTTCGCTCAAGAGCATCAACTCGATCGAAGATTTGCGCGGTAAGACGGTAGCCACCACCCGCTATACGCCGTCTCATTGGCTGCTTCTTTACATGCTCTCACAGTCGGGGCTATCACCCGAAGACAAGAAACAGATCGAAAAGAATTTGGTGTTCACCAACGAAGCGCCGCTGGCCGCCGCCGCATTCCGCTCGAAGAAGGTCGATGCCGCGGTGACTTGGGAACCCGATCTGTCGGGCGCGGTCAAAGCGCGCGAAGACGACGCGCACATCCTGGTCTCGACGGCGGCGGCCACCAACGTGATCGCGGACTGCCTGGTGGCGCGTCAAGACGTCGTCGACAAAGCGCCCGAATCACTGCGCGACTTCGTGCACGGCTGGTTCGACGGCATCGAGGAGATCGCCAAAGATCCGGCTGGCACCTATGCGCTCACCGGAAAGGCGCTGAAGTTGTCGCCCGACGACGTGGGCGGCATGCTGTCTGGCCTCAAGCTCACTCCTTTCGCCGACAACGCGCTCTTCTTCGGCCTGGCAGCGGAGAGCGGCAGCCATTCGCAATTTGCGTCGCTGTTCGATACTGCGTTCGTAGTTTGGCGCAAGCAGGGCGTAATTTCGAAAGTGGTCGACGCCAAAGACTACGTCGACACCCGTTTCGTGGCCGCGCTGGCCGGACTTTATCAGGGACAAAAAGTGGTCGAGCCGTTCAAGTTCGATCCCAAGGCGGCAAAAAATCCTACCGCGCGCGCAATCGTCAACAAGTCGCTCACCATCTACTTTACGCCCGGCTCGGACGAGATCATGAACGGCTCATTCTTTACGCTCGATTCGCTCGGCGACACCATGATCGCATTCGGCAACACCTTCTTGCGCATCGAAGGAAACACCGACGCCAAAGGATCGGCCAAGCTCAACAAGACCCTGTCGCAAAAACGCGCCGATGCGGTGAAGTCGTATTTGGAAACGCAGTTCAGCATTCCCGACAGTCGCTTTCAGACCATCGGCGAAGGCGCTGCCAATCCGGTCGCCAGCAACGACACTGAAGCCGGCCGCCAACAGAATCGGCGCACGGACATCAAGGTCGTCTTGAACGTCCAGTAATGGCGGGCGAGCTGCCACAGCCGGCTGCCAAGGCGCCGCCGCTCGATCCCGAACCCGTCGTCCGTCGGGATCACGGTGGAGGAGTTCACAGCCGTGAATCGATCTGGGGCCTGCGCAAGCCGATCCCGCGCGCATATCGGGTGCCGTTCGCGTTGGCGATGCCCGTTTTGCTGACGGCGGCTTGGTGCGCACTGACGCTGGGCCGCAATCCGATTTTGAACGAGCTGTTTTTGCCGTCGCCGATTCGCGTGGTGCAGGCCACTTTGCAGATGATCTTCGAGCACACCTTGTTCGAAGCTATCTGGTCGTCCACGCTGCGCATTTTGATCTCGTTCGTGGCGGCGGCAGCGGTGGCCGTGCCGCTCGGTATTTTCATGGGCGCCTTCGAGCCGATCAATCGGTTGCTCGAGCCGGTGATGGCGCCGCTTCGCTATCTGCCCATCTCGGCGTTCATTCCGCTGCTCATTCTGTGGCTGGGGATTGGCGAGTCGCAGAAGATCGCGTTTCTGTTCCTCGGCGTGTTCGTCTATCTGTTGCCGGTGGTGGTGAGCGCCATTCGTGCGGTGCCGGAAGAGTTGGTGCAAACCGCGCTCACGCTGGGCGCCACCAAGTGGCAAGTGGTGCGCACCGTCCTTCTGCCGGCGGCGCTGCCCGATATCTTCGACAGCTTTCGAGTGATGAACGCGATCTCCTGGACCTACGTCATCCTGGCGGAGTTCGTGAATGCGCGCAGCGGAATCGGGTACATGATTCAGCTGTCGGGCGCGCACCTGCACACCGCGCAGGTATTTTCCGGCATCGGGGTGATCGGCATCATCGGACTCACCACCGACGGATTCATTCGCGGGCTCAAGGGTCTGTTCTTCAGCTGGCACGAGAGTGAAGACGGGATATGAGTGACGACCTAAAGGGCGCGGTACCCAAGCTCGCCATTCGCGACTTGCACGTCACCTATCGATCGCAGCACGGCGAAGATGTCGAAGCGGTTCGCGGCATCGATTTTTCCATCGCCGACAAGCCGGGTACGGGCGAGGTGGTGGTCTTTCTCGGACCGTCGGGCTGTGGCAAATCGACGGTGCTGAAAGCGGTGGCGGGACTTTTGCCCCCCAGCAAAGGCGAAGTTCTCGTCGACGGAGTAAAGGTCTCCGGCGTCGGGCGCGATCGCGGAATGGTGTTTCAGGCGTACACCTCGTTCGGCTGGCTGAACGTCCGCGAGAACATCGAATACGGACTCCGATTGCGTGGGGTGCCGCGGGCCGAGCGCGAACCGCTGTCTCAGCGCTATCTCGAGGCGGTGGGCCTCTCGGACTCGGCCAAAAAATATCCCAAGGAACTCTCCGGCGGTATGAAGCAGCGCGTGGCCATCGCGCGCACGCTCATCAACAAGCCCAAGCTCCTCCTCATGGATGAGCCGTTTGGCGCGCTCGATCCGCAAACGCGCTGGGACATGCAGGGCTTGCTCATCGACATTTCCAAAAGTGAAGACAACACCATCTTGTTCGTGACCCATGACGTGTCGGAGGCGGTCTATCTCGCCGACACGGTGTTCGTGCTCTCCAAGCGTCCCGCTCAGATCCTCGAGCGCGTCGACGTGCCAGTCTTCAACGAGCGAGATCTGTCGCTCAAGTCGAAGCCGGAATTCCGCGACGTTGAAAAACATCTTTTGGATCTTTTGTACAAGAAACAATGAGCGACTCGTCGGGCAGCGATAAACCGTCACCGCCGTACGCAAAGTATGCGTTCAGCAACGTCTACAATTTGACGCTGCTGTCCGGCGTTGCTTCGGCCGCGGTCCTGACCGGAAACTGGTGGCTGGGCATCGCTGGCGCGGGTGTCGAGACCTTGTGGATGCTGTTTGCGCCCGATTCTCGACTGCTGCGGCGTTTTTGGTTCGACAAGCGATTCGAGAGCGAACGGCAGCGCGCGCGCGAAGCGGAGATGGATGGGCGAGTGGCGACCTTGCCGACGGCGCTCTCCCGACGTTGCGTAGCCTTGGTGCAAAAGCAGCACGAAATACAACGACTGGCCGCCGAGAATCCATCGTTTACCATCGAGCTATTGAGTGGCGAGCTGAAGAAGCTCGACGATCTGGTGCGTTGCTTCAGCGAGCTGGCGGTCAACGGTGCCCGCTATGACACCTACCTAGCGACGGTCGACTTGGATTTGATCGAGCGCGATCTCACCCACTATCGTGCGGCGCTCGACGATGTCGATAAGTCCGAGGTAGCCGCTGACAAGCGCGTGCTGGCACAAAAGAACATTGCGATTCTGTCCAAGCGAAAAGAGAAATTCGCGGAAATCCGTCGTGACGCCGCATCGACGGCCGGCCAGCTCGATCTCATCGAGAACACGTTTCGTCTGCTGGCTGATCAGATCGTCACCATGCGGACCCCGCAAGAGTTGAGCGGCCAACTCGATGAGCTGCTCGATGGAGTAGAGGCTGTTCGCCAAACCGCGCGCGACACCGACAAGTTGCTGCAAGCCGTCGAACGCTGATTAGAGCGGGCCGTCAAAACCTGT
>PLXG01000304.1 GCA_003153195.1 Myxococcales bacterium
GCCCGCCGCCGAGATCAGCGCGATCCAGCGCCAGCCGTCGAGGCCGAGCGGGCTGAGCGGGACCAGTATCCAGCCCAGGAAGGCTACGACCGGCACGATGAGAAAGGCAATGAACTGATAGAAGGCGAAAGCCCGGCCGCGCCCTTGCGGCGGCACCAACTCCGGAATGAACGTGTCAATAGTAACCTGCTCGAGACCGATGCCGACCGAGGCGATGAAGCGCCACAGATCGACGCCTTCGGCGCTCGTCTGGAACGCCATAATGGTCGAGGCCAACGAGTACCAGACGAGGGAATAGGTGAACGTCGCGCGGCGGCCGACGCGATCAGCGACGAAACCGAAACCCATCGTGCCGACGAACATTCCGGCGAAGGTGCAGAAGACGAAGAATCCGACCCCCGTCGGGGCGAAGAAGCTGGGCGGCTTGGCCACGAACAGGCCGCTCCTGACGAGGCCCGGGGCGATATACGCCGTCATGAACAGGTCGTAGAGCTCGAACACGCCGCCGAGCGCGATCAGCAACACGAAATACCAGATGGTCCGAGAGAACGGCAGCCGATCCAGGCGGCCGCCGACTGCCGTCGCGACGTTCTGATCCAATGGATCCTCCCCACTTAGATTTTATTTTCTTGTATTATCAGTTAGTCGACTCGCTCGAATCGAGTCGAATGCTGATTCAGGAATGAACCTTCGTGATCCGCGATGGCGTCACGCCGGCCCGGAGGCAGCCGTTGCCGCTCGACGCTCGAGCTGCTCCAGCACGGCGTTGCCCATTTCCTCAGTGGAAACAGGCCGGGTTGCGGATTCAGCGAGGTCCGCCGTGCGGTAGCCGTTTGCCAGGGTCGCGGCAACCGCCTCTTCAAGGAGCGTTGCATCCGCGGGCCGATCAAGCGTCAGGCGAAACAGCAGGGAGAGGCTCTGGATCGAGCCCAGCGGATTGGCGATGCCCTTGCCGGCGATGTCCGGCGCGGAGCCGTGCACCGACTCGAAATAGGACCAGCGCTCGCCCACGCAACCCGACGGCGCCATTCCCAGACCACCGACCAGCTCGGCCGCGATGTCGCTCATGATGTCGCCGAACATGTTGGGCGTGAGGATCACGTCGAAATTTTCCGGCTGCGCCACCAGACGCCGACAGGCATCGTCGATGTAGTAGTGATCGTGCGGCACCTTGGCCGCGTCGAGGATCTCCTCGGCGATGCTGCGGAACATGCCATCGCCGCGGGCAAAGATGTTTTGCTTGGTCACGATGGTGACCTTGCCGGGCCTGCCGGATTCGCGACGGCGGAGCGCCGCTTGGGCCGCGACCGCGCTGACGCGTCGACATCCGATCTCGGTGGTGATGCGCAGCGCGAAGGCGCCCTCGGCCGGAATTTTCTGTCCGATCACGTCGGTGAATTCGGGCCAGCGGGCGACGAAGTCGCGCAGCTCGCCCTCGCGTGTCGGGTACTCGCCCTCGACGTTTTCACGGACGATCAGCAGATCGATCGGCACATCTTTCTTGAGCGGCGAAGGCAGACCGGGACGCGTCTTCGACGGGCGGAGGTTGGCAAACGTGGTCAACCCCCAACGCAGAAATCTGAGTACGTCTTTGCAATGCTTGTGCGTCGCTCCATAGAGAATCGCGTCGGCCCGTCGACAGGCCTCTTTGGTCGCATCGGGAATCGAGGTGCCATGCGCGGCGATTGCGGCCTCGCCGTGAATGGGCCGCTGGAGCTCGACGTCGGGCACGAGGTGCTTGAGCACCTGCGCCGTCGCCTCTACCACTTCCGGGCCGATGCCCTCCCCACCGAGCAGAACGAGATTGAGCATGCGCGAATACTGTATCACGTGGGCGCAGCCGCGTCGTCGGTCGCGTTGGGCTCTGTGAGAGAAGTTGAGGGAAGTTGGGACAAAGGTAGGAGATCCGGATCCCGAGTAAGTCACACGACCACTCGTGGGGCATTTTGAGCGATTTTCGAGCAGGTCATGAGCGGATACCGCTTGAGGCGACGGGCATAAATCCTTTACGATGGAGATCGGAGATCTCTGTGAACAAAGGGGATAGCGTCATGAGTGGATACCGTGATCTCTCCGTTGCCCGAAAGGCGTGCGCGAAGGAGCTCGGATCCGTCGCGGTCGGATCGCTTCATCGCGCCAATCACTTCGGCGACGTGGCGACCATGGTGGTGGTGCCGGCGCTCACCATCACGCTGACCATCCTGATCGGCAAAGTGGTGCACAACCCGGTCGCGTGGATCGCACTGTTCATTCTTCAGGGATTTGTTTTTCAGACCTATCAGTTCCTGGTGCACGATCTGTTTCTGCACCGTCGGGTCGGTGGTCGATGGCATTCGATCTTCGGCTTCCTCTACCTGTTGCCGCTGCTGTTTCCGTACGCCTGGTTTCACGCGTTCCACATGCAGCACCACAAGTACATCGGCTCCGATCGCGACACCGAATCGTATAAGCAGGATCTCGATCAGGTGTGGAAACGAATTTTGTTTCTCACCTTTCCTGGCGTGAAGATGGCCATGTCGCGCAGGTTCAAACCGGCCGGCGTTGACGACAGCGCCGCCGCACTGCAGATGACGCCCGAACTCGCGCGACGGATTGCCCGCGAAAAATCGCTGATTCGCATCTACATGCTCGCGCTCACGGTGGCCGCCATTTTCTAGCGGCCGATCTTGATCGGATACGTGCTGCCGTTTCTGATCGTCACGCCGATCGTGAGCACCATGCGCGTCCTCATGGAGCACGGCGAAGCCAATCCCAACAACCTCTATCACTCGGGAACCTACTATCGCACCGGCTTCGTCATGCGCTGGCTCTATCTCTTCGAGCTCGGCGACTGTCACGTGGTGCATCATCTCTATCCGGCGATTCCCTACTATCGGTGCAAAGACGCGGCGAATCGTCTGCATCCATTTTTGATGCGCAACGGCGTGGTCGAACGATCGCTTTGGCAGTTGATGTTCGGCTGGTTCGTACAAAACCAGCCGCATCGCTACCTTTGGAAATTGGAACCAACCATCGTGGTGGAATCTCAGCGGGTGAAAGGGGCGAACGGATGAGCGACGGACTTTTAGGGCTGGATGCGCTTCGACAAACTTTGGCGGAGCCGCTCGAGGCGTCACCGCCGGGCCCAGAGATTTTGGCGCGCGCCGCCAGCGAAGCGTGTGCCCTCGCGCGCGAAGCTTATGAGCGAAACTCGGCGAGCGCGGTGGCCAGCGCCGAGCGCGTGCTCTACACGCTCAACGTGAACAACGCGTTTACTCCGCCGGTGCAGGGTGTGCCGGGCGTGATTTGGAACGTGCTTACGCGAGCGAAGATGAGAGCGGCGGTTCATGCTCCGCGCGTTCCCGACACGCTTGAGCTCGACGAGATGAATCGATTGCTCCTCGGCGCGGTCGAAGAGCACGGCGCCGCCACCCATCCGTTCGTCGATCGAATCGTGGCCGATCCAGATATAAAGGGGTTGGTGGTGTTCGCGAAAAACTGGTTCACCACCGCGCACGGCTTTACCGCTCAGCTCATCGCCATGGCACAGCGGGCCAAGCCGGCCATGCGCGACGTCGTGCTCCGCAACCTCGCCGACGAGTTTGATGGAATCGACCACGAGCTTCTTCGCGCGCGTTTNNACGATCCCGAACATCTTACTGAAGCATTCGGCGTGCTCAACTACCGCACCGGCGTCTGCTCGCTCAACAACACCGCTTACGCGCTCGGAAGTTTCTACTCCGTCGAAGCTGCCACTCCGCCGATGTGCAAACACTTGGTGGATGGATTGAGGAAGCGCGGTTTCGAAGAGGAGGCAATTCGCACCTTCAGCCTTCACGTCGATGTCGATGAAGATCACGCGGGAGAATGGCTCGAGGCCATCAACGGTCAAGGCTCCCTCAGCCCCGCTGAGCGAGCGATGGTGGTGCGCGGCGCGCTCGGGCAGTTGGCACAGCGGCGAGCCTGGTTCGAGACCATGCAGACCTATGTTTACGGTAAGCGCTGAGCTTTTACGATAAGCGCTGAGCTTTTTCGACGAAGCCGGCGATTCGCCGGATCCCTTCGACAATATTCTCTTCCGATTCGGCAAACGAAATGCGCAGGTGGCCTTCGCCGCCGGGCCCAAACGCAATTCCGGGGACGGTGACCACATCGGCTTCGGACAGCAATCGTTCGGCGAGCGTGAGCGAAGGAATGCCGAGCGCGCTCATGTCGAGAAATACGAAAAAGCCACCTTCCGTAGGGAAGTAGGGCATTTTGAGATGTTGGTCGAGCGCCGCCAGCATCGCGCTGCGCTGTTTGGTGAAGCGCGGCCGGTTGGTGGCCAGCCAATCCGGATTCGAGAAGGCCTCGAGCGCCACGAACTGCGAAATGGTCGTCGCACAGCTCACGTTGTATTGATGGACGGAAGCGATGGCGTCGGTAATGGCATCGGGCGCGAGCACCCATCCGAGGCGGAAGCCGGTCATGGAGCAGGTTTTTGACAGCGATGAGACGACGATGGCGCGATCGCTGAACGTCGACGCCGACGGCGGCTTGGTCTCGCCATAATAGATCTCGCGGTAGACCTCGTCCGAGATGATCCACACGCCCGATTTTTCGGTCGCAGCCACGAGTGCACGCAAACGGTCTTCGGAATCGACGCGGCCGGTCGGATTCGACGGTGAGTTGAGCACGATCGCGCGTGTGCGAGGCCCGATGGCGGCGACCATGGCGTCGACATCGAGCGCGAATCCCGAGCGGCGATCCTGCGGCACCGCGATCACCTTCATCCCCAGCATTTCGGCCACCACGCGATAGGTCCAAAATGCGGGATCTCCGACGATGATCTCGTCGCCCGGATCGGCGATGGCCATGAGCGTCGCCACCAGCGCACCCTGGGCACCGACGGTGATGGTGACATTCTTCGGATGCTTCATGTGCGGCAGCGCGTACCACGCCAAGATCTTCTCGCGCAGGTTGAGCATGCCGGCATTGAGCGTGTACCCGGGACGCTTCTCGCGAAAGCGCGCGACTCCAGCGTCGAGGAGCTCGTTGGGCACCGGGTTTGCCGGTTCGCCCAGGCCGAGGTTCACCGCGGTTGGACGGCGGGCATCGAACAGGCGCCGCACGATGGAAGGACCTAGATGAGCAGTTCGTCGAGACGGAGGAAGCGGCATCGGCGATTCAACTGTATAATAGTTGGCCATGGAAGCTCAAGATGGGACTCAGGCCGCTCAAGCTTTGGTCGATGCGACCATTCGAAACGCAAACCAGCTTTTCAGCAAAAGACTCACCGCCGCCTATGCGCTCGGTAGCTTGGCTCACGGTGGATTCGCCAAGGCGGTGAGCGATGTCGACATGGCGCTGGTCATTGCCGATCCAATTACTGACGGAGATTCGGAAACCTTCGACGCGCTCAATCTTCGCGCTACAGAATCAAAAATGGAATTCGCCGAGCGTCTTTCGGTTTTTTGGGGCTCACCTGCGTCCCTCAGCAGCGGTGAAAGCAAGGCGGGCCGTTTTCCTGCGCTCGATCGACTGGATCTCATCCGTCACGGACGGCTGCTTCACGGCCAGGATGTTCGCGCCGAACTTACCGAGCCGACGCGGCGTCAGCTGGTCGTGGAAGCCACCGCGTTTGCTCTCAAAGTGCTCGCCAAGCCGGAAGTGCTGGCGCAGATCCACGATCCCATGACGCTCGCCGCCGCCGGCGTCCGTCCACTCACCAAGCGGGTGCTCTTTCCGGTGCGCTTCATCTACACCGCCGAGACCGGCGAAGTCGGGCGCAACGAGGCGGCGGTAGCGCACTACGCGCAGGCGCGGCAGGGCCAAACGGCCCTAGCGGAGCTTGCGCAAGCAGGCCTGTCTTGGCGCAGTCATCCGCCTACGCCCGAGCAAGCATTTCCATTTTTGCAGCGCGGGCTGCGCGCTCTCTATCTCGATTTTTTGACCGATCACATCGCGCGCATGAACGAATATGGTGAGACCGCGCTCGCTGGTCAGCTCGAAACGTGGCGCGCTCAGCTGGGCTAACTCACAGCAGCGCGAGGCGGCAAGATTGCTATCTGGCTGCGCTGGCGATCACCAACTCCGACGACAATTCGCACGCGCCGTTTTTTTCATGCTGGCGAAATGCAGCTTCGATCTCGGCCCAGGCCTCGTCTTTGCCCGCTTGATCGAGCCCGCCGAGCATTTGATGAAGCGCGCCAAAAGATTCTTTCTCGAACCGTACACATTCGGCCGCCGAAGCCATGCGAAGGGGTGCCGAGACCACGCGACTCTGCACGTCCTTCAGCCCCGCTTTGTTAAACGCCTCCTCCAATCGACCCGAACCGAGACTGAACGGGCCAGGCTGTCCGGGCGCAAGGGAGGGGAGTCCCGCTCGCCGGCGAATGATCGAAATCGGAATCGAGAAGAAGTCGTTTTTTTCTGGAGTCGAGAACACCATCGCACCGACGCGATGTCCCGGTTTGAGCACGCGCCGTATGTCGGTGAGCGACTTCACCTGGTCAGGAAAGTACATCAGTCCCAGTCGGCACATGACTCCGTCCACCGACGATTCTTCGACGGCGAGGTTTTCTCCGTCCATCACCTTGGTGGTGACGTTGTCATAGCCGGCCGTGCGCGCGTTGTGCGCCGCAAATTCGAGAATGTTGGACGACAGATCGGTGGCCAGCACGCGTCCTTGCGCTCCCACTCGTGCGGCGAGCGCCAGCGTTTGGCTTCCTGAGCCCGCGGCGACGTCGAGCACCGATGCGCCGGGACCGATCCTCATCATGTCGATCAACGTCTCGGTGGCCGGCCCGACCCAGTGCCTGATGGTTGGCTCCCAGTGGTTCCACGCTGCCGCCGCGGTCTGCCACTGCTCGCGCGTCGTTTCCTTATATCGAACGGGATCGAAGGTAGTCATGAAGCCTCCTCCATCGAGGTTGGTGAAACGCGACCGAGCTAGCTTATATGCTAATCACAAATTTGCTTCCGGCGCGGTCGGACCGGCGCGATTCGGATCTTACGTAAAGTTTGAGGTGACAGGATCCTGTGCCGCGCACTATAATGGCAGGCCTAGGAGTCTTCTATGACAGTGGGTCAGTCCAAGCCGGAATGGATCGATGCAGACGCTCACATCCTCGAGCCACGCGCTCTGTGGGAGTACGTAGACAAAGAATTTCGCGATCGGATTCGACTCACGCAAATGACCGACGATCGCGAGATCGATCCGTGCATTTACGATGTCTCCATCGATGGAAATCCGATCCCGATCTGGATCGGGAATCGTCAGGAGCGTTTCGACGCGCTGATTCCCTCCATCAAGAAGCGGTACAAGCCCGGTTCGGGATGGGTTCCCGAGCAGTATCTCAAGGACCTCGACCTCGAAGGCATTGATCAAGCCGTGATCTATCCGACCCTGTTTCTGTGGGCGACTTGGATCCCGCAATTAGGCGCACGTTTCGGAAGTGCGTTGGCGCGGGCCTATAACGATTGGATCTACGATTTCTGCGCGGCTGACCGGCGCCGGCTCAAGCCGGTTGCCGTGATCTCGCTCCACGATGTCGAGAGTGCGATTCGAGAAGTCCGTCGCGTCGCTGATCGCGGATTCGTCGGTGTGTTCGTACGTCCGAATCCAATGTACGGACGGACGCTCGGACATCCCGACTACCATCCGCTCTACAAAGTCATGGAAGAGCTGCGGCTCCCGCTCGGAATTCACGAAGGGCAGATCTCTTATCTCCCGACGCTCGGCCTCGATCGAACGAACGCGCGATGGGGAATCCATGCGATGAGCCATCCGTTCGAACAGATGGCCGCCATGGTCTCGCTGGTCGAACATTCGGTTTTCGACATGTTTCCGAAATTGCACGTGCTCTTTCTCGAGGCCGGAACTGCTTTGTGGGTTCCCTATTGGCTCAATCGACTCGACGCGGGACGTCACCACTACCGCGCCACCGGAGGCGCCAAGGGGCTTTTGCCGTCGGAATGTTTCAATCGCCAGGGCTGGGTCACCTGTGAAGTGGATGATCCGTACCTGAAGCAGACCCTCGAGATCATGCATGAGGATCGACTGCTCATGTCGACCGATTACCCTCATCAGGAGTCGCCCTATCCGAACTCGGTGAAGATCTTCCTCGAGCAGAAGATCAGCGAGAAGTCGCGAACCCTGATTGGAACGCTCAACGCAAGGGCGGCCTACCCGCGTCTCGGTGAATGACCGCATGAATCCGCCCAAGTTCGTCGGCTCTCATGGCGAAGACTGGTGCGTTCGTCCGGCACAGCTCGGACCGCCCGATCACGTGAACCACGGCGTGTTGCATTGGCTCATCGTCCCCGGGCCGCCCATGTCTTGCTATCTCGCGGTGGTGCCGGCGCTCCCGAACCCGATGGATCACAGCTACTATCACATGCATCCCGAGACCTGGTCCATTCACGTGGTTCTTTCCGGGATCGGCCGACATTATATCGACGACAAAGGCCACGATATTGGCCCTGGCACGGTGATCTATCAGGGACCCGGCGTGAGGCATTCGATCCATCCGAACCCCGGCCAGACCCTCACGCATCTCTCCATTCAGTATCCGGCGGCGGGTTACGAAGAAAAGTCTTGGGTGATCTGTCCCGAAGCAGGCACGGTCGATCATTTCGGAAAAGTAGAGGCGTTCCTCGAGCGCTTCGGAGTGTTGGACAAGTTCGTGGAAGAAGCTGCCAGTAAGGAGATCTTCACCGGGCCGCGCTGGAGCGAATACATCAAGAAGAAGAGAACGCCTGCTCCGTAATCATCTTTCTACCGAATCACACATGTGGTGCGATTCACTCCGGCGGAAGTCTCTCGATCTCAGACGCATTCAGTAGCGCCTCGAAACGCCCCAGCAGCAGGTCAAAATCGTTTTCGGCTTTCTTGTCCGCGACCATCGCCTGTTCGATCAACATTTGCGTGGCGGCGAGCTCGTGCGCCGGCACGATCGCCACCCCGTCGGAATCGGCGATGACGATGTCTCCCGAACGCACTGCGATTCCACCGCAATTCACTCGCCCGCCGAGCGTCGCCGGACCCTCTTTGCCAGCTCTGCGCGGCGAGATCGATCGGGCGAAAACGGGCATTCCNNGCGAAGTCGACGACGTCGCGCACCGAGCCGTCGACGACGAAGCCGGTGACTCCGCGGCTTTTGGCGATCCGCGCGATCAGGCCTCCCACCATGGCGCCGGTATATTCGGCGCCCGACGCAACCACGATGACGTCACCTGGCTTGGCCAGAAGCGCCGCCATCGCGACGCCAAAATTATCATCCGGTCCAGTTTGGACGGTCAGCGCATTCCCGAAGCAAGCGCACTGCCAAACCGGACGGATGAGTGAATTCATCAGCTCCGTTTTCGGACCGAGCGCGTTCGCCACATCAGGAGTACGGAAACTACGAAATTTTTCTAGTAACTCCGGATGGGCGCGAACGACTTCGTGGATGCGCAGCGACGGCATGGCGTTCAAACCGCTGCGAGGGTGGTCGTGGACATGAAGGGAGGATGCTTAGTTGGTGATCTTGTATTCGCGGATCGCGCTGCCGTAATACGGATCGTCGTGGTTCTCTTTGGCGAGCGCGAGGAGCGCCTCTTCGTACACGGAAGTATCGATCGCTTCTCGAACGTCCTGCTTTCCGATGCTGTCCTTCATCGTATTGTAAAATGCGATCGAGCCTTTGGTGTTGGGGTTCGGGTCGAGCGAGAAGCCTGGTCGCGCGAAGACCGCGCGGACGACGGCAGGATCCAGCTTGAGGAGCTTCGCCACCAGGTTGGCCGACTCCTCTTTATGCTCGCGATAGAACTTGTGCGCGCGGATCATCGCACGTTCGAAGCGGACCAGCTTGGCGCGACCCTCTTTGGACTTGAGCTGCTCGCGCATGACCAATTGGCGGCAGCACGGCATGTTCGAATAGAGATTGCGCAGCTCGTATACCGCCAGCTGAGGATGTTGATTGACGAACTCTTGATCGTAGGGCGGAAGGCTGTAGGCCGTATCGACCTCGCCGCGTCCCACCGCCTCCTGCGCTTCGGCGATCGACTTGTACCATTTCTCCGTGTACGGAACATGGTTCGACTTGAGCTGATTGACGAAGAGCATGGTGTAGTCCAGCGTCGACGGCGCGTTCTTATTGCGGGCCACCGAGTGTCCGGCGAACGCCGACAGGTTTCGCTGCACCGCCTGGGCGAGCTCCTTCTTCATGATCATGGTGTTCGGGGACGCCAGCATGCCGCCGATCTGCACCAGCGGAAGGTTCTTGGCCAGGCCGTCGTGAAGACCGTACGGACAGACCGCGCCGACGAAGTATTTGCGCTTCTTGATGTCCATTCCGGAGGCCGGCCACCTGAGCGTACGTTCGCCTTCGGCGAGCGCGAGCGTTACTTGATTGGCCTCCATTGAATCGGCTTCGTGCAATCGCACATCGAAGCCCTCATCGCGGAAGTAGCCCTTCGCTTTTGCGATCATCAAAAGAGAGTGGTTGGTGCTTCTCCAGTACAGAACGTCTTTTACCTCGAGCTTCTCGCCGGTGGTCTCGTCGATGGTCGTGCCGGCAGTCGCTCCAGCACTGGTTCCGGCGGCCGTTCCGGCCACGGCAGCCTTGTGCGGCTTGGCAGCCGACTTTTCGGCCGGCGCAGGTTTGGAGTCTTCCTCGGCCACCTGATCTTCTTTTTTCTCTTCGATGGCAACTCGCTCGTTCGCTTTTGCCCCGAATCCGACCATCACCTTGCGCAGGCGCCAAAATTCATCCTTGGGATAGGTCTTGGGCGCGATCTGAAACGCGTCGGCAGGAATTGCGACGCGGCCGTCGGCGATTCCAATCGTTGCCAAATAGTCTTTCACCGCAGTGGCGCGTTCGCCGAGCAGTTTTTTGTTGTACGCGACCGTGCCGGTTGGATCGGCATAGGCAAAGAGCGACACCGGTTCGTCCGTCACCGTCTTTAGATAGTCGGCGATCTGATTGAGCGCGACTTTGCCGTCGATGGTGAGCTGGGCCGATCCGGCGGAAAAATAGACGACGTTGACCGTCGGCGGCACCGGGCGTTCGACCGCGACGACTGGGGCGGGCGCTTCGGCTTTGGGCGCGACCATCGTCGGCTTTGGCGCCTCGGATTTCTGCGGGCTCACGGCCCTGGTAGGCTGAGAGCTCGGTCCCACCTCGCCTCCTTTCGCCGCCACCTTGATGGGCGCGGTGCCCTCTTTTATCGGGTGGCAGCCGGTCGCGACGAAGAAAACCTGACCGTCGCATTTCATGTTGGGTGGAGTGTTGCTGCAGCCAACGACCACCATTGGAACCAAAGCGAGCAGGGCATACCGGACGTTCATCATCGACTCCAAGGTGCGTACTATCCACGCACAGAAAATTCTTTTGCTGAGCGTAGCACTCTACGGCAGCGCGGACAATGTCTCTCGCTTACAAAATCAAAGAGCAGGTTGACACCAGATGGAAACGTAGCCGTAATGGCCACATGAACGCACTTCTCACCCTCGATGACTTCGAAGCTGCCGCACGGTCGGTTTTGCCGGTGCCGACCTTCGAGCACTTCCGCTCCGGCGCCGACGAGGAGAAGACGCTGCGTGCCAACCGGGAGGCGTTCAATCGCTTCACGCTCTGGCCGCGGATGCTGGTGGATGTGTCAAAGCGGGATCTTTCGACGACTGTGCTCGGGGAGCGGATTTCGCTCCCGGTGCTGGTCGCGCCCACCTCATTTCATCGGCTCGCCCATCCAGAGGGAGAGTTGGCCACAGCCGCCGGCGCCGCGGACGGAGGCACCATCTATACGGTTTCCACGCTCGCCACCACTGCGCTGGAAGAGATCGCCAAAGTGAGCTCGGCGCCCAAGTGGTTTCAACTTTATATCGACAAAGATCGGGGAATCACACGCACGCTGGTCGAACGAGTCGCCGTCGCTGGCTACCGCGCGCTCGTCCTCACCGTCGACGTTCCCATGCTCGGCCGGCGCCTGATCGACGAGCGCAATCGGTTCGCGCCGCCGCCCGACATCTCGCTCCCGAACGCCGGCGATCTCGACCCCAATACGCCGATGACCGGATCGCGCGTGGCCGCCTACGCACTTCAGCATCGCGACGCCTCTCTCACCTGGCGCGATGTCGAATGGGTCCGCTCGCTCAGCTCGCTGCCGCTGGTGATCAAGGGTGTGCTGCGCGCGGACGATGCGCACCGTGCGGTGGAATCAGGTGCGCGCGCAGTGATCGTCTCCAATCATGGCGGACGCCAGGTCGACGGGTGTGCTGCGGCGCTCGATGCGCTCCCGGAAGCGGTCGAAGCGGTAGCCGGTCGCGCCGAGGTATTAATGGACGGCGGAGTGCGCTGGGGAACCGACGTTTTCAAGGCCATCGCACTGGGTGCTCGCGCGGTCTTGATTGGACGCCCAATCTTGTGGGGACTCGCGGCCGGCGGACGATCGGGCGTGGCTCGTGTCTTGTCTCTTCTTTCCGACGAGTTGTCTCGCACCATGGCCCTTTCGGGCTGTGCCAACGTGAGCGCGATCGACGCTACGATGGTGCGTCGCGCCCCGTAGTAAACAGATCTCCTACATTTCGGCATTTCGCGGTGGATGTGCTACTTGCTGAATATGACAGGGTTTTGTTGCTCTGAAAGAGCTCCGCATGATATATTGAAGACATGAGATTGCTCACGCTCACGGCTCTTCTGTCCCTGTTTGGATGCGGAAGTCCGCCAGAACGTCTGCCCGTTTATCTGTCGGTACCCGAGCGAGGCGAGCAACTTTCGATCGGCCCGTTCGAGGTCCCGCAGGGAACTGAGGTTCAAATTTGTCGAACGATGAAGATGTCGAACGACGACCAAGTGGGCGTCAATCATGTGCAGGTGGCGCTCGCGCAAGGCAGCCACCACTTCATCTTGTTTCGTTCGACCAAGGATTTTCGCGACGAGGTTTTTCCGTGTTGGGGAACGGTCAATTTCGACGACTGGGAATTTGTGGTCGACGTGAACAAAAATGGAGGCGAAGACTGGCAGCTGGACGAGGGCCAAGCCTTCATCATGGAGCCTCATCAGCAGATCATGATTCAATCGCACTTCGTCAACGCCACCACGGTGAAGTCGCCGGAGGGCGGAATGGCCACCGTCAATCTGTTCGAGGTCGACCCGAACGTACCCCATCCACTACACGGCATGTTCACTGTCGATACTCACATCGACATCCAACCGCACTCGACCTACACCACCAGCCGTTCTTGCACGTTCGACCAGACCGTCTACCTAGCGGCGATGACGGGCCACTTTCACGCGCGCGGCACCGAATTCTCAGTGCATCGATTCCGCGACAACGTCATGATGCCGGAGGAGATTTACGACAGCGTGCACATGTGGGACTCGCCGGAGTTTAAGATATTCCCACAGCCTTCAGACGTGTTTAACACGTTCGACGATGGCGTGGCGTTTACCTGCGACTATTACAACGACACCGACCAGCACATTGGATGGGGCGGCCATGCGGATACCCAAGAGCACTGCAACCTGTTCTTCCAATATTATTTCTACGACGAACACCCCGAGTTGCGCGTTCCTGCGAAACCTGCGAACAAACCGCTTACTTGCCGGGAGGGCTCTGGTGGTTGGTAGACTAGTGCTCGCCGCTTCGTTGCTGATGGCCGTTGGCCTCGGCGGCTGCGGAGGGAACAAAGCGCAAGTTGCCGATGCGAGCGTCGGCGGCACCATCCCGTGCACGTCAGCGAAGAACTGCCCCAAAGAGCTTCCGATGTGCGCTTCGACCACCATCGGAATGAGTGGTGCGTCGGGTGTCTGTGTTGGTTGCCTTCCCGATTTTCAGACGTGCACGGGCAACACTTACTGCGACAGTCTGACCTACACTTGTCTGCCAAATCCAGACGGAGGCCGGCCGTGCCACCAAGCCGCGGACTGTCCACGACCGAATATCGATCCATCGACGGCAGTTTCGTGTGAGGTCGACTCCGGCCTTTGCGTCGGTTGCTCCGGTAACGATGATTGTCCAACCGATCCGACGCTGACCGATCCCTATCTGTGTCTCCTCGCTACCCACGTCTGTGGCGATCCTTGCACGTTGTGTACTGCCGGTCAGGTCTGCGACCTCTCCAGTTGCCACAACGATCACTACTGCGGGACCGCGGACAAAATCTGTCACAACCCCGACGGCGGTTAGCGCTTCCGTCGACGACCGCCACAAACTCTTGTTGTAAGAGACGCCCGAACGTGAGAAAATTTGGACAACGTGGATTCTTCTTCGGGTGACCTAAGTGAGGAGATTACAGCGCATCTGACCCCGTCTCTGTTGGCGCATGCCGAAAAGCAGATGAACGAGGCGCTGGAGCGACGCAAGATCCGCTTCGGCGATGGGCTCTTACCTACCTTCCCGTTGCCTTTCTTTGTCCTCTCCCCAGAGCTCGCGCGCTGGAAACAGCAGAGTGAGCACCTGGTATCGGCGGTCGAACAGATCGCCCAAGAGGCGCTCACCGACGACAGTCTATATTCGGCGCTGGGCCTGCGCCCGGACGCGAAGCCGTTTTTGGAAATCGATCCCGGATATCGTCGCGTCACCATGCTTTCTCGTCCCGACGCGCTGATCACGCAAGACGGAGTCGTGTTCGTCGAGTTCAATTGCGACAGTCCGGCAATGATGGCCTTCTCCGACGCCGTCACGGAGTGTCTGCTCGAGATCGATCTGCTCTCTCGTTTTCGCGACAGAATTCGCTCCGAGCAGATGACGCTCCAATTGCTCGAGACGCTGCTCGGTTGCTACCGCGAGTATGGCGGAAAGGTGTGGCCGCCGACCGTCGCCATTACCGACTGGCCGGGACAGAAAACCCGCTACGAGCACCAGGAGATCGCACGGGTGTTCGAACAGGCGGGGTACCCAACCGTCGTCTGCGATCCGCGCGCGTTCCAAAAAGTCGACGGCCGTCTCGAAGTCGAAGGTCGGACAATTCATCTGGTTTACCGACGGGCACTTTTTTTAGAGCTGCTCGATAGGCAGAGCGAAGTGGGCGCGCTGCTTTCGGCCTACCGCGACGGGACCATTTGCATGGTGAACTCGCTGCGCTCGTACTTGGCCAGCTCGAAAATGTTGTTCGCTCATTTGTCTGACAACCCGAGCTTGCTCCCCGATCGCACGGTAGCGCAGACGATTCGCGTCACCGCGCAAAATCACGGTCAGTTGCGACAAGACAAAGATCGCTGGGTGCTCAAGCGCGCCGAGAGTCACGGCGGGGAGCACGTGCTTTTGCCAAACTTGGCGGAGGAGTCGCACTGGGCACAGGCGTGGGAGGATGCACGCTCGTCCACTTGGGTCGCGCAGCGATACCATTCGGTGCCGACGATGACCGTCAGACGATCTCATCAAAACGACCTGATTTCCGAACGAAAATATTTCAACTGGAACCCGTTTCTCTTCGCCGGCCGCTACGCGGGCGGGATCGCGCGGGCCAGTGAAACACCGCTCATCAGCATCACCCGAGGCGGAGGGCTGCTCCCGACCATCTCGTACGAAAAAGCCACGCGCGAAAGTCGGTAGTACCTGGGTCGGCAAGCCAACAACAGAAAAGGCTCCAAGGGCGCAGCTCAGCCTCGCAACCCGGGCGAAGAGGCTGAACCTTTCGCGCCTCGATTGATCGTTGCCGCCGCGATTTGTGCGGTTGCTGGCGGTGCGTTCGCTCTGAACCCCGTCTATTTCTCCTCTAACGAGCTGCGCAACGCTCCCAAGTTTCTTTTTCTGGCCATCGGTACTTCGATTGCGCTGATCGACTGGATGCGTTCGCCACATCGGATCGTTCGGTTGGGTTGGTTCGAGCTCTCGCTTGCGTTTTACTTCGCTGTCGGAGCGATGTCGTGCTTGCTCCACGACGACAATTTCACCGATAGCACCACCTGGTTAGCCGTCGGTGGAGGGACCGCGCTCCTCTGTTTGGCCATTAACCGAAGAGCAAGGACCGACGAACGTTATCAATCGATCCTTTTGCAGATCGTGATCGCGGTCGCCTTGGTGTTGGCGGCAGTCGCAGCGCTCGAAGCGCTCGGAGTGTCGCTTCCGTGGGTGGGCACTCGAAGGCCGCATAGCACGCTCGGGAATCGGAACCATCTAGGCGGATACTTGGCGATCGTTTTGCCAATCGCACTTTTTCGTCAGCTCCGCCGTCCCTCGATATTCGGTGGGCTGGCGGTGTTTGTAACCACCACCATCCTGATTCTGACGCGCTGCCGCAGCGCGTGGCTCGGACTTCTGGTGGCAGCCGCCGTTTCCGGGTTGGTGATATACCGCCTGAGAAACGAATTACTGGAGAACTACTCTTTTCGCGCCGCGATCGTGCGCGCGGGCGTTCCATTTCTGCTGGCGATCGGAGCGGCGACCTTCGTGCCCTGGCCGGGACTGCACTGGAAAGAGGACCATCCGCTTCTATCGTCGGCCAGTCGCATGTTCGAAACGGAGGAGGGAACGACGGGTCGAATGCGAATCGATCAGCACCGAATTGGCGCCGCAATCGTCGCGGAACATCCATTTTTCGGCGTGGGTCCGAGGCAATGGGATGATGCGGCGTTTGCGCATGCGCATATCGTTCCGCGAAACTTTGTAGTCCCCTATTATGCCGACATCACTCCCCAGTCGGATCTCCTCCGCGTGGTTGCCGAGAAGGGGATTTTGGGGCTTCTCGCGGCACTCGCTGCCGTCGCCGCGCTGATCTCGGAGTTGCGTAGGGCATTGCGCAAACGTAACGATTTCGCGCTGCGGCTGGCGCTGCTCGGGAGTGTGACCGTATTTACGATCCACGCGCTGCTCGACGTTCCCCTGTTTCGACCGGAATCGTTGGCGCTCATCGCGGTGCTTGCGGCCGTGGCGCACGTTCCTGCGCCGTTTGTCTCGTTACGCATTTCATGGACGCTCCGGCGCGTACTGCTCAGCGTTTGTATCGTTGGAATCCTGGCGATTGCAGGGCTCCGCGCGCTCTCCGCCTACGTGATCACGGCTGGCAAAGATTCGCTCGCTGCTGAAAAGGAAGCGGTCAAATTCTATCCTCGGATCGAGTTGGTGGAGTCGTACGCACGGATGTTGGTAGGAGAGGGTCAATGCAAAGAAGCCGAACCTGAGCTAAAACGCATCTTGTCTTGGTCACCGCATCGTCTCGCCGGGTTCGGCCTTCAATATCGATGCGCACTCATCAGCGGGGACCAGGCGAAAGCGGAGGAGCTCCGTTTTCATATGCTCGAGCTTGAACCAGATCTGCCGGACGGATTATTTTGAGCGGACCGCGAAGAGAGATAGAGCTAGCTTTGAAGCGCCGACCCTCGAGGACGGCGACGGGCACACGGCGCGCATGAGACGCCCGTCGCGCACGCAGCGGTTCTTGTTGATAATTCTCGTGCTGGTCGCGGCCACCGCGGGTTACCTGTGCTATCGGCGCGCGGATAGACGGCAGAAGCTTTATTCCATGGCCGGCAGCGCTGAAATCGATAGCGCATACGACTTCGATGCGAAAAGTGGCTTGCTCGCTTTCGCGAATGAATCGGGAGTGGGCGGGCTGTTTGTCTTCGACACCAGACAGCCGGGAAAGCCGGTGCCGGTTCCCTCGGCGGTGGAATGGCCAAGGCAGCCAGTCATCTCGCCGGGCGGACGCTGGATTGCGTATCACGACTTCGACCCGAGAGAAGATGTTCATGAGCGGACGCTCTACCTCACCGATCGTCAGACCGGTCAGGCTCGTCTGGTCTCGCGCGGCGCCGGAGGTGACGCCGTCTCGCGTGCAACGTTTTCGCCTGACGGCAAAACACTTTTGTACGAAGTGGTGCATAAGAAAGAAACCACTTCGGAGCCGATTTGGCACGGGGAGTTCCGTCTTCTCGATCTGAACACCGCGCAAGATCGGCAGTTGGCTGTCGAACACGACCTATCGGTTCGAGGACCTGGCTGGTCGCCCGATGGAACGCACGTCTACTCTTTCACATCGGAAGGCAATCTGATGCGGGTGTCGAAGACCGGACAAACTGAGCAAATCGCCTCTTTACCCGAGGGAACGACGACTTTTTCGAAGGGCATTCCCGAGCTTCCTCAGATCTCGGCGGATGAAAAATATGTGACGTTCACGGTTTCGAATCGAGGCTGTCCGCGGGTCGGACTGGTGAACGTTGCCGAGAAGCGTTTCCAGCTACTCGACGAAAATGAGTGCGGGCTACATCCGGTCTTCGTGCCAGGTAACCCGCTTCGAATCGCCTATGTGGGCTATCCGCTCGACGGGAATCGAGTTCCACGCATTCGTGACGTCACAGGCGCCGCGTCCGCCGAAAGCTTAGGCTTCGATCAAGCCATGACCTACCGACTTTTCGAGGACGGTGACAGCCTGATCACGTTGATCGCAACGCCATCGCGACCGCGTACCTTCGTGAGGATCTCGATCGCCGATCGCGCGCACACTCAAACAACTTTGTACGATCCGACTCCAGCGGAATTTCATAATCTGCTTGGGCGCTCCTTTGTAACGACCGTGGCCTCGTTTGATGGATTGAAAATACCCGTTCGGGTCTTCGTGCCGTCGTGTCGGGCGGAGGCCGACCAGGGCCCGGCGGTCCTCTACGTTCATGGCAGTCCGCTCGGCGATGACGATGTCTCTCCTCGCGTCTCCAAGGAGATTGGTTATCTTCTCAAGATCGGCGTAACGGTGATCGCGGTGAACTATCGTGGCTCCTCCGGTTACGGCGAAAAATTCAACTCGCTACATGATCCGAACGATCAGGCGCGCGACGCGCTCGCTGCGCTCTCGGTCTTGCCCGATCTGCCCGAGGTCGATGATTCACAGGTCTACGCTCTGGGCATCTGTTTCGGAGCGGAGGCGCTGGTGCCGCGGATGGTGGCTCAGAATCGCGCTGCGTTTAGGGGGGTCATCTCATGGGCCGGCCCGAACATGCCGTGGAGCGCCACGGACGTTCATCCTGACAATGTACCAGACGTTCTCTGGCTTCCCCCAATGAAGGACGCGGCGTACGTTGGGATGGAGAAACCTGTTCTAGCTGGAACGCGCGCGCTGGCCGTCACCTATCTCGATGACACCCACATGGTGATGTACGGAAAATCACGCGCGTTGGCGCTCGACTCGGTGCGTAAGTTCATTGCGGAACGGTCAACGGGGTTATGCGCCGAGTAGCCGGTGGACTATTGGGAGCGGTCGACTATTGGGAGTGTCCCGATCGATAATAGAGGGCGAGAAGGAGCGTCAGCCAGAGTCCAACGGTAATGATAAGTGGCCGATCGCGGATCAACGTAATCTCCGGCGTGCCGCCAACGCCTCGCACGACAGCGAGATAGAGAAAGCGAAAAAGTCCGTAAAAAACGAGCGGAATACTCAAGCCGAACCCGGCCGGCGCTTCGTTGAGAGCGAAGAGGGTGTAGGTGATCAGCGCGCCCACCGCACTTACGGAGAGCAACATCAATAAGAGTTCATTGTTGTATTCTCGGATGACCAAACGGGCGTTTTCAACTCCGACGACCGCGCTCGTCGTCAGTTTGTACTCGTGATGCCGTTTGCTCGTCGCGATGAACAGCGCCACGCTGCCGATGCAGGACATGAACGCGAGGGAGAGCGGCACGTCGATGGCCAGACAGCCGATGTACGATCGAAGAATGAACAGCGCCGCAATCGTCATGATGTCGATGATGACGATATTCTTCAGCACGAATGAATAGGTTAGCGTGGTGACGAGATACAAAAGGAACGCCGCCCCGACCTCCCATTTGAAGAAGAGAAACTGAACCACCAGGAGTAGGGGGATGGCGATGAGCGCGATTCGAAGCGCGAGCTTGGGAGAGATCCTTCCGGCGGCCATCGGACGACCGCGCTTGGATGGATTGTGACGGTCTCGCTCGAGATCGACATAGTCGTTGATGATGTAGGTGCAGCCAACCATCGCCGAAAAAAAAGCGAACGTCAGGAGGAGCGTCAGAAACACGTGTGGATTTAGAAGTGAGTGCGCCGCGTTCCGTTGGAAGATGGCCGGAGTGAAGATGAGAAAGTTCTTGATGAACTGCTTCGGCCGCATGCATTGGACGAAAGTCATGAGCCGGAAGGGTGCGAAGCTCGTTTCTGTGGGGTTCAATTCAGAGGACGGAGCGAGCATGTTCCTCCACGATAACACAGTCTCGATGGGTCTTGCGGGCCAGTCCGAGTGGGCGGATAATCGAGAGCGCGGCTTACACCATCACAAGCGCAATACTGAGAAGGGACAACGCTGAATGGCCCTGCGAGAACCCGTTCGCGTCGCGGCTGTCACTCTTGCGATTGCGCTATTTTCTTGGTGTGCTTGGAGATCGCTCGGTCGTCCGCCCACGGGAATCGACGACGCCGACATCACTTTCGTTTACGCCAAGCATCTCACGCAGGGACACGGCCTCGTTTACAACCCAGGGGGAGAGCGCGTCGAAGGCTATTCGTCTCTTCTGATGATGCTGATCGCGGCCGGGGTGCTCGTCTGTCACTTGCCACTCGAATTCACCCTGATCGTGCTCAATGTCCTTTGGCTATCGCTTTCTGTCTGGCTTGGACTTCGCTTTCTGGAGAGGTCATCCGAGGGTCGCGCTCCCGATTCGCGGGCGATCCCACTTACAGCCCCGGGTTTCCTCTATCTAGCGTGGTTGTTTTGCCACCCGGGATTCTTCTCTTGGAACGTACTATCACTTCTAGAGACTGGGCTCTGGACGTCGCTGCTCACCGTGACCGGACTGTGCGTGATGAGCCTGGCACGAGAGATCACTGCCAGCCAGTCGCGGATCTTTGCCGCCCTGGGAGCGCTCCTCGTCATCACCCGTCCCGAGGGGGTCGCCTGGGGATTCAGCGCCGCAGCCGTGGTCGTGCTCACCCATTGGCTGAGCTCAATGTCTCTCAGACCGGCGCTTCGGTCCGTGTTCGCTCCGGTGCTCGCGGTGGTCGCGACATTCGGAAGCTTGGTCTTGTTTCGCCTGGCCTACTTCGGCTACCCGGTTCCCAATACCTACTATGCCAAAGTGTCGGTGCGAACGTCTGACAACATCAACCGAGGCGCGGCCTATCTTTGGAAGTTTTTTCAGCACCATCCGCTGCACTCGCTGGTCCTTTGTGCTTCGGTGTTCGGGGTCCTTCAAGGCCTGCGCCTTCGGTCCATTCCGACCGACCAGCAGCGTTGGCGGCGGGAATATTTCGCGGTGAGCATGTTGGTTTTGATCGGGCTCGCATTCCCCGTCCTCGAGGGGGGAGACCACTTCGCTCACTTTCGCTTTTTTCAGCCGCTGCAGGTGTTGATGTTCTTCCCTCTGGCGTACGCAGGGCGCTTCGTCCGGCCTGCTTTGGAGCGCCTGCTCGGGGTCGAAAAGAGGGGCGTCGCCCGCAACTTCGGCCAGCTGATGGTTGGAGCGGGCGTCGTTTTGATTGCACTGAAGGTGGTCGCCGTTCTGCGAGAGCACACCGAAGATGGGATGAAAGTCGATTTCTCTCTGTCCGAGCAAGGTCGGGCTACTGGGGGCGCCTTGAACCGCACGCTTCGCGGGACCGCTCACGGACGAAACGAATTGCCCGTCATCGGGGTGAACGCGGCGGGTGGCATCGCGCTCGAATACGACGGGACCGTCTTCGATATGATGGCGCTAAACGACGTGGAGATGGCGCACGCGCGAAGAGCCGGCGGAGGAGGCATCACCAATCACGCCGCATTCGATCGCGGCGTGTTCTTCTCGCGCCCGCCCGATCTGGTCATGCCCAGCTTCGACGAGGTGCCCTATCAGGTCCACGATCCGCGCAGTGACAGACCGTATCTAGAGCGGCAAGAAGTCGGAGAGTCGTGGAACAATCGGATTTTGAAAGGCCTCTTCGTCGATCCCGACTTTCGGCGACAATACGATTTTGCGGTCATTGGCGATTCACGGTCGGGGCCGATATTGACCGCGTATGTGAGAAAGAGCTACGCGGAGACGCTACGGAATCACCAGATACCCTTGGTCATCACGGAGCTTCACCCTCTGCAATGAGTGAACTGCTTGGTCATTATTTTTGCGATGACTTGACCAATGGAGCAAAAGTGAAGGCGACGCCTCGCATCAGCGCCTCGGGGGTCAAGCTGATATGCCCTTCGGCCTCGATGATTTGGAACTTCTGCTCGAATAGTTTGTACCGGCGAGCGGCCAGCTGATCGGAGAATCGGCGGATCGCTCCATTCAGAGTAGGATTGTCGTCGGCGCCGATGGAGATGTGCATCCGCGCCTTCAGGGTCCGGTTGGTTGCCGCGAACGTCTTTTCGGCTGCGAACGCCCAATTTTTTCCGGAGAGAACATCCGGGGTCACCAGGATGTATCCCTGAAACAGCGCGGGCTTCTGAAAGAGGGAGTAGAGGGCAAATGTAGCCGCCAGAGAGGGCGCTGCGATGACACGATAAGACGGGTCGCCCTTGAGCTCGCTCTCGACGTACGGGAAGATCTGTTTCTCGAGCACAGAGAGGAACTCTGATGCCCTCCCGCCACAGTCCATCTCCTTTACAGAGAGGTATTCGTCACAGCGGATCCGTTCGTAGTTCGAGCCCTCATCGAAGCCGGTGTAGGAGATGCCGACCGTGATGAACTCGGGCGCCTTTTGGTCGTTGTAAAGGTAGGAATAGAGCCCTGCCATGACCCTGAAATTCCAAAATCCATCGAGGAGGTAAAGAACGGGATAATGCCGGTCTGGGTGGTCCCACCACGACCAGGGAAGGAGAACCTGAAGCGTATACTCTCTGCCGTTCGCGGAGCGCGGCAGATATCGCAGCTCACTGTTGCCGATCGTAAATTGAGTTGGGCGCACGGGCTCGGCGGCCTTTGCGGGCGAAGGCGCGACCGCGGGCGAAGGCGCGACGGTGGGCGAAGGGAGAGCGTGAGCTGAAGGCGGAGCGTTCGCGGGGGAACAGATCCGTGCGCTTGCGGTGGGAACACACGCGGATAGAAAGACCAGCAGGCAACGAAGGGCGCACCCGCCAAGATCTCTGCGAATCCGATCGGGCCACTCGAGATGGCAGGGATCGATCATTCTAAGCGACGGGTCGGAACTGCCAGAGCAGCGTCGGACCGAGATTCGAGGACTTGTTGCAGGTTAGAATCGCGATGCTTGTAGACTGAACGGACATCCAAGTGCCTCCTTCAAAATCGTATCACAGTCTTACCGCGCGTCTCCATGAGATTGGCTATCTTCTCAAGATCGATGTTACGTTAATCGCGGTATGACGATGTACCGGGTAGCCAGTCGATTGCTGGTAGGGGTGCTGGTTTGCGCTTGGTCCACGACGGCGCTGGCGACGACACTGTGGAGTAGCGCGTACTACGCCGCTTGGATGCAGGAAACGCTGCCGCCTGCGCAGATCGACTTTCCCGCGCTGACTCACCTCATGCACTTTGCCATCCTTCCGAATGCAGACGGTACGCTCGACAGTGAGGTGAACGTTGTGAGCGAGGCGAACTCGGCTGATCTCATCGCGCGCGCGCACCGAGCCGGTGTCAAAGTGCTCATCACCGTGGGAGGCTGGAACAGCGCTGCGAAGTTTCGCGGTGCGACGAGCACGAACAACCTGCCGGTATTTGTTCGCAACTTGATCAACTTCGTCAAGTCTCGCGGCTACGATGGAGTCGACGTCGATTGGGAGACGCTCGAGGCTGCCGATGCTTCGCAGTATACGGCACTCATCAACGCACTGCGGGCTTCGCTAGATGGGCTCGTTCCACGACGGATGCTCACCGCTGCGGTCGCAAAGGTCCCGGCGCTGTTTGCGACACTGCAATCCAACTTCGACCAGCTCAATCTGATGACCTACGATTTTTCCGGACCGTGGCCGGGATGGTCGACCTGGTTCAATGCGCCGCTGTATGATGACGGCTTCAGACTACCTGGCGCCGGCGCGCCCCCCACGCCGTCGGTGGATCACATGGTGATGAGGTTCCTTGACGCCGGTGTGAGCGCGGCCAAGCTCGGCCTGGGAATCAATTTTTACGGTTATGTCTGGAGCGGAGGCGCGGTCACCGCCACCGACGGTGTTTCGCAACCGCGTCAGTGTTGGACCCGCGCGCCGATCATGACCAACGTCTCCTATGCCGCGATCATGCGTACCTACCATCAGCCGAAACGCTATTTCTGGGACGCAGCCACTCAGAGCGCCTATCTCAGCGTCGACGAACCCAAGGCCGATGACGACAAGTTCATCTCATACGACGATGAACGCAGTGCGGAGCGAAAGGTTCACTACGCCAAGGAAAAGGGATTGGGCGGAATCAGCATGTTCGAGCTCGGCGCCGGGCACATGGCTGAGAAACCCATCGGGGCGCGCGATCCGCTACTTCAGGCGATCAAGTTGGCACTCCAGAATACGCCGGCGGATACGGCTGCTCCTACCGTTTCAATTCTGTCTCCTCGCAATGGTGAGTCCGTTTCGAACACCCTCTCTCTCCACGGGCGAGTGGCCGATAACGTTGGGGTCGACGGAATCGTTTGGCAAATAGACGGCGTTCGCTTGGCGAGTGAATCAGCGAGCGGCGCCCAGATCTCCTGGAACAGCGCCTTTTCCACCAACGGCTCTCATGTTTTGACCGCCATCGCCACCGACGCGGCCGGCAACCGCGCTCATGCTTCGGCCACCGTCATCGTCAACAACGCCAATGCGGTCCCGTGGATATTTCGCGATTGGATCTCATCGTCATGGACCGAAGTTTCCTGGAAAGCGCTAACCATCTTGAATTGTGATTGCGCCGAAACGGCCGCCCTCGGCGGCCACGCGATCCGAGTGACTCAGGAAAAGGGCGGGGCGTTCAGCGTACTTTCTGGAAAGTGGGGGGCTTCGATCCCAATCGATCCGAGTCTCTACAAAAGCGTGAGCTTCACCATTCACGGCGGAGCGACCGCGATCGATCTCGGATTGCATCTGGAAGCGAAAGGCGAAAGTTCGTTTCCCTTCGTCCGTTACGGAGTCATTCCAGCGCACACGATGAGAAGAGTGACAGTGTCGATGCGCGATTTGAGTCCAACAAAAAAATGGTTTGAGCGGATCGACTTTACCAATCTGGGTGGACCCAGCACGTACTACATCGCCGATCTTCGTCTGGTCCCACGCTGACCCTATCGTCGGCGGTTCGCCGTGGGACGAGGATCGAAATAGCGGTGCCAGGCTTTGGACTTGAGCGAGGCCCTGGTATGGGTCGTTAGCGCGCGGACGATCGCTCGCGCCAACTGCAGATCGCTGATCAGCGGAATTTCGAGGTCGATCGCGCATCGACGAATGCGGAATCCATCCGGTCGGCCACGGTCGTCGTACTCGCGCGGAATGTTGATGACTAGATCGATGACGCCCGCGCGCAGCTGTTGAATCGCACTCGGTGCGGTTCCTTCCGTCTCCCCCTCTTTGCCGAGTTTGGTGTGTGCGATTCCTTCTGCTGCCAAGATCTCGGCTGTGCCTGGAGTGGCGTACAGCGGCAAACCTTGCCGAAGAAGTGCGTGAGCCTCTTCGGTGAAACGGTATTTGTCTCCGACTGGCCCGAGCGAAAGAAGGACGCCCCGCGTCGGCAACTTGAAACCGGTGGCCATCAACGCCTTGAGCAGCGCCTCGTCGCGGTCGTCGCCGAAGCAGCCTACCTCTCCGGTCGAGGCCATCTCGACGCCTAAGGTTGGATCGGCGCCGCTCAATCGACCGAACGAAAACTGTGCCGCTTTGACTACGACGTATTCCAGATCCAGCGGATTGACCACTTGCGAGTTTCCTTCGGGTGGTGCGCCGAGGATGACACGCGTGGCCTCGCGGATAAAGTTGACTCCCAGCGCCTTGGAGACGAACGGAAAGCTGCGTGACGCGCGGAGGTTACATTCGATCACCATGACCTCGTTGTGGCGCGCGAGCAGTTGCAGATTGAACGGCCCGGAAACGCCGAGTGCTTGCGCCAGCCGAGCGGCGATACGACGCACCTGCCGAATGGTCTCGAGATAGAGTTTCTGCGGCGGTATCATCAAGGTCGCATCGCCGGAATGCACTCCGGCGTCCTCGACGTGCTCTGAGATCGCCCAGTGGGTCACTCGTCCTTTTTCCGCCACCGCGTCGAATTCAATCTCTCTGGCGTGCCGTTCGAATTTTGAAACGACCACCGGATGCTCGAGCGAGACTAGGGCCGCCTGAGCAAGATAGTGCTGCAGCTCAGGGCGAGTATGAGCCACGCGCATGGCCGCACCCGACAGAACGTACGACGGTCGTATGAGCACCGGATAGCCGCCCAGTTTGTCGACGATCGCGTCGAGCTGGCCCAGCTCATTGGCTTCGGCCCAACGCGGCTGTTCGATCTTGAGCTCATCGAGCAGCGCCGAAAATTTCTTTCGAT
>PLXG01000334.1 GCA_003153195.1 Myxococcales bacterium
ACCTTGTCGCGCGTCTTGGTGTTGCCACGAATGTGAATCTGTCCGAAGTAGACCGGATTTCCCTTTTGCACGTCGAAGGTGACGTCGACCTTGCGCGTGGTCTGATCGATCTGCGTGAGCGGCTGCACGTTCACGTAGGCGTAACCGGCGTCCTTGTAGGAGTCGTTGAGCTTGGTGATGTCCTGCGTGAACTTGGTTCGATTGAAGGTGTCGCCCGAATGCACCGTGATGCGTTTGAAATACTCCTCGCGCGGCAGGAGCAAATCGCCGCGAAAGTCGACCTTGCCGATCTGGTAGGGCAAACCCTCTTCGATGGGAATGGTGATGTAGAGAAATTGCTTATCGGCCGACAGCTCGACCTCGGGCTTGCCCAGCTTCACGGTGATGTAACCGCGGTCGTAATAGAACGCGGTGAGCAGCACCATGTCGCGCTCGAACGCATCTTCGCGGTAGGTGCCCGACGAGGTCAGAAACGAGAGCCACCCGCCCTCTTGCGTGCCCATTGCGCCTTTGAGCTCGCGCTCGGTGGCGTGCACGTTGCCGAGGAATCGAATTTGTCTGACCTCTACTTTGGCGTGCTCGTCGACGATGAGATAGATGTCGACCTGGTTCTGATCCTTGCGCTTGACGTCGGACGAAACCTCCGCCAGGTAGTAGCCCTTCTCGATGTAGAGATCGCGCACCTTCTCCACGTTGCGCTTGATCTTCGACTGGTCGAGGATCTGCTCTTTTTTGAGATCGAGCACTTCGTTGATCTTGTCGATCCCCACCTCTTTGGCGCCGGAGATGTAGATTTTGTGAATGGTCGGCTTCTCGCGCAGCACGAAGGTGAGGCCGAGTTTCCCGTCGGCCTCGTCGCCCTCGACCTGAACGTCTTCGAAGTAGCCCATGCGCCAGACGTTCTGAATGTCTTCGCGCAAACGCTCGGGTGAAAAGCGATCGCCCGCTTTGAGGAAGATGTTCTTTCGAATCGCGTCGTCTTCCGCTTTGCGATTGCCGCGGAAGTGGATGAACGAAACGGTCCTGCCCTCTTCATCGGCCGACGCACCGCCGGCGCCATTTCCGAAGAAGACGAGCGAAAGCGCGATCCCGAATGCGAGCGAGAGACCGAAGTGGCGAGCTCTAACCATTCGCCTCTTCGATCAGTCCGTCCACCATTCGCAGCCGGCGTGGCATGCGACTCGCCAGATCGACGTTGTGAGTCACCACCAACATGGTCATGCCCAGCTCGTGGTTGAGCTCGACCATGAGCTTGTGAATCTCTTCGCCGGTGTGTGTGTCGAGATTCCCGGTCGGCTCGTCGGCGAGCAGCATCTTCGGGCTCATCACCAGCGCGCGCGCCAGCGCCACCCGCTGCTGCTCCCCGCCGGAGAGCTCGCCGGGACGATGGGTCAAGCGATGCGAAAGCCCGACCCGTTCGAGCAGCCCCGTGGCTTTGGTGAGCGCACTCGACTTGCTCTCGCCGGCGATCATGGCCGGCATGGCGCAGTTTTCCGCCGCGGTGAACTCGGGCAGCAGGTGATGAAATTGAAAGACGAATCCGATGGTGTGATTGCGGAAGTCGGAGAGCGCTTTGGGCACCATCTTGGTGACGTCTTGACCGTCGTAGTCGATGGAGCCGACGCTGGGTCGGTCGAGCGTGCCGAGAACGTGCAGCAGGGTCGACTTGCCGGCGCCCGACGATCCCAAGACCGCCACCATTTCGCCCGCGGCAATGGTGAGTTTGATCCCTTTGAGCACGTCAATGAGTCGTCCGCCGTGGTGGAACGTCTTGCGAAGCTCGGATATTTCAACGCGCGCGCCTGCCATCGAAAAAGTCGACGGAGCGTAGTCTGATGGCGACGCAAGTGTCAATGAACAAACAAGTTTTTCTCGTGCTACATGCGCGACGTTTTTTTGAAACCAGAAGCGCAAAGCCAGACGCGTTCAGCGACGCGCACGCCTGCGACTGAGCGTGGTGAGCGGAGCGAACGAAAGCGAAGAAGTGTCGAGCCAAGGCGAGACCAGCGCGGAAGGGAGTGGGCTCTGTGCCCATGACCGACCAAGCGAAGCCGTACGCGGCGATCAACGCGTCTGGCGCGCGCGTCCGTTAAGCGTCGCGTAGGCCGTCGACGGGGCGTAGCCGCGCGGCTTTCCATGCCGGGTAGAGTGTCGCGCCGAGCGCGATCACGACGGCGGCGATGAAGACAGCGACCAGATCGGCGCCGTGCATCTTCACCGGCAGCTGAGTCATGTAGTAGACCTCGCTGTCCATCTGCCCGAAGCGCGCGAGCACCAAACAGTTGGCCGCGCCGAGCGCGATGCCGATGACCGCACCGAGCAAGCCGATAAAAAATCCGAGATAGACGAAGATGCCGAGGACGGTGCCATCGCTCGCGCCCATCGACTTGAGCACGGCAATCTCGCGCCCTTTTTCCATGACCAACATCATGCCGGTGGCCACGATCGAAAATGCCGCCACCAAGATGATGAAGCTGAGCGCAATGAACATGACCGCCTTCTCGAGCTTGAGCGCGGCGAACAGGCTGCGGTTCTGGCCCTTCCACTCCTCGACTTGATAGTCGGGACCGAGCTGTGGCTGCAGGAGCGCCATCACCTCTTCCGAGTGTTCTGGATCGCTCACCTTGATCTTGAGACCGGTCGCACCCTTTTCTTCGAGGAAACGTTCGGCGGCGGCCAGCTGAACGTAGGCGAACTTGCTGTCGTACTCATACATGCCCGACTTGAAAATGCCCGCCACGCGAAATGGCTTCGACTTGGGAATCGGGCCGGTCGGGCCGATACCGCCGAGCGGCGAGATCAGGTTCACGTCGTCGCCCACATAGACGCGCAACATTTTGGCGAGCTCCGCACCGACGAGGACGCCGGGAACGACGCGCCGCTCCGGCAGGGGAACTTCGTCGCCTCCCTTGGGCTCGATCTTCTTTACCTCGAACTTGCCGCTCTTGCTGGGAGGCTCGAGGCGCAGTACGTCGCCCCTTTCCGCCGGAACATTCTTGGTGTCTTCGTCGGTCTCGCGATCGAAGCCGAGATCGCGCAGCTTGTCGGGATGGTCCAAATAGTCGAGCTTGCCCAGCTCGACGTTCTTGGCCAGGTCGGTCACTGTTCCCACTGTCTGCGTATCGATGCCGCGCACCAGCACGCCGGCCACGTTGGTCGCCGACGAGATCATGAGCTCGCTCGCAAGATAGGGAGTCACGCCGATCACCCCTTTGGTGCCGAGGGAGATCTGGGTGGGCACCGACGGATCTTCGATCGGTTTTTCATCCGCGCGAGTGATGGTGACGTGCGCATTTTCGCCGATGATCTTGTGCTGCAGATCTCCTTCGAAGCCGGCCATCACGCTGAGCGCGGTTACCAGCGCCCATGTTCCCAGATAGAGACCAAAGGTGGCGATGCTGGCGAAGATAGTGAACCGCCGCACTAGCAACGCGAACACCAACGACCACTCGAACAAAATGGCGACCACGATGAGCGCGATGAAGAGAGGCCCCGACAGCGTCATGCGCAGCTGTTGAACACGCAGCACATGCGACTCACGCATCCAAAGAAGCGCGCCACCGGCGAGCGCGCCGATCACGAATAGAATTCCTGGAATCCAATAGACCGCCGCCGAAAGCTTCGCCTCTCGCTGAAGGTACCGCCGCGCGATCATTCCAGGGAACGGCCCCACTATTCGTCCGGTCGCATCTGCGGAAACAGGATGACGTCGCGAATCGAGGGTTGATCGGTGAGAAGCATCACCAGACGATCGATGCCGATGCCCTCGCCCGCCGTCGCCGGCATGCCGTACTCGAGCGCGCGGCAGAAGTCTTCGTCGTAGTCCATTGCCTCTTCATCGCCGGCGGCCTTCGCGTTCACCTGCGATTCGAAGCGTCCACGCTGATCAACTGGGTCGTTGAGCTCGGAGAACGCATTGGCGTATTCGCGACCGCCCAAGAACAGCTCGAAGCGATCGGTGAAGCGCGGATTTTTTTCATTGCGGCGCGCCAGCGGTGACACTTCGATCGGGTGCTGCGTGATGAAGGTCGGCTGAATCAGCGTCGCTTCCACTTTGGCCTCGAACGCATTCAGAAGCGCTTTGCCCTCGAGGTTTTCGCCCACCGCATTTTGCATGGTCATGCGCTTGAACGGCGCCTTGAGCGAGATGGCCTGTCCCTGATAGGTGAGCTCGGTGGTGCCGCACACATCCAGCGCCAGTCGCTCGAGCAGTTGCTCAGTGAGCGTCATCAAGTCTTCGTAGGTGGCATAGGCCTGATAGAACTCGATGGTGGTGAACTCGGGATTGTGCGAGCGATCCATTCCCTCGTTGCGAAACAGCCGACCGATTTCGTACACGCGATCGATTCCGCCCACCACCATCCGCTTGAGGTCGAGCTCGGTCGCGATGCGCATATAGAGATCGATATCGAGCGCGTTGTGGTGGGTCTTGAACGGGCGTGCCGCCGCGCCGCCGTTGGTCGACATCATCATGCGCGTCTCGCACTCGACATAGCCGCGCTCATCGAAGAACTTGCGAATTCCGCTCACGATCTGCGCGCGCTTGCGAAACACCTTCTGGATCTTTTCAGGGTGCTCGATGAAATCGAGGTAACGCTGCCGATAGAGCATGCCGAGATCGGTCACCTCGTGACCTTCTTGCAGTACTTTTCCCGAGAGCGGTCGGATCGCTTTGGTGAGCAGACGCAGCTCTTCAATCTTGAGCGCGCGTTTTTCTTTGCGCGTTTTGAACAGCGGCCCGCGGACGCCGATGATGTCGCCGAGGTCTAAGCTTTTGGCCACCGCGAACGCTTCGGCACTGTCGGCCTTCACATACAGCTGCAGCATCTCGCCGTGGTCTCCACGCAAAAACAGAAAGCGCGCTTTGCCCATCTCGTTGACCTGCACCAAACGTCCACCGACGGCATATCGCGGCGCGTCGACGGGAATCTCCGGTTCGTTCGGCATGCCAGTGAGATCGCTCGGCAGTGCGCGCACCTCATGCGTCACGCGAAAATCGTTGGCATACGGATTCACACCGCTCGCGCGCAGCGCTTCCGCCGCCGCATTGCGCGCCTGCATCTGTCCTTCTAGATCGCCTGTCTCCATTTAGCCGGCCGCCTCTTCTTGATCGCGAATCAGGTATTCGTGAATGAACGGATCGATGTCACCGTCGAGAACCGCGTC
>PLXG01000447.1 GCA_003153195.1 Myxococcales bacterium
GGTGCCGCTGGCGATTTTCGGCGCGCTGATTTTCTGTTTTTGGAAAATGCCGAATCCGAATATCCCATTTTGGACAGACGGCTGGACGACTTCGATGAACATTTATTCCGAGGTAGGTCTCATCACGCTCGTCGGCCTCATCGCGAAAAATGGCATCCTCATCGTCGAGTTCGCCAACGATCTGCAACGTCACGGCAAGAGCAAGATCGAGGCGGTAAAAGAGGCCGCCTCCACGCGCCTGCGCCCAATTCTCATGACTTCGGTAGCGACCATCTTCGGACACTTTCCGCTCACCCTGGTCACAGGTCCCGGCGCCTCCGCGCGAAACAGCATCGGCCTAGTGCTGGTGGCCGGCATGGCCATGGGCACCGCCTTCACCCTCTTCTTCGTCCCCGCGATCTACGTCCTGCTCGCCCGCAACCACAGCTCGGAATTGGCAGAGTCGGTCGCCGCCGAGCGTGAGCTGGAAAATACCGCCGTCACATCCGCGCATTCGATCTAGCGGGTTCACCGAGTTCTGTTCGGGATCGGATCGCCGCTTTCCCGCCTCCGAAACACCAGCTAAAGCGGGTTCACTTCGCTTTGGCGTAAATTGCGCCCTTTTGCGCGAATCGTTGCTATTTTGCGCGTGATGGCTCTCGAGTTTTCCACCAGCGCCAAAGATCCCGGCTCACGTGCCCGGCGAGGTCAGCTCAAGACCGCGCACGGCGTGATTGAGACGCCGGTCTTTATGCCCGTCGGGACGCGCGCCACTGTGACCGGAATGATGCCGACCGAGGTCGATGCCATGGGCGCGTCGATCGTCTTGGCCAACACCTATCACCTGCTGCTCCGCCCCGGACCTGAGCTGTTTCGCAAAGTGGGCGGCATTCATTCGTTCATGCAGTGGCAAAATCCGGTGCTCACCGATTCGGGTGGATATCAGATCTTTTCGTTGCCGGGCGCGCGCACCATTTCGGAAGAAGGCGCCCGCTTCAAAAGTTACATCGATGGCAGCTTTCACTTTTTGTCGCCCGAGCGCTCGATCGAAATGCAGGAAGCGATTGGCTCCGACATCATGATGGTGCTCGACGAGTGCATCAACTCCGCCGCCGAAGAGTCGGTCACCCGCGCCGCCATGGAGCGTACGCACCGATGGGCGCTTCGCAGTCTGAACGCGCGCACAAGAATGGATCGCGCGCTGTTCGCCATCATTCAAGGCGGCGTGGTGTCGTCGTTGCGAAAAGAGTCGGCCGCATTTTTGACCGCGCACCCGTTCGACGGCTTCGCCATCGGCGGATTGGCCGTCGGGGACACGCGCATTCAACGCGAAGAGATGACCCTGCTGGCCGCCGACCTATTGCCAGCCGATCGTCCGCGCTATCTCATGGGCGTGGGCACGCCGCCCGATCTGCTCTACGCCATCGGCTGCGGCGTCGACATGTTCGATTGCATTCTTCCTACCCACCTCGCGTGGCAGGGCACCGCCTTCACCTCGACGGGACGGGTCAAGATCAGCCGCGCCGAATATCGCGCCTCGGAAGATCCGCTCGACGCGACTTGTAGCTGCGTCACCTGCAAAACTTTCAGTCGCGCCTATCTTTATCATCTGGTGAAGTGCCGCGAGCCGCTCGGCCCCAGGCTGCTCTCGTTTCACAACCTCCACCACTATCTCGATCTCATGCGCCAAGCACGCGCCGCCATCGAAGCGGGTGTGTATGCCGCCTTCGCCCGCGAAAAGCTCGATCAGATCGATCGCCACGAGCACGCGGAGAGGCGCGCAGTCGCGTAAGCCACCAAGTCTGCTTCGTGCAGTTTGCCGACCGACGCGTCGAAATCAGCCGAAATGACCTAATATTGAGAACTTTCTGCTCAGTCATCAAATGAAGCTTTACGTAAAACTCCGGATAGAACCCCTGATTTTTGCGCAGATAGTCGCCCAGGGCTTGCTCCCTCAGTGACGAAGTTTAGAATGAGGAGCAATGCCCTCCGACCGCTGTGTCGCGGTACAGTCACCTTCCCTCTCAGCGGCCGTGCGAATTCTTTCGATGATGTGGGTGCTTCTGGCTCCGTCACTCACCTTCGCCGAGCCCGATATCGAGTTGCCTCCCGATCTCACTGAGCTCAGCCTCGAAGAGCTGGGCAACGTCGAGGTCGTCACTTCGGTTTCGCGAAAGCCGGAGAAACAATTCGAAGCGGCGGCTGCGGTCTTCGTCATCACCGGAGAAGACATTCGTCGTTCCGGCGCAACCAGCATCGCCGAATCGTTGAGGCTCGCGCCTGGAGTCGAAGTGGCGCGCGTAAACTCCAATCAGTGGGCGATCGGCGTGCGCGGATTCGGCAGCATCTTGTCGCGCGCACTGCTCGTGCTCATCGATGGGCGCAGCGTCTATTCACCTCTTTACGCGGGCGTCTATTGGGAAGAGCAAGACACGCTGCTCGAAGACGTGGAGCGCATCGAGGTCATTCTCGGTCCAGGCGGCACGCTGTGGGGCGCCAACGCGGTGAACGGGGTCATCAACATCATCACCAAGCAGGCGCAGTCGACCCACGGCTTCTTCGCCACCACCGGCGGAGGCACCCTCGAGCAGGGATTCGCATCGGCACGTTGGGGCGGAAAGATCGGCGACAACTTTCACTACCGCATCTACGCCAAGTTTTTCAACGAGGGTCCCGAGTATCACCCCGACCGACAGAACTACGACAGTTGGCGCACGGGCCGCATCGGCATGCGCAGCGACTGGGACGTGAGACCGGGCGACACCGTCACCTTCCAAGGCGAAGCCTATCTGGGACAGATCGGGCAGAGCGGCACCACCAACGGCGGCCGCGGCAATGGACTTCGCGCCCAGACCATCACCGGCGACGGCACCGACTACGGCGGCAACGTGATCTCGCGCTGGACCCACCGCTTCACCAAGACCTCCGAAGGCACCATTCAGATGTACTACGATCGCACCGACCGTCACGATCTCACCTTCCGTGAAGATCGCGACACCTTCGACGTCGAGATCGATCACCGGTTTACGCTCCCCGGACGACAAGAGCTGCACTGGGGACTCGGTTATCGAGTGACGTCCGGCGTCGTCACCTCCGACTCCGGCCTCTACTTCCTGCCCAGCCGCCGCACCGATCAGCTCTTCAGCGGGTTCGTGCAGGATCAGATCACGCTCGCTCCCAAGATCGCGCAGGTCGTCATCGGCACCAAGGTCGAGCACAACGACTACAGCGGTTGGGAGATTCAGCCGAGCGGCCGAATTCTGCTCACTCCGACGGCAAAACAGACCCTGTGGGGCTCGGTCTCACGCGCGGTGCGCACGCCCTCTCGGGTCGAGACCGATCTCCAGTACTCGGCGGCGGCCAACGCCAACGGGACCTTGCTCACGCAGCTCAATCCCAATCCCCAGTTCCAATCGGAAGAGGTGGTGTCTTACGAGCTCGGCTACCGCATCAAGCCCACCGAGCAGATTCAGATCGACTTGGCCGGATTCTACAACGACTACGATCACCTGCTCAGCGTCGAGCGCGCCGCCACCACCGTCACGCAGATGGATGGACAGATGATCGTCACCTCGCCTTTTTTTCTGGGCAACGGTCTGCACGGCAAAACCTACGGGTTCGAGACCAAGGGCGATTTTCACCTGGCGCCTTGGCTCAGACTGCGCGGCTCCTATTCGTTTCTGCAGATTCACGTCGATAAAGAGGCGTCCAGCACCGACACCACCACCGCGGCGTCAACGGAAGGGTCGAGCCCGCAGCATCAGGTCATGGTGTGGCTCTCGCTCGATCTGCCCGGACACATCGAGCTCGATCCGATCTTTCGTTACGTTTCGGCGCTGCCGGCGCAAGCGGTGGCAGCCTACGCAAACCTCGACGTACGGGTGGCGTGGAAGGCGACCTCCAGACTGGAGTTCGCATTTGTCGGACAAAATCTACTGGAGGCGCATCACGCCGAATTCGGAAGAGGTCTGACCGAAGTCATCCGCAGCATGTATGCGAGGGCGACGTGCAACTTCTAGCGCGCCGCCACCACTCGCGCGCTGTCTTGGGACTCTTGGGCCTCTTCCTGTCGGCTTGGCTTGCCATGCCCGCGACCGCTTCGGCCGATGCGCCCACCGAGCCGGAGGTCAAGGCGGTCTTCGTCTACAACTTCGGAAAATTCGTAAAGTGGCCCGAAAGCGAATATTCCGACGAAACCCGCACCGAGCGTCCGTTCGTGATCGGCGTGCTCGGCGAAGATCCCGTTGGTGACGCGCTCGACCGATTGGTCGCCAACCACGTGGTTCAGGGCAGACACGTGAGCGTGTCACGGTTCGCGTCGATGAAAGACTACCTTCCCTGCGACATTCTCTTCATCGCCTCATCCGAAACCGGCGATCTGAAAACAATTCTGAAATCGGTGCAGGGCTCGAGCACGCTGACGGTCAGCGATGTTCCACATTTTACCGAACGCGGAGGGATGTTCGGTTTTCAAACTGAAAACAGTCGCGTTCGCTTCGAGGTCAATCTCGGTTCCGCCCAGTCGGCTGGTCTCACCGTCAGCTCTCAATTGCTCAAGCTGGCGCGCAACGTCATCGGCCAACGAAAGGCCGAGCAGTGAAGCGGCAGCTCACCATTCGCAGCAAGCTGGCGTGGATGAGCGTGGTGGCCAGCTCCACCGCGCTCGCGCTGGCCTGTTCGGCGTTCGTATTCTACGAGCAATTTACGTTTCGCCAGTCGATGGTGCGAAATCTTTCGACCCACGCCCAGATCGTGGCATCCAACAGCACCGCCGCGGTGGTCTTCAACGACGCCCACGCCGCCAACGAGACCCTCACCGCGCTGAGAGCCGAGCCTCACATCATTGCCATTCAGATTCGCACCGCGCACGACCAGCCGTTCGCCGGCTATTTGCGATCGGGCATTACCCGCGCGCCCGACCTGCCGCCGCTGCCCACCAACCAAGTCACCGGACATCGCTTTACTGCCGATCAGCTGGTGGTATTTCAGAAAATTTTCGCCGACGGATCGCCGGTGGGCGTGGTGTACATCCAGTCCGATCTGCTGGAGATTCGCGAGCGCGTGCTGCGCTACGTGGGCATCGCGCTGCTAGTGCTGGTGGTGTCCCTGTTTCTCGGGAGTTTGATCTCCGCGAGGATTCAGCACCGAATCTCGCAGCCCATCCTCGACCTGGCGGGAAGGGCTCAGAAGATCTCCGCCGACGGCGGCCCGACGCCGAATCTACCGGTGAGCGGGGCTGATGAGATCGCGCTCTTGGCCAGCACCTTCGAAGAAATGCAGAGCCGTATCGCCGACCGCGAACGCAAGCTGCGCGCGGCGCATGACGATCTCGAGAAGCGCGTGGAACAGCGCACCGACCAGCTGCGCCAAGAGGTGGTCGAGCGCCGCCGGCTGGCGGACGAGCTGCGCGACAAGAACGAACAACTAGAGGAGCAGAACCGCCGCGTGGAGCAGGCAACTCGGCTGAAGAGCGAATTTCTAGCCAACATGTCGCACGAGCTGCGCACTCCGCTGAACGCCATCATCGGATTCACCGAGGTCATGTACGACGGGCGCGTGGGCCCCATCGCCGCCGAGCATCGCGAATATTTGGGCGACATCCTCACCAGCTCGAAGCACCTTTTACAGCTCATCAACGACGTGCTCGATCTCTCCAAGGTGGAAGCGGGCAAGATGGAGTTTCACGTCGAGAAAGTGGATCTCTCGCGCGTCATCGGAGAGGTGCGAGACATTCTTCGTACGCTGGCCGCCAAGAAGCGGATTCGCGTCGAGGTTTTACTCGATTCCTCCATTGGTGAAGTATTCGTCGACCCGTCCAAGCTCAAGCAGGTGCTCTACAACTACATGTCGAATGCGCTCAAGTTCACACCCGACGATGGCACGGTCAAGGTGCGCACGGTTCCGGAGGGCAACGACGCGTTTTGCATCGAGGTGGAGGACTCCGGGATCGGTATCAAAGAAGAAGATCTCGGCAAGCTCTTCAAAGAGTTTCAGCAGCTCGACTCGACCACCGTCAAGAAATATCAGGGTACCGGCCTGGGACTGGCGCTCACTCGCCGCATCCTCGAAGCGCAGGGCGGCAACTATCGCGTGCGGAGCGTAGTCGGAAAAGGGAGCGTGTTCTCGGCGATTTTGCCGCGCGTGGCGCGACCTGTCGATTACAGTGATGGCGACGGCGCTGGCGACCGCTCCAACGAAAATGTACTCGCGGGCGGCGGGATTGGCGACGACGCCGACGATGGCACGCAGACGGTGTTGGTAGTCGAGGACGAAGCGAGAGATCGCACCTGGCTGGCGCAGGTCATTTCGGACGCCGGCTATCGCGTGCAAACCGCCAGCACCGGGCGCGAGGCGATTCTGAAGGCGCGCAAGCGCAAGTTCGACGCCGTCACGCTCGATCTGCTTCTTCCCGATGTGAGCGGCTGGGACGTGCTGCGCGCGATCCGTCACGACAGCTTGAATCGGGAAGTGCCGATCATCGTGGTCACGGTCGTCTCCGAAAAGGGAATCGGCACCGGCTTCGCCATTCACGATTTTCTGGTCAAGCCGCTCAAGACTGCCGAGCTGCTCGAATCGCTCAAGCGGGCCAGCGGCGAGCGCGACGCGAGACCGGTGCTGGTCGTCGACGACGATCCCAAGGCGCTCAAGCTGCTCGAGATCATGCTCTCGCAAGCCGACTACTCGATGATCCCCTGCACCGACGGCGAGTCTGGCCTCGCAGCGGTAGAGAAGCTTCATCCATCGGCGGTGGTGCTCGATCTGATGATGCCGCACATGGACGGCTTCGATTTTCTGGCCCGGTTGCGTCAGTCGGAAGTGGGGCGAACCATCCCCGTGATCGTGTGGACCAGCAAAGATCTCTCCACCGAAGAGCGCGCGCGGCTCACGAAGACCTCGCAAGCCATCTTGCTCAAAGGTCAGACCGACTCGAGCTCGCTCATCGC
>PLXG01000428.1 GCA_003153195.1 Myxococcales bacterium
TCGCCTACGACGGTGAAGAGGTGGCGCTCTACGGTGGTTACGACTTTTTGCGCAAACACGCGGTGATCGCGAAAGAGCCGATCCTAACCGTGATCAATTTCGAGACTCCATCGGCGAAGGGCGCGGCGCTCTCCGGCTTGGCGCACTCAAACCACGCAGTGCTGGACGACGCGCTGGTCGATTCGGATCTCAATCACGACTATCCGCTCTACACCACCATGGAGGTGGTGCCGATGCTGTTCGGCGGCATCATTCCCACCGACATTCAGGGAATCTATCGCGCCGGATTTCCCACCGCCTCGACCGCAGTGGACGCACCCTACTATCACACCACCGCCGACACGCCCGACAAGGTCGACACCCAGATGCTGGCCGCGACCGCGATGGATTTCGATCACGCGCTCGACGATCTCGCCCTGTCGTCGCCGGATCGTTTCGCCGATCTCGACAGCAAACTGTGGACCGCCGAGGTCGCGCTGGCGCAAGCCGAGCCGGCTAGCGACGTGACGGTTACGATGACCGTGAAAGATGCGATGGGCACGCTGCAACCAAACGCGATGGTAGAGGCCGATCTGCTCGTCGACGATTTCACCTCGGCCGGTCACGTCGACACCACCACCGACGAAAATGGTCACGCCTCGATTCAATTCTCCGCCGCGCAGGTGACGATGAGCCAGGGCAGTCGTTTCGTCCACGTGACCGCAGGCGCCACCTACCCACTCTACGAAGGCGTCCTGCCGATTAATTAATAAATGCTAAGCGCCGCGTCGGCGATTGAGCCGGCGGAGAGGTGCAGCGCTTCGTGATAGCTCGGCACGATCAGTCGCGCTTTCGGCGCGCGCGCGTGAACCTCAGCGGCAAATCCTTCCAGATCGATCCGCGGCAGTAGTCTCACACCTTGATCGAGCGGATGAAAAAAGGCGTCGTGGTGCGTCGGCACGATCACGCGTGGGCGCAAACGCGTGACCAATCGCTCGAGATAATTCGGCGTCGCGCCGCGTCCAGCCAATCCCACCAAGAGCAGGTCGGCGGAAGCGCCTTCGAGCTCGGCATCCACCAGATCGGCCGAGCCGTTGTGATAGACCGTCGTTCCGGCCGCGCGAAGAAGCACGCCGAACGCGCCGCCCATTCGATAGTGCCAGAGACGCGGCTGCGCGGGCGGAGTCAGCATCACGCCGGGGAACGGCACGCGGTGAAGCACGATGCGACCGTGGCGACTCGGCACTAGCCGAATTTCGATGTCGCCGATCTGCACCGAGCCGCCTGCGGGCGGAATGCGCACCATCCGATCTTCGGAGATTCCCGCCTGCCGTCCGAACGCGCAGGTGGTGTCCGAGCCGATCAGGCTGGCGTCACGCGAGCGCGCAATCAGCGGCGCATCGAGCAGGTGATCGAAATGGCTGTGGCCGCAGATCACCGCGTCCACCTTGCGCGGAATGTGACGGGCGATGGCGGTCTCGTCTGAGTGGAGCGGTGATGCCAAGCCGAGCAGCGAAGGCCGGCTCACAAAGGGGTCGATGAGCACGCAGGTGGTGGCGGTCTCGAGAACGTGGCCGGCGGTGCCTAGCCACCGGATGCGCAGCCCTGCCCCACCCTCGCTTCCGCTGGCAACCCGCGGCTGCCACTCCGGCCGAGGGCGAAACCGCGGAAAGAGCCGTTCGTAGAGCCGGCGGCGAAACCAGGGCGTCACAGCCAGCTCTTACCGCGGAAGATGGGCTTTGTCGACCCTCCCCCACCGCCGACGTTGCCACTCCCCTATCGACAGTAACCACTCAGAATCACGGTCGATTGAGGACGTTTCGCTACGCGGGAANNTACGCGGGCTTCTTGCCAGACGTACTACGGCAAATCAGATGGTCGAGCGACAGCGGGCCGGGACCGTTCACCGCCAGCCACACGAACAGCACGAAGTACATCACCTCTTCGAAACCGAACACCTCGATCGCGCCTTCGGCGTTCGGAAGCTTGGCGGTGATGATGGCAATCACCATCGAGAACGCCAGCGGCAGCGCCGCCAGCCGAGTGGCGAGGCCGATCAAAAGCAAAATGCCGCCGAAGAACTCGACGTTGGCGACCAGCGCCGCGTTGAACCCGGGCGCGGGGATGTGCAGCTCGCGAAAAAAGTCGGTCACTTTGGCGAGGTCGTGAAGCTTGCCCCAACCGGTGGCGATGAAGGTCACGCCGACCGCGAGGCGCGCCAGCGTCGGACCGAGCCAGGATAGCTCGTTCAGAATGCGAACGATGAACCCGTAGGCACGTCGAATCATGGCGATCCTCACACGCCGCGCTGATCGGCGGGCCAGATGTATTTGTGAATCTGCAGGTTGAGACGCGCGCGCAGTCGATCGCGCAGCATCCATTCGACCAGTTTTTTGGGCTCCACCTGTCCGAAGCTCGGCGAGAGCAGCACCTGACAGCGCTCCTCGAGCTTGCGCTCCTGAATGATCGCGCGGGACCAGACATAATCGTCCTCGGAGCAGATCACGAACTTGACTGCGTCGTGCGCCGCCACGCGATCGAGGTTCGGCCAATGATTCTTCGCCGCTTCGCCGGAGCCGGGCGTCTTCACGTCGAGGATCACCACCACGCCGGCGGGCAACACCGAGGTGTCGCGATGTCCGCCGGTCTCAATCATGACCTCGAAGCCGCGATCCAAAAGTTGGCGCGCGAGCTCGGGGAGATCTTTTTGCAGAAGTGGCTCACCGCCGGTGAGCAGCACCAGCGGCACGCCGCGCGCTTCGACGTCAGCGACGATCGCGCTTGGACCGAGCTCCTGTCCGCCGGTGAATGCATACTCGGTGTCGCAATAGCCGCAGCGCAAGTCGCATCCGGCAAAACGCACCAGCGTGCAGGGCCGCCCGGCGAACTGGGTCTCGCCCTGAACCGACGTATAGATCTCGTACAACTTCACGGCAGTTGCTCTAGTATGACTGAGAGAGATATACAAGATCGTATGCCGAGCTTTGCTGCACATGATGGAACCGAGCTGTTCGAACGCCGGTTCGTTCCCGAGGGTCAAATCCGCGCCAACCTGGTGCTCATTCACGGGTACGCCGAGCATTCTGGCCGCTACGAGAGGCTGGGAAAAGAGCTGTCGGCACAGGGATACGCCGTCTACGCGCTCGACTTGAGAGGCCATGGCCGCTCGGGCGGAAGACGTGGATATGCCGCGGCCTTTGGCGATTTCACCGGCGACGTGGGTGTCTACCTCGACCGTCTGCGCGGCGAAGGAATCAAGGGCCCCTTCATGCTGCTCAGCCATTCGTTCGGCGGGTTGGTGTCGAGCCACTACGTGCTCGAACATCCGGGCGAGATCGAGGGGCTGATTCTGTCGTCGCCCTACTTTGCGCTGGCGCTGCCGGTGCCCAAGTGGGAGGTCGTGCTCGGCGAGCTCTGCTCGTCGATCCTTCCCAAAGTGGCGCTGCCGACGGGGATTCGCGGCGAAGATGTCTCGCACGATCCGGCCGTGGCGCACGAGTATGAGACCGATCCCCTCATCAACAAGAAAGCGACCGCACGCTGGTTCACCGAATCGAATCGCGCCCAGGACGAACTCTTTCGCCGTGCGTCCGAAATCAAAGTGCCGATCTTGATGTTGCAAGCCGCCGCCGACCGCGTGGCGGCACCGGCGCAATCGAAAGCGGTATTCGAGCGACTGGGATCAGCGGACAAGAAGCTCCACATGTACGACGGCCTCTTCCACGAAGTCTTCAATGAATCCGAGCCTGGCCGCGGCCAAGTGGTGAGCGATTTGTCGAGCTGGCTTTCCACACATCAGCGCTAACTTAGCGAAGTTGCCACGTCGAGATCGCGTGGCTATACTTAGGTATCACGAGAGGTTTAACGTGAGCCGTTTATTCGCCTACATTGCCAGTGATCCGGACCGCGTGAAGTGCGCGCTGGAAGCGTCGCGTGGTCTTCTCACCGAGGGCGCGCCGTCGGACGCCGGACCCGCGCGCGTCCACGACGGTTGGGGAATTGGCTTTTATCAAGGCGGCGAGGTGCTGCTGCAAAGACGGCCCAAGCCAGCGTCGGGGCCGATCGATCTCTACGCGATCGTGAAAGATCTCCGCACCGACGTGATCATCGGTCACGTGCGTGGCGCGAGCGAAGCCTTGCTCATCAAACCGACTACCGAGAACACGCATCCGTTTCGATTTCGCTCGTGGCTCTTCGCGCACAACGGCGCCATCCCCGACTTCGAAACACATCGCGACACGCTGATGGCCAAGGTGCCCGACTTTCTGGCGCGCAACATTCGCGGGCAGACCGACTCCGAGATCTTCTTTCATCTCCTGCTCGGATGTCTACACGAAGCGAGCGTCCTCGACGAGGCGCAGGTCGCGCCCGGCCAAGTGGCTGACGCCATCCGCAAGACCGTCGCATTGGTCGATGAAGTTTGCGGAGGCAAAGTCGCCGAGTGCAGCTTCGCGGTGACCAACGGGCGCATTCTTCTTTTGTTTCATCGCGGCGCCCCGATGTGGATTCGTCACAGCCGCGGCATCACCGATTGCGCGGTTTGTCGCGAGGTCGGTCCCGCCGACAAGCGGCTCAAGCGAATCGATCACGAGCATCTCCGATCGGTCACCGCGCTTTACGATCCGGAGCAGCCGATGCCAAAGGGTCAGCAGTGGGAAGAGCTGGCGAACGATACCGTGGTCTCGGTGGCGCACGATCTGACCGTCGCCACTTCTCCGCTCTCGGGACTGATCTAGCTGTTCAACGTTTCGTATAGCCGAATCGGCTCGGCAATCTCGCAGCGATCGCGTCCGAGATCTTTGGCGCGGTAGAGCGCAGCGTCGGCGCGTTCGAGCAGGCGATCGGGCGTCAGCGTGTCGTTCTCGTCGAGGGTCGCCACGCCGCAGGAGATGGTGACCGACAGAATCGCTCCGCCGCTCGCCACCACACGCACTTGGCCCACCGCCGCGCGAAGGCGATCGGCCACCTGTGCGGCCTCCGCCAGCGGCGTCTCCGGCGCCACGACCACGAACTCTTCTCCACCGGTGCGGCCGACGATGTCGACCTGACGCAGTTGCGATTTCAGCGCCTGCGCCACGCCGTACAGCACGCGATCTCCGACGGGATGTCCGTGCGTGTCGTTGACCGATTTGAAGCGATCGATGTCGAACGCCATCACCGAGAGCGGCGCGCCGTAGCGACTGGCGCGATCGAACTCGCGGTGCAGCGCCATCTTGAGCCCCCGCAAATTATAGACGTGGGTGAGCTCGTCGGTGCGCGCGAGCAGTCGCAGTCGCTGGTTGGCTTCGTGCAGCGCGCTCGATAGATGTTGAATGCGCAACATCGCCGCCACCCGCAGATGAAGCTCGAACGGTTTGATCGGTTTAGAAAGAACCTCGTCGGCGCCGGCGTCGATGCCGTGCGCGCGCGAAGCCTGATCGTCGAGAGCGGTGAGCAGAATCACCGGCACGAACGGGCCCGGCAGATCTTTGATCGCACGGGCGACCTGATACCCGTCCATGTCGGGCATCAGCACGTCGAGCAGCACCAAGTTGGGACGATGCGCCTTGAGCGCGGCCATCGCCTCGGCACCGCTGCCGCACTCCCGAACCGTGTGACCAAGCGGCTCGAGCAGCGCGCGCAAAATCATTCGAGCATCGGGGTCATCGTCTACCACTACGATTTCGGCGCACTCGTCCATAGGAAGGGTCTAGGCGCACAACGTCGCGATGCCACGGTTACTTTCGTCTACAGTGTCGAGGACTAAGGACGAAATCGAGTCGGGTAACGACTTAGAAGCGCGCGTTCAGGCCAAGGCTGAGCACGTCGGCGGAAACGCTGTAAGTTCCGCCACCTACGCCCGTCGGGATGTTCGGTTGGATGGGATTCGACTGATAGGCCTGGCTGGTCCTCCAGTCGACCGTTCGATCGAGAATAAAGATGTGTCCGTAGCCGACGTCGATGCGGACCTTCTTGATGTTCACGCTCAAACCGGCAGTGACCATGTTCTTGAGTCCGTCGGTGCCGAACACGCTCAAAGTTCTGTCGGGCGTGGCGTTGCTCTCGAACAGATAACCGGCGCGCAGCACCAGCCAGTTTTTGATCACTTCGAATTCGCCGCCGATGTGCGCGGAGTAGCTGTCGGTGAGCTGTCGATTGATCAGCGTGGTCGAAAGCACGTAGCGCCCGACGCCGGGAACGTTGTCGATGTAGACGCCGTGCGGAATGACGGTCTGCTGATCGAGCACCGACCAGGCTTCGTAGTCGAAGCCGATCTCGGCGCGGATGCGCGGCGTGGGACGCCACTCGGCACCGATGCGCAACTCCGGCGGCAACATGAAGTTGACCGACACCGCGTCGCCCACCACTTTGGAATTGGCGAACATCGGATCGCTCGGAAGCCTGGAATGAACCGTGCCATCGGCGCGCACCCAGAACGGTAGCTGAAACGAAAGGCCGAGACGAACCTTCGGTCGCGCGAAGGTGAGGCCCACGATCGCCGACGGGGTGAACAAGCTCGATGCATCCAATTGCGTGAGCGAGTCGAAGCTCGGATCTTCCGGCGCGCAGCTCACAGAACAAGCCGACAGCGCCTTGACGTCGCGGAATTTCAGAAACATGTTCTGCAAACCGAACCCGAGCCAGAGATCGTCGCGCAGCTTTACCGCCGCTGCCGCTTCGAGCACGAACAAGAGCGATCCGTTGATGTTGACCTGCGAGTAGCGCTGCGGACCGGTCTCGGGATAGCTGTTCGACGCCAGATAGGGCGTCCACAGTCCGACGGCGAAGGTCCAGCGTGGATGTTTTTTCGGTTTGATGGTGAACACCAGTGTTGGAATCGGCAGGACCTCTTGCTTGCCCGACACCTTGGGCTGCAGGTTGCCGCCCGAATCGACGCGGGTGTAGTCGACCGACTGAAAGATCAATCCGACGTCGAGGAGAAGCGATCGACCGTCGATGTCGGCCAGGCCGGCCGGGTTGTAGTAGATGGCGCCGCCGTCGTCGGCACCGGCCACGAACGAACCGGCGCGTCCGAGCTCGCGGGCACCGCGCGCCGGCAGAAACATGCCGCCGGCCTGCGCCGCCGAAGGAGCGAGCGAAAGCGCGAGAATTGAACAGATCAGAAGCCGGAGTTTCACTAGCGGTCACCGGCGCGATTTTTGACGATTTCTACAAACCGCAGGAAGCCGAGCTTCTCGTCGCCGAGGAAGTCGCGCAGCTCACCGAACATGTTTTTGTAATCGGCCGCGTTGTACTTGCCGCCCTGCCCCGGCTGCGCGCGGTTGAGCTCGCTCATGATGTCGCTGAGATCGGACGCGTGGGTGACACCCTGATCGTTCTTGGCGTAGAGATTTCGCAGCACCTGATAGAGCGTGCGCGCGGCGTCGTGATCGTTCGACTCTTTGGCCAGCGTCACCAGGGGTGCGACTGCGCCCTTGTCGGGATCGACCACCACGCCAGCCAGATGCGCCAGCGGCACCAAGTCTTGATCATCGGTCATGAGCTGCGAGACGTCGCCGAGCGTGCTCACCGCCGCATCGAAGGTGGCCGGATTGGCTTGGCTGTCGCCGAGATAGGCGACCAGCTGACCGAGCTTGTCGCGCGCATCCTGATTGGCAGACAATTTTCCCGCCAAGTCGTTGAGCGCACTACCGACGGGGCCGACCAGGAAGTCGGTCGCGCTCTGCGTAAGATCGTGATGCGACCAGGAGCTGAGCGAACCGTCTTGGGTGTGGGTCTGCACGCGGCCGGCCGCGAAATCGAGCAGCACCTGCGCCAGCCCCGGCAGGCGACGATCTTTGAATTCGAAGCCGAGCGGCACCGACTCGGTCGCCAGCAAATTGTCCGACAATGCCGAGAGCGAATTATCCCACGCCGTCTTGAAGGTCGGGTTGGCCGCGAACTGATCGCTCTTCTTCTGCAGCGCATCTTTGAGCATATAGAAAGGAGTGAGCTTGGTGACCGGCGTGGTGCCGTCCGACCAGGTGGTGGTGGTCGCACCGTTGCGGTAGGCCAGGCCCGTCGAGGCGTCGGGATTAAACAGATACCGCAGAGTTCCGATCAGCGAGGCGCGCGCTGGCAGCTTGGTCGTCTCCGTCAGACTGGCGTTCAGCGCGTGAATCGTATCGGGAAGCGCGTACGCCAAATCGGTCTGCTCGAGCACCTGATCGAGCAGCGCTTCGTAGGTCACCACGTTGTCCGCCTTAGCATAGCGCGGCACGTTCGACGCAATCGACTGGTAGGTGTGGCCGAAGTAGCGACCGCTCGGCGAGGTGTAGTGCTCGTGTAACTTCGAGATCAGATCGAGTGCGATCTTGGCGGCATTCTGCATGCGCAAGCAGGCGCCGTTCGAGTCGTACTGCGCGCACTCTTGATGTTTGGCGAAGGCGTCGATGACCGGACGAATCGCATCGTAGAAGGTGTCGTTCTCGTGGCCGGCGCCGGCCGGATTTTGGAACAGCGTGGTCTCCCAGGCAAACATCGACTTGTCATGCACGTTNNTCGGCTCGGTCACGCCTTTGAGAAAGTCCGACTGCTCGTCCGGCCGAAGGAACAGCGTGCGGTTGAGCGCCGCCGGCGAAGGAAAGCAGCCGAACCCATCGATTCCCGCCTGAAATTGGAGCAGGGACGAGCCGAAGTCGTTGTTGAGCAGACTTTGTAGCGACTTGTCGGTCATTTGCTCGCAGAACGACGCGAACTGCTTCACACCGTCCGCCTTACGCACGCTGTCGGAGGCCATGTTGAGGATGTAAAAGAGCGCCAGATCATTGATCTGAAACAGCTGACAGCGCGCCTCGCTGATGAGGTTGAGCCCACCAAAGCCGATCTGCGAGTTGTCCTTGTTGCAGAACGAAACGCCGTTGGCGTCGTGAATGAGGTGCGCGATGCGCTGCATAAGCGAGCGGTTGTAGTCGACATCCGACATGGTGCGATCGACCGGATCGACGGAATCGAGCGTCGAGGTCAGACGATATTGTCCCTTGTCGTCATGCGCGAAATCGATCTGATTGCGCGCCACCATCAGTCGTCCGATCATGGGCAGGATCGCCCGCGTCTCGGGGTGGAGCGTTGGATCGAACGCATCGAGCAGATCCTCGGCCAGGCCCGGCACCGCTAAGATGCGCTCGATGATGGGGATCATCTCGTCGAGCAGCGTGGCTTTGGCGGTGAGCTGCGCTTCCGGATGCATCTTGCCGAAGTCGTTCGCCGCCAAGAGCGACGACGCCAAGTGGGCGATCGCCGATTCGTGATCGCGGAAGATCACCTTCAATCCGGAAAGCGTGTCGGGCAGGTTCGAGTCGGCAGTGAGCTGCGCGCCGGCGTGGATCAGATCGAGTAGCGCCGCGTCCGAATCGTCGTGGCCGCTATAGGAGACCGATCCGACCTTGGTACCATCGGAGAGCGCATAGCTTTTGATCACCGGGCGGCGCGAGCCGAGCAGCGCGGACGATCCCCATAAAAGGCCGAACAGCTGATCGGTGGACGGCTTAAGCAGGCTGACGCCTTCGCCGAGCAGCGCTCCGAGCGCGGTGCCGTCGAGGTCGAGCGTCTGATAGAGCGGCGCACCTTGCGCGTCGAGCGCGCGGCCTGCGGAGTCGCGACTCGCCGAGTCGGTCTGACCGAGCAGCGGAAACGGAGTCGGCACCTGCGCCAGTCCTCCGCCCTGCGTCAGAAAACGACCCTGCGCGTCCACGTCGGCGAGCCCGTCGCCATCGCCGTCGACAAACGGCGCGGTGAGATGCACCGGCTGAGCGATGCCGCGCACGTCGCGCGCGGTGAGAAGATGCGAGGTCCCGCTCTTCAACCCAACGTTGGAGGAAAACAAAAGATCCTTCACGATCTTGAGCGTGCGCTCCGGATCGTTTGGCAGCGCGCTCTTCTCGGTCGATTCGAGCTCGAGCGCCAGGCCGCGCAGAAGCGCCTTCCACTCCTCTTGCGCCGAGCCACCATCGGCAAACAGTGCCAGCGACGAGCTCACGAAATCCGGCAGCGCATCGTAGGTGACCAAATTGGCCGCCAGTCCCGGCTGGCTCGAGATCGAGCGATAACCGTCGCGTAACCCGAGACGCTCGAACGCGGTGTTGGTCTCGTCGTCGCCCGCGGCCAACGCACACACGTTGCTGGCGGCCGAGAGCGCGCGCTCCATGGTGCCATCGTCGGCAAGTGGCGTCAGGTTGATCAGGTAGCTTTCGAACTGATCGTGAAACGACAGCGGGATCACGTCGTCCACCGTGCTCACGAGGAGGCTGCGATCAGCTGCCAGCGTAGGAATTTTTGCCGGCGCGTCCGCGGGAACGCTCGCGTTCTGAATGCAGACCGCTTTGTAATCGGTGCCGCTCACGTCGACAGTTTGACGCTTGCCTGCGGCTTGGTCGGCGAGTTCGCCCTGGTAATATTCGCGCTGGCAGACCTCGCGGTAAACCGTTGCGCCGAGAGAGCTTGACGACTCGGTAACCTGCGTGGTGTCGATGTCGGGCACGCAGCCGCCCCAAAAGACGCCCAACCCCACCGCCGCCACGAAAAGATTTCTGCGCATGAAATACCCCTGGTCCGCTTTGGGGCGAAGTAATAGCATCGGATGTGCCACTCTGAACAGAGGGGCATGTACCTGATCTTGGTCTGGATTATCGGACCGGCGCGGGCGGTGCGCCGGCGAACGCAGGCAGGTTGGCCAGGACGAGTGACCCCACCCCATGTTATGGAAGGTGGGTGACCGCCACCGTGGACTACCGAGTCGAAGCAGGCGTCGCGACGGTCACCCTCCGTCGCCCGCAGGTCAAAAACGCCCTCGGATCGGAAGAATGGCGTCAGCTCGACGCGCACTTTGCCACGGCGGAGGCGGATGCCACCGTGCGGGTGCTGGTGGTCGCTGGTGAGGGCGGATCTTTTTCCGCCGGTGGCGATCTCAAGACCATGCCCGAGCGACTGGCCCTCTCTGTCGACGAGCGACGGGCGCAGCTGCTTTCCGATGGCGCGGCAATTCGTCGGCTGCGCGCGTTTGAAAAACCGGTGGTGGCGAAGATCGACGGCGCTTGCGTCGGCGCCGGGCTCTCGCTGGCGCTGGCGTGCGATGTGCGCTTGGCGTCGAATCGCGCGCGATTGGGCGCCACCTTCGTGAAGGTCGGGCTGACCGGAGACTTCGGACTTTTGTACGCGTTGCCGCGCATCGTCGGACAGAGCCGCGCGTTCGATCTACTCTTGTCGGGCGATATTCTCACCGCCGCCGACGCGCTCGCGATCGGGCTGGTGAGCCGCGTTTTTGCCGACGACAGGTTCGAAGAGGAGGTCGCGCGGTACGTGCGCAATCTCGCCGATGGCGCGCTGGTCGCGCTCGCGCTCACCAAAGAGGGGATTCGGCGTAGCGTCGGCGAAAATGATTTCGAAGCGATGCTGAAGTGGGAGGCCGAAGCGCAGGCGGCGCTCTCGCAGACGGCCGATGCCAAAGAGGGCGTCACCGCGTTTCTCTCACGACGCAAACCGATCTTCACCGGTCGTTGAACTTACGTCACTGCTTCCCGACGCTACTTCTCAGAGTCACTGGGATACGGATCGAGCGGCGACTCGAGCTTATCGTCGACGGCGGATGGCGCCACCTTCGGCCGAGCGGTCGGCTCGACGACAGCCGGAGGATAGCTGAGGCTGGGCATTTCGATCACGCTCTTGGGCGGTAGCGGAATCGACTCGGTGCGAACCGCTTTGTGTGGAAGCTCGTGCGACCCGATTTTGCGCGATGCGCGCGGGGCGGCAATCGCCTCGTCGGCGCTCGGCTTGACTGGGTGTCTAACCGGCAATTGAGCGACGGCGGCGTGCCCCTGCACCTCGATGCGATTGTCTGACACTTTGGAGGCGACCGATTCGACGCTGGATTTCGCCGGCAGAGGCAGCTCGACCGCTTTTGACGCTGCGATTGAAGCGGGCATCACGGAGGCCGACGCGATCGAATGATTTCGCTCCCCAGTCATGGCGATCGTCCCCACCACTGCGACCGAGAGCATGAACGCCGCACCCACCGCCCAGCGACTGCGGGTTTGCCTTTGTGCGGCGATGATCGCCGACGTATTTCTTCGTTCGAGCGCGCGCACCACGCCGGCTTCTTCAATTCGAAGCGCCTCATCGATCTCTTCAATCCGGGCGACGATACTCACCGCCGACATCGGACGATCGTCGGGGGCCTTGGCGAGACAATGCAAAATCAACTCCTCGAGCGCCAATGGAAGATTGGGCGCAAAATCGCGGGGGCTGGGCGGCGTCTCGCGCAGATGGCGTAACACCACTTCCATGCCGATGTTTCCAGCGAACGGAACCCGACCGGTCGCCATCTGAAATAGGACCACGCCGAGCGAGTAGAGATCCGCTCGCGCGTCGACGAGATCGCCAGAGGCCTGTTCGGGAGCGATGTAGTGCGGCGTGCCGAAGATGAGGCCGCCTTCGGTGAGCTCGGAGTCCGGCCTAGCCTGGCCTCGCAAGATCTTGGCGATGCCGAAGTCGAGTACCTTCACCAGCGTCGATGGCCGCGATGCTGTCGGGCGGATGACCAAAATGTTCGCCGGTTTGAGATCGCGATGGACCACACCGTGCGCGTGCGCCTCGCCGAGCGCTGATGCGATTTGTCGACCGAGCTGTAAAACATCTCGTGGTGGCAATGCAGTGCCGGGCGCCAACAGATCCTCGAGCGACTCGCCGGCGATGTGCTCCATCACCAAGTACGGCAACTTCTCTTCGGTTTCGCCGATCAGGTGAACGGTTACGATGTTTGGATGAGAAAGCCGAGCCGCGGCGCGCGCCTCGCGAGAGAAGCGCCGGCCGATCTTGGGATCGCTTTGGAGAATCTCGGCGTTGAGAATCTTGACCGCAACTTCGCGCTCCATGTGCGTCTGATAGGCGCGATAGACGGTGCCCATGGCGCCACGCCCGCACACTTCGCGGAGCTCGAACTGTCCTAGTAGCACGCGGCCAAGAAATGGATCGGATGACGATGCCTGGGCGCCACAGCCTGGACAGAACTTCAGCGGATCGGCGGAGTCGCCTCCGACTCGCAGGGCTTGAAAATCGAGGCCGCACGATGCGCAGTGGGTCACACCGGTCGTATAGCACTCGGCGGAGTGAATCGCATCCGTAGATCGGCTCTGCGGCGACCATATGACCGGCGCGAGGATTTCGTCATTCATGGGAATTCCGATAGTATACGGGGGTGAAGCCGCTCCTTCTGGTGATCCTCGGCACAGTCGCAGTCGAAAACCGCGCGGTCGCGAAAACCATTGACGCGCCCGATGGGGGCGTCGCCAAGGCCGTCGAAGTGACTGGCAAAACGTCGGATTCTTCCACAAAGGGCTCTGTCAAACCTCCGCCTCTAGCGGGCAGCCATTCGGCGCCGGTGCGTGCCTACGCCGATCTCGATCTTCGCTTTCAGGGCGGCAAGCTCTTGTTCGTTCGCGTTGTGCGCGGCACCTTTCCGCGTCCGACCACCCTCCGTCGCTATCGTGGACGATTTGAAGCACAAGCGAGGCGTGGCGCTCAGCTGTTAGAAGCGGCTCGATTCGACTTTCCGCTTTTGGCCGAGGCCGAAACCGACGACGTCGAAGCCGAAGCCCGCAAAGCAGCCTCCTCAATCCGCGGCGCCGTCAACGCCAACACCACGGTCCGAGTTCCATTGCCCGAAGGCTGCGATGCGATCGTAGTCGTCGACGACAAGACCGGCGCGCAAGTGGTGGTTGATCTGAAGAACGCGAAGTAGTTCGAGAGTTGAAGCGGCGAACGGGTCCTGCCCCGAGTTTGTGTTTCGTGTCTCGGGGTACGCTCCCTTAGGCGCCGCAGACGGCGCGCAGGTTGCTCGGTTCTCGGCTTGCGTCGCCGCGGACGGCGAGCGACTCGAAGCGCCCCCGAGCCCGCGAAACACAAACCCAGGTCACCCGTTCGTCATTCAACTCTCTCACGCGCAAAAACGCGCTGTCGCATCTATCGCGTCGCATCGACACAACTGGCGCGACCCACGAGCAAAAAGAGAGAGGAAGAAAAGTCCTCTTCGCTGTTTTCAGCGACCTTAGCGAGCGTGCGGCGAGCAGGAAAATTCCGAACTCGCGAATCGGACTTTTCGTCTGCTCGTTTTACTTCGCGGGCCGCGCCGGTGAAAAACCTTCGCCGATGACGAAGTTCGCAACCGACCAATGGCCTTCCTCGTGCGCCAGCGAAATGAGTGCGTTGCGGTGGGTTTCGTCGCGGTCTTGGCGGATGGTGATGTCGTACGACGCGCGTGCGTGGCCGTCGGACTCTTCGAACGAACGTCTGACATAAAAGATACTGGGCTTGGCCTGCTCAGGTGAGTACTCGCGGCGCACGCCTTCGACGAGGCCGAGCTCCTGTTCGAGCTTTCCGCGGGCGAGGCCGCTGGTAATGGGCAGGGCACGCTTTTGATCGATCTCCACAAAATAGAGGTCGACGAAGCGATCGCTCACTTTGTCGGCGCGGTCGCGTCCGCACGAAAGCGTCATCGACGCCAGAAGAAGGCAGACCGCGAGCGGCTTCATAACCGCGGATCTCTCATCTCGATGGTGCGTCTGGGCGCCAGCGACTCCGAGGTCGAGCGCACCATCTCCGACAGCCAGGTGCCTTTCTTGTGTGGAAAATCGGGCACCGGTTCGCCGGTCAGACCGGCCAGTTTGACCGCCGCATCGAGCGCGTCCTCGAAGTTGCCGAGCTCGTCTACCAGGTTTGCCGCCAGCGCCTCTTTGCCGCTCAAGATTCTTCCATCGGCGATCGGTCGCAGCTTCTCTTTGTCGATCTTGCGCATCTGCGCCACGTCAGACAAGAACTGGTCGTAAATTCCATCGACGAAACCCTGTACGAACTTGCGTTCGTCGGGCGTGACGGCGCGAAACGGCGACTCCATGTCCTTGAGCGCGCCCGACTTCACCGTCTCCATCTCGACGCGCATGAGCTCGAGCAGACCTTGAACGTGCGGCGTCTGCGAGATCACGCCGATTGATCCGGTGATGGTTCCCGGCGACGCCAAGATGCGATCGCAGGCCGACGCGATGTAGTAGCCGCCCGAGGCGGCCACAGTGCCCATCGAGCAAATCACCTTCTTCGATTTACGCGCGCGGACCACCGCTTGGAAGATCTCCTGCGACGGCGCCACCGCGCCCCCCGGTGTGTTCAGCCGAACGACGATGGCCTTGACGTTCGGATCTTTGCGCAGCTCGTGCAGACGCGCGACCTCGTCTTTGGAATCGGTGATCACGCCGTCGACTTCGACGATGCCGATATGCGGCGAGCCCGACGGTGCGTGCCAACCCGACTCACCGAGATCCGCCGAAGAGAAGAGCGCGAACAGAAATCCAAAGCAAAGCAGCAGTAGTCCCCCGAAGGTGAGAATCCCTGCCCAATTCGATCTTCCCTGCGCGTCTGCCACGTTTCCTCGGATGATGGGCGCTAGTGCCCTCGAACCAAGCGGGAAAGTATCACAGCCCGCAGCCGGTCGCCTGACACTTGGTGAACTGCCAGGCGTTCGGCAAGTGGTCCCAATCGGTCGCGCCGCCGACCGAGATCACCGTGACATCTTGCGGCGTGCCGTCGAGCTTCGCATCGGCCTGGAATCCAAGCACGATGTCTCGATCGAGCCCATCGTTGCAGGTCGACGCGATGACCAAGGTCTCATCATCGGTCGTGTGCCAGCTGGTGTCGAACCCGCAGCGCGCACCTAGCTGACCTTGGGCCACGTACCCGAGCGACCAATCGGGCGCGAGCATGCGACCTCCGGCCACGGTCTGATCGAGCGTGAGCTTGCCCGCGGCCGTAAACGTGTAGACCGAGGTGAGCTGCGAGGTGTCGTCGATGCGCCAATCGCCGACGAAGCGCGAAGAGTATTGATACACGGGCGCCGGCGGCGCTGACGAACAGCCGGCCAGAAGTAAAAGTTCTAGGAGGGGAAGAAGGAGTTGTTTCAAAGGCGCGTACCCGAAGAGGTCGCTCGCGCTCTATTCGTGCTCTTGCGACTTGAGCTTGAGCTTGGCGCGCATGACGTCGCCCAGAGTTGCGCCTGAGGTGCCGGCGGTGTAGCCCTGTGCTTCAGCCAGCTCCGACGAGCGGCTGGCGGCCTTGATCGAGAGACCGATCTTACGCTCGGCGGTGTCGATGGAGATGACCTCCGCTTTCACTTCCTGGCCCGGCTGAAGAACGGTGCGCGGATCCTCGACACGCTCGTCCGAAATCTCGGAGACGTGAATGAGACCCTCGATGCCCTTCTCGAGCTCGACGAACGCGCCGAAGTCGAGAACCTTCTGCACCTTGGCGGTGACGATCTTGCCCACCGGGAAGTCGAACGGAATGCGATCCCACGGATCGCCGATGAGCTGCTTGATGCCGAGCGAGATCTTCGGCTTGTCGCCATCCGTGGTGTCGATGTGCAGCACGGCTGCCTCGACCTCGTCGCCCTTCTGGT
>PLXG01000034.1 GCA_003153195.1 Myxococcales bacterium
CCGCCACCGCCACCGCCGCCACCATTGCCGTGGCCCGCACCCTGCAGTGCGAGTGACGACAAGCAGCCGGTCAACAAGAGCAAATTAAGTAAAAGAAACTTCATTCTGGGAGGACCCTGAAAAAATGTCGTCGATACGTCAAACCGCATATAAACATGGATATTTTTCGACTATAATCCATCGCGATGCGGAATCCTATGTCCGCCTCGCGACCATGACAGAATCCTCTCTCGGCGACCTACTGCCCGTTTTCAAGCGGGAAGCAAAGCAGCGCATGTTGACGCTGACGGCGCTATTTTCCGGCGTTGCCTTGGTGATGCTCGTCGTCGCGCTCGCAATTCCCAAGCGCTTCGAGGCGTCCACCCTGCTCTTTGCAGAAGCGAGCAACATCATCAAGCCGCTCATGGAGGGACGCGCGGTCACGACTGGCGTGGCCGACCAAGTTGCGATCTCGACTCAGGTCGTCATGAGTCGCCGCATCCTTCGCGAGATCTTGGTTTTCGGAGGTTGGGTGAATGCCCCGCCTGCCAAACAGCCGGATCCGTTGACCGAGGAGAAGCTGCTCAACCAGCTGCGCATACGCATCAAGATCGAAAGTCAGCACGAGCAGATGATCCGCATTACCTACAACGACACCGACCCGAAACGCGCCTTTATGGTTACCAACAGGCTCGCCGAGATTTACATTCGCGAGGCCACCGAAGACAAAGTGCGCGAGAGCCGCGAGGCCTTCGAGTTCATCGACAAACAGGTGAAGGAATACGGAGCCAAGCTGACTCAGGAGCACGAGAAGGTGCTGGCCCAAGCCCGCGGTGAGGGCGGCGCCACGCCGCTTTCGGCGGAGCCGATCAGCCCCACGCCGCCGAGCTCCTCGCGGGTCCCGGCCGAACAGCTGGCGGCGCTGCGCAGCGAAGAGGCCGCGCTTCTCGCGCAGCTGCCTCACAAACTCGAACACCCCGCCGCAGATTCGCAACGGGAGAAGGAGCAGCTTCGCGCCCGGGTCGCCCAGCTCAAGAGCGAGCTCGATCGGCTGCTGGTCGCCTACACCGAGGAGCACCCCGAAGTAAAGCGGGTGAGGCGGGAGCTGGCGGTCGCGGAAGATCGAGTCTCCGAGGCGCGCCTCGCCGATGACAATCTCTTGGCTGGGGACGACGAAGTGACGCGCGCGATCACTGCGGAGATCAAAGAGGTCCGCCGCAAGATTGCGTCGGCCGGCGGTTCCGTGCGTCGCGCGCCGGCGGAACACAGGCCGGAGCTGGCCGAGGCCAGATCCGATCCAGGGTTGAAGAGCGTCGGTCAAAACACGACGCTGTCGGAGCTCTTACGACGCTACGAGGCAACCCGCGACGTGTATCAAGATCTCCTCAAGCGCCGCGAGAACGCGCGCGTGTCGATGGAGATCGATGCGCAGCATCGCGGCTTCACCTTTCGAGTCGAGGAGCCGGCGGAGATCCCGATTACGGCCAGCGGCCTTCGCCTGATGCACCTCACCTTGGCCGGGCTCATCTTCGCTATGGTGGTGCCAATGGGGTATCTGTTCGTGCTGGTACGACTCGACGCGCGGGTGCGGAGTCCGCTGCAGATCGAGCGGTTGGCCCGGGTTCCCCTTCTTGGCAGCATCTCTTACAGCTCCGAGCGCCACGACAAATCGCGCTATCGCTACCGTCAGTTTTTATCGGCGTTGATGGTGGTGTGCGTGTTGGCCGCATACATCACCGCGTTCGTCATCAAGTTGAGAAGAACATCATGAGTGCCGGGCGAGGCAGCGGCGGTCGGGGCGGCGACGACAACAAGCGAAGGCGCTCGGGGGCGAGCAAATTCCCGGTGCCAGAAGACACGGTCATCGATGTCAACATCGCGGATCGTCTCCGCCGTGTCGTCGAGACCGACGCGAGCGTCCCGCAGGTCCAGGCCCTCACCAACTATCGCCGGCCGCTGCTCGTTCGCGGTTCGTCGTCCTTCATTCCCAAAGGGATGGCGGCGGAGGACCAGTTCGATCAGTTTCGCGAGGTTCGGACCCGGCTCGAGGCGATGGCCGCCTCTTTCGACTTGCGTTACTTCACGACGCTGGTGGTGTCGATGACCCCCGGTGCTGGCGTGAGCTTCGTGGCCCGCAACCTGGCGGCGGCCTTTACGCTGCAAGGGCGACGCGCGGCGGTGCTCATGGACTGCAACGTGCGCAACCCGACACAACATCTCGCGCTCGGCAGTCGTCCGGACGGCGGTGGACTCTTCGACTACCTCACCGATCCGACGGAGAGGATCGAGCACCTCATCTGTCCGACCGCGATTGCCGGTCTCCACTTGATTCCAGCCGGCCATCCGTCGTCTCGATTTCGTGAGTACTTTTCGTCTCCCGCAATGCGTCTGGTCATGTCCGAGCTACGTAACGAACCGAGTTGTGTCTTCATGGATGGGCCGCCCGCGCTAGGTTCGCCGGACGCGCGTATTCTGTCGGAGTTCGCCGACTTCGTCGTGCTGGTCGTCGGGTACGGCCGTGGAAAACCCGACGAGATAGCACAGGCTGCTGCACTCTTTGACCCGGCGAAGTTTGCCGGCGCGATCTTCAACCAGCGCGCGTAGCGCCGGCCGGCGTGAGTGACTCTCCGTAAGTCTCGTTCGTCAGTTCACTCGATAAAGTATTCGAGCGTGAGCGTCTGTCCGCCGCGTTCGACCTCGATCCGGCAATGGCGCATTTCCTGGGAGCGGGCGTAGGTTTCCAAAAGTGTGTCCGGCGTTGCCTCCAATGATGGCGTCATCATGCGTTTAAAAATAACTCATGTCAGGGAGTGTTTGATAGCGCTTCGACACTCCAAGTTCTCTGGAATTTTACTGGGCTCAACGCGTACACTTGCAGGAGGGTAGAATGCGAACGCTCGGGATACTGCTCCTGCTCTCGGTTGTCGGCACAGGATGCGAATCTTGTAAACCAACGTGCCCCGGTGAGGTCGGCATCGAGCTTCTCCAAGAAGCCGTATCGCCCGATGGTCGGTACGTAGCGCGCCGCTATCAAGAATCGGGCGGCGGAGCGGCGGGCTCCTTCGACGTGGCGCTCAACATTCAAGACGCCAAGGAGAAATTCCAATGGTGCCGCGCCGTCGTCGCGAGGTCCAAGATGTGTCTACGTGCACACGGATCACTTTCTTGGAGCGATGCGCACACACTGATGGCAGGTTGTGCGGAGGGTTGGGAAACCGACTCATACTACACAGACCAACGACACGCGATGCTGGGCAATGTCGTCATCAAGTACCTGTCGGAATAAAAATCAAGGTTACTTACAGCTGTCCCTTGTCGATGATGGCGATCGGCGAAAGCTCATTGATGACGTCGCCGAGCACCAGTTCATGCTCGGGGATCGGAGTGTGCGACGGCGCGAGATAGAGAAACGCATCCGCGATCACCGAGCGGTTGCGAACCACGCGCACGTGATAGGCGTGATCGACCAGGAATCGATCTTCGTCGAGCTCGACGCCCGAATCGACGATCGGTAGGTTCCAGCGGAGGCCGGCGGTGCGCGTAACGTCGGTGATTTCGGCGACGGCACCTTTGGCGCCGGCCGCGAGCGTGAGGTGCCACCCGTTCACGCGTTGCACGAGCTTGAACCCTTGCTCTTTTCCGTTGGGAAGGACCATGCGAACCCGGACGCCACTTACAAACACAGCGTTCCTCGCGTTGGCCATCGCCGGTTGCGCCCAAAAGCCGATTGCCGTGCTGAGAACGAGTGCGGCCATCCAATTGTGCATGCGACTGGTCATGTGTTATCCCCCCCGGGTGTCTGGTTGTCCGGATTGGGACTACAGCATCCTTCGTACCNNGACTTATCCGACCGGATTCAAACGGAGTGGCTGTCCGATGGGATTTGATCGCGCGCGCGAGTTGCGCAGCTTGCACAATCCGACTTGTGTCACGAGTGTAATCTAATGTGGTTTGCCCGCGCACTCGCACCCTGATCTGAAGGCATCGGCGCGGAATCTCCGACGGTGATCGGCGTGTTGCACGCAATACTGGAGACTCACTTTTGCTTACAAGTAGGGTGCTGCCCGCGAAGTCAGATTACTCGACAATGTATTCGAGCGTGTAAACCGGAATATTCGGGCGACGGTGTCTATCAGTGCCCAAAATAGCCGTCTACTGACAGACGTCAGGGCAGCGCTTTTCAACGCAGCCGATCGCAACGTCATAAGCCGCTTTGCCTTCCGGATATTGCGTGGCGCAATCGGCGAGACAATCGTAAATGCCGGCGTCGGTGATCCCTCCGTCGGGCGGCGCGATCAATACGCATCCGATCGTGCAATCGACATAGTCGTCATTGCATTTGGTATTGCCCACGCAACCGTTCACTTCGACGCAGCACTTTTGTTCCGCGCACCCGTTGCAAGTTGGATCGCTGCTCGAATAGGGCGACACCAACGTGCAGGCGACCATGTCGACGGAGGCCGAGCTGTCTACTGATGCATCGACAATGGTAGCGTCAGACATGAGGGTCGGCGATGAGACACCACAGGCGACGAAGAAGAAGCTGGCGATTACGAGGCGGGCGAAAGGACTCATTGGATGGCGGACGATAACGATCCGTCGGGGAACCTGCAACTACACCCTGGGAGTGTTACGGCGAGGTTCCGGGCTCTTCGATGAGCAAGACGTCGAGCGGCGCTGTTCCGCCGTTGTCTTGCGCGGTGAAGAAGAGCACCGTGTGGCCAACGCCACCCGCGCTCGGATCGCTCACTGCCGTCGACAGTCCGTGCGCAACGCTCGGATTGGACACGCCATCGGCGTCGAACACTTGCGCATCGATGAAGCCGTTGGTGTTCTGCGTCAGGTTGGTGACCACCCCGACCGACGAGCCGAACGTGTTGGCACCAACGTCGTTGAATGGCGCCACGGTACCTTTTCCGTTGGAGTCGAAATCGATTTTGATGACTTGAGTCTGGCTCTCGTTGTTGCGGAACACGAAGCCGAAGAACGTCTTGCTCTTATACTGCGTGTGATCGAGCGAGGCGTGGCCCATGACGACGATGCCGCCGTTGCCCTGCCCTTGGTCGACCAGTCAGGTGAGTCGGTGAAGTTAAAGCGCTCGGCTGGAGCGAGGTTGATTTGACGGCCTGAACCACTACGGTTGCGCAGCAAAATTCGCACGCCAAAGGGGATCAGGTTACGTCGTGGGTGGAGCTGTCCGGAAATTCCGACATCTATAGCACTTTCCGTTTTTGCCTCGCGAAGTCCGACGTCCAGACGATTGAGCTCGCGTTCACTGACGCCTCCCATAAGAAATGGGATTCCAATAACTCAAAGACTATACCGTCTCTCCTCACTGATCTGCGCGAGACGGCGGTCCCCTTCGTCTCACCCGCTGGCTGACCGCGATGGTCGGAATCTTCGCGCTTTCGGCGTCCGAACGGTTCAAGGACGAAGTCACGCGCATTGGGGAAATCTGTAATTGCTTAGCGGAGAGGGTGGGAGTCGAACCCACGGTACCTTTCGATACACACGATTTCCAATCGTGCGCCTTCGGCCACTCGGCCACCTCTCCCATTCAGCGGGGCCTTCCGTTCGTCTCCGATCCCACCTTCGGTGGGCCAAGACGAGTCGGAGACTCACCCCCTCCCTCGGCACCGCCTCGGGAGCCTCCCCCCACCGCACGTACCTCGCGCGGGGAGCTGAAGGAACTTCGATCAGTGGATGCGCATGTGATGATCAGCCGCTTCGCTTTGCTCGCTCCAGAATCATCTTGTCAGACACTTATATCGGATGGAGTTTTGCGCCAAACGCAGATGGCGCAGCAGATCGTGGCGCACGCCCGCAGCGCGGAAGGGAGCGTACGCTCGGGTACGTGACCGCCCAAGCGAGGACGTACGCCGCGAGATGCAAGCCAGATGCGTTTGGCGGAGAGGGAGGGATTCGAACCCCCGGTACCCTTGCGGGTACACCTGATTTCGAATCAGGCGCAATCGACCGGACTCTGCCACCTCTCCCGTGGAGGCGCGACGCCTCCGCTACTTCTTTTGTTGGCTTCTTAGATTTTCGAAAAACTGAGTGAGTAGCTTGCCGCACTCGACGGCGAGCACGCCGCTAGCGACTTCGACTCGGTGGTTGAGCCGCGGATCTTCCACCAATTGATACAGCGTTCGAACGGCGCCTGCTTTGGGATTGTCGCAACCGTAGACCAACTTGCTCAGGCGAGAATTCACGATTGCGCCGGCGCACATGGGGCACGGCTCTTGTGTCACGTACAGCGTGGCGTCGACTAAGCGCCAGCCACCGATGGTTTGCGCCGCACTGCGAATGGCCAGCATCTCGGCGTGGGCGGTGGGATCGGCTGCACTTTCGCGCCGATTTCCACCACTGCCAATCAACTTGCCATCCAGCACCACCACCGCACCGACGGGAACTTCACCCAGTTTTCCGGCGACTTCCGCCTCCGCGATCGCGGCCCGCATCCACTCTTCACTCGTCATCATCTAGCGCGGCCAAGAGGATTCGAACCTCTGACCCTCGGCTCCGTAGGCCGATGCTCTATCCAGCTGAGCTATGGCCGCTAGAAATTCTGTTTCGGCCAAACATGTTCCATCGTTGCGGAGAGGGAGGGATTCGAACCCTCGATACAGTTTCCCGTATGCCGCCTTAGCAAGGCGGTGCCTTCGGCCACTCGGCCACCTCTCCCGATTTCACACGTTCACATCGCATCCACTATTAAGTTGTCAAAAGAGGGCTTGGCGGAGGAGGAGGGATTCGAANNTTTTCAAGACCGTCGCCTTCAACCGCTCGGCCACTCCTCCCACGATAACAATTAGACCAAAAGCCATAAAAGCAAAACGGACCGAATCTTTATCAAGCGCAAGTAGCCTTGTAAAGGGCGAATTCTGGGCGCGCGTTCAGACTGCGAGCCGTGATATGATATGGGCCGATCAAGGCGTGTCTACCCTATGAAGATCCATTGCGAAAGGTGCGGTGCTCCGTACGAGCTCGAGGATCGCCAGATCCCTTCGGCGGGGCTCTCGATGGATTGCGCGGCTTGCAAGCACACCATTCACGTCGTCAAGTACGCGAGCTTGCTGGCGCCGATCGCGCTCGAGGTCGAGTCGCAAGACGACGATCTCGACGAGGTTCTTCCAGCGCGGGCACCGGTGAAGCATTCCGACTTCAATCCGGAAGGCTTCAACATTCCATCCGACACGAACGCCGAAAGATATCTCCCGACCGCGGCCGACATCCAGCCTCGGTTGGTTCAGGCGTCCGACGGTCAAGCTTCCGAAGTGGCAGATGACGATCTGCTGGCGCCAAAAGATCGCGCCGGGAGGACCGTGACGCCGCCGTTTGCGGGCGTCGAGATCGTCGATCTTCCGGCGCCCAAACGGCCCACACCCACGCCGGTGCCTCCAGCCTCCCAGGCGGTCGAGATCGCCGATCTTCCTGCGCCCAAGCGGCCGCGCCGATTGACCACGCCGGTGCCGCCCGCTCGCCGAGCACCTACCCCTGCGCCCCCGACCGATGATTCGTTCGATACGCCCGGTCGGTTCGATTTTTCCACCGGTGAAATTTCGCCGGCAGCGCTGGAGGATATGGATCTCGACTTGAGTCCGCCCGAGGCTAGCCCACGTCGTCGGGCGCCGTCGGTGGCTCCGCCGATCGCGGAGAATGCGGCGGCCGCGTCGCCAGCAAAGGTCGCGCCGCCACCGGTCGGGTCGCCGCCAGTCGTGTCGCCACCGGTCGCGCCGCCACCGGTCGTCTTCGAGCACGAGACCACGGCTCCGGTGCCGCGGCGAGCGAAGGAAAATCGTTTCGGTCGTCCGGCGGTAATCGGCGCGGTGGGACTGCTGATCGTCGGCATGGCGCTCGGGCTGACCGACTTTGGATTTTTTGGCGCCGATCTCTTGAGCGGACGCCGAGCCGAGCGCGCCAAGCGGTTCGCGCAAGCCGAGGCGCTGCTGTCGCTCGATCAGGCAGCCCCATACCGCAAGGTCGCGACCGATCTTCGCCAGCTCTTTCGCGATGCATCGAGTCACCTCGAGCTGGCGGGGTTGGCGGCGCAGGGGAGTTATGGTGCGGCGCGGCTGGGCGGAACGTCCGAGGGCAAATCGGCCGACGCGCTGCTCGAATCGATCGAGCGGAGCGGAGAAGCAAAACACTTGGAGGCGCATCCGGAAGGGATTCCCGAGCTGGCGAACGCATTTGCGCTCAAGCTGCTCAACGCGGGAAATGTCGCCGCGGCGCGCGCTCGGCTTGCCGACCTTAGCAAAAAGATGCCGGCCGATTCGCGGACGCTGACCTACCTCGGCTGGGCGGAGCTGGCGGCGGCCGAGCCTGCTGCTGCCATCGCTGCGTTCGAAAAAGCGATGGCGGACAATCCACGCGACGCTGCGCCGATGTTCGGTGCCGGACGAGCGAAAGAGAAGCTTGGCGACACCTCGGCCGCTCAATCGTTGTACGAAAAGGCGCTGACGGTAAGCCCACAACATTTTGGCGCGCAGATCGGCATCGAGCGACTCTCGGCGAAAAAGCCGAACGCCGAGCTCGATGCGATTCAAGCGCGCATCGAAGCGCTGGTGGGAAAACGCGCCAGCGAAGTGGGTCCGCGCGAAGTCGCCGATGCCTGGACCACGCTCGGGATCATCGCTGCCTCGGCGGGAAAGCGCGGCGAAGCGGAGGCGCGCTTCCAGCGAGCGTTCAACCTCGATCGCGATTCGCACTCGATCCCGGTGTTGCTTGCCGATGTGCAGTGCGATCAGCGGCGCTGCGCCGATTCGCTGCCGCTGCTGAAGAAGATCGTGGCGGCGGAGCCGCACAACCTGGACGCGCACCTCGCGCTCATTCGCGCGCTCGTCGAGACCGAATCCGACGCGACCGCGCTGGTTGCCGAAGCGGTGGCGCTGTCGGCGGGAGATCCGCGGGTGATCTATTGGCAAGGGCGCCTGGCACAGCGCGCCAACGACAACCTGCTCGCCACCAGTCTGTTCAGTCGCGCCATCGAAAAAAATCCGCGCTTCATCGTCGCCTATCTTTCACTCTCGGCGGCACAGTCGGCCGCTGGAAAATCGGCGGAGGCGGTGGCGACCCTCAAATCGGCGCTGGCGCAATCGCAAGACGATCCACTGCTGATGGCCGAGCTCGGCCACGCGTTCGTCACGCTGGGAAAATATCCCGAAGGCGAGGCACGCTTTCGCGCCGCCATCGCCAAAAAGCCGGACGCCACGCAGATCAAGCTCGAGCTCGGCGACGTCCTCGAGCGCCAAGGGCGATACGAAGACGCGCGCGTGGTGTACGCTGAGATGGACAAAGAGCCGGCGGCGCTCGAGCAAGAGGCGCGCCTGCTCGCCTTCCTGGGAAAGAAGGAAGAGGCGCGCGGCTATTTCCAACTGGCGCTGGGCCGAGGAAATCCGACCATGGAGCTGCGTTTGCGCTCGGCGGAGTTCGCCTTCGATTCGGGACTTTTCGACGATGCGCGCGTACAGGTCGACGCCGCGCTCAAGGACGACGATCGCTCGGCGCCGGCGCATCTGTTGGCTGCGCGCTTGAGCTTGCAGAAGAAGCAGCTCGAAGATGCGCTCGGCGAGGCCAATCGCGCCATTCAATTGGATGATCTGGCGAGCGCGCATCTGATCGCGGCCGAAGCCGATGAGGCGCTCGGTCGAGCTGCGCCCGCGCTCGAAGAATATGGAAAGGCCAAACGTCCGCCGGTCGCCATNNACTCGGCCGCGCGCGCATGCTCTCCCAGATGGGCTCTCCGCGCGATGGACTCGCCGAGCTAAACGCGATCTTAGAGAGAACCCGCGATGGCAGCTCGACTCTTTCGGACGCGGCAAGATCGGAGGCGCATCTGCTCGCCGGCGATTTCTACACCGATCTGCACGAGCGTGAAAAGGCGCGCTCGGAGTACGACGCCGCTCTTCGCGCCGGGCCGCAAAACGGGGAAGCGGCGTTCAAGCTGGCGCGCGCGCTTCGCGTCCTCGGCAAGGTCGAGCCGGCGATGACGCTCGCCGGTCGAGCGCTCACGCTCGGCGGAGATTCGTCGCGCTATGCCGCGGACGCCACGCTTCTCGTCGGCGACGCGCAGCGGGAACTGAAGCATCCGGCAGAAGCGCTCAAGGCCTATCGCAAATATCTAGAGATCGCCCCGCCCGACGCTGCATCTCGCGCCGAGGCCGCCCGGCAGATCCAGCGGCTCGGCTCGAAAGACGAATAGCAGTGTTCGAGCGGGTTCGTTCGGCGGCTAAGCTGGCCGCGCTCGGAGTCCGCCTTTGTGGTGAAACGCGGTGCGGTGGCGCCCAGTGAAGAGGAGCTGCGCGCTCATGTCGGCGCTCAGCTGGCCGATTTCAAGCGGCCCAAGAAGATCTTTTTTGTCGACGAGCTGCCGCGCACACCCACCGGAAAAATCTTGAAGCGTGAGCTGAGCGAGCGCGCTCTAAAATAGATAGTGAACGCCGGCGCCGAGAAAGAAGGCGTCGCGGAATCCCATCTCCAACTGACCGCTCACATGCTTGTGAAATTTGAAGCGCACGCCGAACAGCGCGTTTACCACCGGCAACACCGGCGGAACGTCGACTTTGTGGCGATGCGGATCCTGCGCCACGTCGGTCTTCTTGGGATCCTCGGTCTGTTTGAGCTTCGACTCGGTGTCTTTTTGATTGAGCATGATCGGCCCGACGGGGGGGCTGATGGGATAGCACTTGGTCTGATCGCCGGCGGTGGCGGCGGTGCAGTTGGTGGAGTTGTTGGTGATGAGCACGTCGCCGAGCACCACGCCGAGGCCGACGCCCAGGCCCCAACGCAATTCTAGCCACGGCAAAATGTCGCGGTACCAGATGAACGAGACGTCGGCCGACACGAAGTTCATGTTTTGAAACTGCACATAATGCGTGTCGAGCGACGCATCGTGATCGGGCGCGAGAAAGTTTCCGTCGGGAAGCGAGGTGAAGCTGAAGTCGACCGAGGTGACGATGTCGAAGGTCCGTCGGCGGTAGACGAACTCGGCGCCGAGCGAAGCGCTGTTCAGGGAGGTGCCGTTGTCGAGAAACTGCATGAACGCCTTCGGCATCATCAGATAGCGCGCGCGCAGACCGACCTCATAGGAAGGCTTGAAAGCGGCGGGATCGGGCGCTTCGTCGGCCTTAACGATGGAGGTGAGCGCGAGTAGGGCGGCCAGCACTTTTGCGAACATGCGGCGGATTATATTCAACGACCGCAAAATGAATACAAGAGTCGCGACTATTCGTCGGCCTCCGATTCCTCGGTCTTCGACTTGAGGCCGAGCGCGCGCATCTTTTTGTAGAGGTGGCTGCGCTCCAGCCCGAGCTCACGCGCGGTCTGCGCCATGTGATGCTGGTTGGCTTCGAGCGCCGCCGAGACGATCTCACGCTCAGCCGACGCCACCATGTCTTTGAGCGAAAGCCCTCGCTGGTAGCGCCCGTGAACCTGCTTGGTGCCAGGCAGCGCGGCCTGAACTTCGTCGGCGGAAATGATCTCCGAGCCAGCGAAGATGACCAGCCGTTCGAGCGTGTTGCGCAGCTCGCGAACATTGCCCGGCCAGTGGTGCTGAAGACAGAGCGCAAGCGCGTCGTCTCCCATCTTGAGCGACAGCTTTCCGTTGGCCGGCGCCAGTTGACCGAGAAAGTGCGCCACCAGATGAGGAACGTCCTCTTTGTGCTCGCGCAACGGCGGAACTTCGATGGGCACCACGTTCAAGCGATCGAATAGATCGGCGCGAAATCGTCCCTCTTTGATTTCGGTTCCAAGCTCTTTGTTGGTGGCGGCAATGACGCGCACGTCGACCGAGATGGTCTCCGATCCGCCTACGCGCTCGATTTCATTTTCTTGCAGTGCGCGCAATACTTTCGCCTGCGCGGTGATGTTCATGTCGCCGATCTCGTCGAGAAAGATGGTTCCACCCGAGGCCTGCTCGAACTTTCCCAGTCGTTCGCGCGTGGCGCCGGTGAATGCGCCCTTTTCGTGACCGAACAGCTCGCTCTCGATCAGCTCCGACGGAATGGCCGCGCAGTTGAGCTTGACGAACGGTCCCTGCTTGCGACCGGACATTTGATGAATCGCGCGCGCGATCAACTCTTTTCCGGTGCCGCGCTCGCCGGTGATCAGTACCCGCCCGGTCGACGGCGCCGCTTTGCGAATCATGTCGAAGATGCGTTTCATGCGCGCGCTCTCGCCCACCATCAGCGACTGAATTTCGGCGCGCTCCTTGGCCTTGCTCTCTTCGGCTTGCCGCTCGAGGCGCGCCAGCTTGAGCGCATTTTCGACGGTGATCAGCACCTTGTCGATGGTGAGCGGCTTCTCTAGAAAATCGACCGCCCCTAGCTTCACCGCCTCGACCGCGGTAGAAAAGGTGGCATTGCCCGACATCATCATGACCGGCACTTCCGGATGAGACTCATGCAGCGCTTTGAGCGTAGCGAGGCCATCCATCTCCGGCATGGCGACATCGAGCAACACCCCGCCGATCCGTCCGCGTCCCATCTTCTCGAGTGCGATGCGACCGGACCCCGCGACTTCCACGGTGTAGCCTTCGAGCTCGAGCGCGCGCCTCAACGTCGACAGGATGTTGGGTTCATCGTCCACCAGGAGCAGCGCCGGCTTCGCCACAAAACACCTCGATTGAACTCAGTATACGCTCGTTTTATGGTCTATCTCCCCATGAGAGAGAGCTCGATCGCGTTTCTCATCGCCGCACGGTGGGTCGCCTGCTGCGCTGTGTGGTGCACGTTTTTGTCCGCGTGCGACGCGAATTTCATCGACGACCGGGGCCAAACGGGCGATCTATCGCTGTCTTCAATCGATGGCGACGGCGGCCCAATCGACGACGGCGGCGTAACCACCCTCATTGGCGAAGGTCCGTTTTCTGGGATGAATGGTTTCAAGACGACCGGCACCGCGAAGCTGAGCGAAGTCTCGGGCGAGGTTCAGCTTCAGTTGGATAGCGACTTCTCGGTCAGCGCCGCACCCGACACCATCGTCGTGCTCTCCACTCGGGCGGCGCTCACGGCCACGCTCGATGCCGAGGACGTGGAGGTCGGACCGCTGTCACAATTGGTCGGACGTCAGACCTATCTGCTCGCCGCAGATAGCGGACGACGCAACGTGTTCGTCTACTCGAATGCGCTCGGGATTCCGCTCGGACGCGCGACGTTGATCTCACCATGATCTTTCGCCGACTGCTTTGTGCGGTAGTGGCAAGTGGACTGCTCGCTTCGCGCGCGGAAGCCGGACCGTGGACGCGCGACGGCGGCGATTTCTATCTGAGTACCTACTATTCGCGCACCGCCACCACCACGCTTTATGGATCGAGCACAAGCAAGATTCCGATCGCTGCGTTCGAGCAGCACTCGCTCAATTTTTATGGCGAAGTGGGGCTGCTCAGTCGCTGGCTCACCGCCACGCTCGAAGGCGTTCTCTTGCGATATAATTCGCTGGAAGATCGCGGCGCGACCTACGGCCTCGGCGATTTTCGCATTGGGATGTGGACCGGACTTTTGACCAAACCGCTGCACCTCTCGCTCGGTGTGACCTTCGGGCTGCCGCTGGGAGATTCGTCGCCCAAAGGCAAAGACGCCGATTCGAATCAGATCGCGCGCATCTTGCCGACGTCCGATGGTGAGTTCGACATCGAGTACCGATTGTCGCTCGGCTACGCGTTCGGCGGTGGGCGCAAATGGCCACTGCGTCACTACCTCATCGCCGAAGCCGGCTACTGGATGCGCACCAAGAATTTGTCTGACAGTTTCGTCTATAAGCTCGAGCTCGGCGTGCGACTTCCCTGGCGCGTGATCGAGCGACTCACCGCATCGGTGCATCTCACCGGCGTCGAATCGTTCGCCGATAACAAGGATGCGACCTTGAGCCCGACCGGCCTCGGCAACGGAGTCACTTACACCGCGCTCGGCGCCGATTTTGTAATTCGGGTTTGGCGCAAGCTCGGCATCTTTGCCGGTGTCGACGGAAATCTGCGTGGACGGTCGATATCAGACGCGGTCACGCTGCGCACCGGAATCAGTTGGGGGACCTCCCCGATTCCATAAGAGCGGGCCGTCAAAACCTG
>PLXG01000176.1 GCA_003153195.1 Myxococcales bacterium
CGTCCGTCGGAGCGGGAAGGCAAACGGGACAGCGACAGGATGACCTCTTTCGCTTGGTCGGGAACAATCGGGCGGGTCACCGTCTGGTAGCCACCATGTTTGATGGTGAACACCACTTCGCTTTTGCCAAAGGGAACTTCGACGGGATCGGGCGTTCGCGCCCGCAGCGCCCCGTCGAGATAGACTTCGGCGCCGGGCGGACTGGTGCGAAAAGCGATGTGCACCGTCGACGGAGCCGCTGGCGGTTGCGGCGCGCTTGGGACTAGAAGCGGACGGACGATCGGGATTGGCGGGGTCGGCGAAGTCGGCGGAGTTTGCGCCAGAGTCCCAGCCGCGCCGGTCGCCGGCCTCCGACCGCCGGAAGTCACCATCACCCCAGATGAGGTCCGACCGTGGAGCGCGAACAGGGCCGCACCGACGAGCAACGCCGAGGCGCCCACCACGCCCCAAATCAGCGCTCGCGATCGCCGCTGGATCACGAAGGTTCCCGACGGGCCACCTTCGATCCCCGACTCGAAACCGACTGGATCGTTCTCGGGGAATCCGGTGATCTGATGCGGCCCCGACTCGGTAGCGAGCGGTGCCGGATTGACGATGGCGTCGATTCGTTCGAGCTCGACGATGAGCTCGCGCATATCGGCAAAGCGCTTATCCGGCTGCTTCTCCAGCATGCGCATGATCGCGCGCTCGAGAGACCCAGGAATGCTGAGATCGGGACGGCGTTGCGACGGCGGCTGCACCGTCTCCGTCACGTGCGCCACCAGCGTCTTGGGCGCGTTGTCGTGTCGAAACGGAACCGAGCCGGTGATCATCTCATAGAGGATGCAGCCGAGCGCATACATGTCGATGCGATGATCGGCCTCTTGGCCGGTGGCCTGCTCGGGCGACATGTACTCCGGCGTACCGAGGACCATGCCGACCTGTGTCAGACGTTTCTGCGTGGAGGTGTCGCGAGCGATGCCGAAGTCGACGATCTTCACCACGTCGCGCTCGCCGTCGCGCGGCAACACGAAGATGTTCTCCGGTTTGAGATCGCGATGGATGATCCCCTTTGAATGCGCCGCCTGAAGTCCGCGCGCGATCTGAATGCACAGCGGAATCGCCCGCGAAAACGGCAGCGCGGCGCCCTTGTCTTCCAGCTTGGACAAGGTGGGGCCGTCGAGATATTCCATGACGAAGTAGGCGTGCCCGTCGGGAAGTACGCCGAAATCGGTGATGTCGACGATGTTTTGATGGCCGATGCGAGAGGCCGCGCGCGCTTCGGCGATGAAACGCTGTGCCACCGACTCGTCCGCCGCCGCCTCCTTGCGCAACACTTTGAGCGCCACCCGCTTGTCGATGATGACGTGACGAGCGGCGTAGACGAATCCCATTCCACCTTCACCGAGCAGCGACTCGACCGCGTATCGTCCGTCGATGATGGTGCCTAAAAGCGGATCGTACATGGCGCGTGTCGCCCCCGGCACGGGCGGCAGCTTGTTGCCATCGCGCGGACAGAATTCGAGCGCGTCAGGATACTTGGCGCTGCACTGCGCGCACGTTTTCACCGACCGGAATCATATCATAGAACATGGGACGCCCGTAGCATCGCCGCGCAGGAATGTTGCAAGGTATCGATGCGAATGTAGCGGTTCACATCGGAGAAAAGAATTCCACCGATGGCCCGATCTGGATCGACCGCCAAGTAGGTGTTGTCCGGCCGCAGCTGATGGCCGAGAAGATAGCGAAGCCCCGAAATAATTTGGCCGCGGGCTAGGTCGGCCTCCGCCTTATTGCCGAGCGCGAGATCCATGTTGTAGCTGGACAAGGTCGCCTCGGTGCGGCTTCCCACCGGCGTCGAATGCGGCGGCAAGATGGGAGACAGGCCGTAGGCGCCGTCCATATCGGGCGCGTCGCCGTCGCTGGTGCGGAACTGAGTGCGCCGCAAGAAGGCCGAGAACTGATCGCAAAAGTGCGCGTAGCGGTCGCGTTCGCCCGCGCCGAGTCGAGGCCAGATGGCGTCCGCCGCTTGGCACGTCCAGTGATCTTCGCCGAACGCGAACTGACCGGCTAGATGCGCGTACTGGGTCACGGTCAGAAAGTCGAGGGCGCGAACGACCTTGGCGGTGAGCTCGGCCGCGCGCTTGGAGTCGGTGCTCGGAAGCGTGGCGAACCGGGCCAGAGCCAAGGTCGCTTCGCCCGAATAGTAGAGCCGGTGATCGTGCGGATCGGGACCGCGACCTGGACGATAGATGTGAAGAAAATCGCCGTTCGGCTGCTGCATCAACTCGATGAAGCGGGCCAACCCGTCGGCAAACAAGCGCAGAGAATTGGGCTCATCCGAGCGGTCGAGGGCGGGCCAAGCGGAGACCGCCACCAGCGCCAGCGCGCTCGATCCAAGATCGACCGCATAGGGCGGCGGAAGCCGCGCAGAGATCGGACGCACCGACGAGGCTACGCAACGTCCCATTGGAAATCCCGCCTTGCCACAGGCCGCCCCGCGCTGTTCGAGGTAGGTCAGCGCCGCGCGGGCCGCGTCGCCGAACGCAGGATCATGGCTGTCGGCGAAGAGCTGCGCCAAAAACGCGGTGGTACCGGCGTGGCGCGGCATCGAGTAGTCGCCGTCGACGCTGGTGTCGTTCAGCGTGTAGTACTCGTAGTCGAAGCTGCCATCGGAGCGCTCGTGATGAACGAGATAGCGTCCACCGGCCAGCGCACCTTCGCGCAAGGCGGCGGCGGTCGGCTCGGGGCCTTCGGTCGCACCGCGCACGACGGTGAGCACTTTCTTGGGGGCGGCGTTCTGCGACGCTCGGTCGGCCGGCTCGATGAACGCGTCCTCTCGAAAACGAAAAAAGCGATGCGGGAGCGCACGCCACTCCTCGGCCGTCACGCTGGCCGCACTCGAGAGATTGGAGATGAGCGCGCGCTCATCGAAACCGATGTGAAACTCGAGCTCCGGTAAAATCGAATGAGCCGAAAGCAGATCGGAGCGCATCAAATCGTCGGGGGTGGCGAACACCGAGCGGGTGCCGACTTCGATCCCAGCGCCTTCGAGGCCGGCCGGAAGTCCCAACACCGATAGCGGCGTTCCCAAAAGAAGCGGCGCTTCGGCGAGCACCACGTCTACCTTGAGGCGGCCCTGCGCGACGCGATCCAAGGCGGCGGCGACGAGCTCTGCGGCCATCTTTTCGCCGGCCATCTTCACCTGCGCTCCGAGGGTAGCCACGTCTTTGGCGTGCACTTCTACCCGAGGCGACGGCACGCCTTTGTAATAGAGCGCCACCACCAAGCCCGGCGTCGCACGCGATTCCCACGCACCCGGCTGAGGCGTGCGGGCACTTTTTTCAATCGCCGAGCGAATCCGAGCGACGATCTCGACGCGGGCCGCGTCGTCGAGCCGATCGACGTTCGGCATCTTGAACGCGATGAAGATCGCCGCGAACAGCGCCGTAAGGCCGAGCGCAAACGAAATGGTCAGTCGCGCCATGTTCGAATCAGAAATCGGAGTTGGAACCACGGCAGAAGAGCGAACAGCTCAATCACCAGCGCCGCCAAGAGCCAACTGATGACGGTCATGCCCTGCCCCATCGAGCTATAGGTCGCTTTGAGATAAGCCGCCGACGAAACCAGTAGCACCAAGATCACTGCGGTGAAAAGCAGCATCAGCGCCGACGACAGTCCGGCTACCACCTTGCCCCAGCGCGACCTCATGATCAGGCCGATTCCGCCCAGCGCGAACAGGCCGCTTATGCCACCGAGGCCCAGATTGAACGCCAGCGATCGCGACGGTGCCACCACAAATCCAAGCCACAGGCAGAGCGCGGAACAGAATAGATCAGCTAGACCGAATGCGATCACGAATCACTCGCAGGTCGGACGGTCGAGGGCCGGCGCGCTCTTGACCGCGCCCGGCAATACCGCCTGCAGATAAGTGAACTCGGCGTCGCAGAAGCGCGCGGGACCTTGACTCATGAGTTCGGCGCGCTCTTCGAACGGGCGCGCATCGCCGGAGTCCATCAGCCGATTGGGCTGGTCGCCCGGATCGTGAAACAACTCTCCGTCGGGATCGGCCAAGCCGAGGCTGTGCCCAAGCTCGTGAGTGAGCGTGGTGCCGACCAGATTTCCCAGTACGAACAGGCCGCAGTTGATCTGCCCTGCGCGATCGTTCGATGCGGCCGGACAAGAGCTGCCGTCGGCGAGCATGGCGGCCGACGAGATCTCGTTCGCTGAGGCCGAACGGCCGGTGTCGGGTCGAATCGGATCGAAGATGCGATCAAAGAGCGCCGATGGATCGGGCAATCCTTCGACCTGCGCCACTGGATGCATGGAAAATCCGAGGAACTGCTCGGCGAACACGCCGCCGTAACCGGGCGAGCCATCCTCTTGCGTGGTGGCGTTGACGCCACCGATCTTGTCGAACAGGCGCTCGTTGTTGGTGTCTTTGCCCGGCGTGTTGTCGTAGCCGAACAGACCTTCGTCGTTGGGATCGGGACCGGCGATGTCGACCTCGGTGTAGAGCGCGAAGTCGGTGGGTTCGTCGAGACGAAACTCGATGTTCACGCCTTCATAGTCGCGCTCGGCCAAAAGCAGCACGTGCTGACGAATCAGATCGTCGCCGAGCTGCAGTCCGTAGAGCGAAAGGCTGTCGACGTAAGAAGGAAGGAAGTTGAGCCACACCACTTGCCTAACCGGTGCCACCGCCAGCTGAACGTCGCTGGCCGTGCCGTCTTCCTCGTCGGTGCCTTTGCGCAGGATTGGGCTGGCCTGTCCGCTGAACTGACCGGCGCCGTAGCGAATTCCGCCGATGTTCACCAGCGCCTTGCCGAGCGCGTCGGTCTCGTCGAGGACATAGCGCGCGTGCGTACCCTGCACGAAGCTGGTCACCAAGCGCAAGTCCACCGGCACCATCTGGGTAGGCGCGCGATCGGGTACAAATTGTCCGACAAGATGGATCAGCGTTACTTCGTCCGAAGCTGCGCCGATGAACCCACCGCCGGAGATTTCGACATATTGCCCCAGGCTGGCCGAAGCCGGCGTGAAGCCGAGAATGCTGGGTTTGGCCAGCGTCACCGCGAACGGAACGCTACCGCCCTGCGCCGGCCCGCCCGCCAACATGTTCACGACCTTGAGCGTGCCGTCGAAGTGGCCGGGATGAATTCCACCGATGACCGGCGAAAAGATGAACTGCGCGCGCGTGCGATCCCACGGCGAGCTGGGCTGGGCGGGTAGATCCACGGCCGAAACCGGAGTTCCCGTCGAGCAATCTGGCTTGGCCGTCTGCGACGTGGGCGTGAAGCAGCCGTCGAGCACCACGTGGGTAGTTCCTTCGGCGGTGCCGAGCAGAAAATCGTCGCCGAGCAGCGTGACCGTGTCGTTCACGAACATGGTGCCGCTCGAGACCGACTGCAGGCTCGGGGTCGCGCTGTTCGAGAGGTCGAAAGTGACGTCGAGCGGTGAAGTGACGTGGTGGCTGCGATCGATGTAGCTGTCCACCAGCACCGCCGCTTGTCCTGCGAAATGTCCGACCGACGCCGGCAGCTTGGCGAAAAAATCGGCATCGGCGATGACGCGCAGGTGCTTGGAGTCGACGAAGATGGATTCGAAGGTGGCGTCGACTGGCGTGTGCGCGTCGGCGACGGTGAAGTTGCCCGTCAGGTGCACCTGCATCTTGCCGTCATCGGGTCCGACGAAATCGCGTCCCACTAGATCGATCTCGGTGGACGGCAAGATGAGCGCCGGATGAAATTCGGCGAGCGAGAGCTGGGTTACGCCCGGATCCACCGACGGTAAGGTGGCGGCCGCATCGCAGCCGGCCCAAAGCCCGGCGCCCACTGTGATGGCCAGTCGCATAACCCCCCGCGCGAAAGAAAGGCTCAGCATCCGCTGCTTCCGCTGACGTTGAAGCTGCCGGTGACGGTGGTGATATTCGCGGCGCAGCCGGCCACGTTGTTGGCCGCGTCGCTGGCGGTGATGGTGAAATAGACCACAGCCGAGGTGGAGGTGGCGCCGCACAGTGGATTGCCGATGGACGCCGTGCAGGACTGGCCCACGCAGACGAGCGGCATCTGGTTCGCGTTCGACATGTCGGCCGAGAGCGAATAGACCAGTACCACGCCGCCCACGCCGCTGTCGTCGCTGACCACGGTGTTGAAGTGGATCTGCTTTCCACTCGAGACATCGCCGTGCGTAAACGGATCACCTTTGACGGTGGTGATCAGCGGCGACGTCATGTCGCAAGTGCCACCGTCGGGTCCCACCACCGGATGCTGAACCGTTCCGAGCACGAAGGTGTATTTCTTGGTGGCGCTGTGCTGGTCTTCATCGTTGGCGNNGGAAGATGCTGCCCGTCCCCTGCTGCTCGTTCGACGGGCAGAACTGAAGAAGGCCCGCCAGGGGACCCGCCTGCGTGATCTGCGCGTTGTCGGGCCACGGCGATCCTTGCGTGAGCGTGACCTGCGTGGTGCCAGTCGAGTCGACCAGCAGGCTCACCTCGGCGCAACCGTTGGACATCGACGGATCGAAGGTGGTGCCGTCGCCGACCGGCTCGCGAAAGACGATGCTGTCATCGCCGCCCTTTACGGTCACGGTCACCGTCTGGCGATCGGTGGCGCCGCCGGAAGCGGCCGAGAACACGATCTGATGCGCGCCGACGTCGGCAGCGAGCGGGGTCCAACGAAAGATGGCGATGCCCTCCGCATAGGACGTGAGCGTCGCCTGCAGCCGGCGCGATTTGAGATCGAGATCGGTCGAATAGTNNGCACGCAGGGTGATGGCGAGCTCGACGCCGACGAATGCATCGCGCGCGTCCATCGGCTCGAGCGTGGTGTGGGAGCCGTCCGCGCAGGCGAGAAAAAGCGACAGAGCCACCAGGCTCCGCATCCCATTTTTCCCCCGCAATTGCATGACCGGGAGACTAGCAAAGACTGGACCCCAAACAACATCGCTTAACCAACTGATTACAAAGTGCCAATCCCACTGAACGGGGGAACGAGCCGGGGCCATTCGACCCCAGTGCTCAGGCGGCTCTAGCCGGTTAAGCCGGCCAGCCGTCGCAGCTCGGCGTACTCGTCCGAGATCGCAAACGCCAACAGTTTGAGCAGCGCGGTCTCTTCCTTGAGACGCGCGAGGGCCTCCAGCGCACCCTGCGTTTCGCCCGCCGCCAAGAGGCCGGCGCGATCGGCGGCGTCCTTGAGCCCGGCCAAGACTTCCTCGGGCTCGAGCGAAGCGGACGCTGATTCGAGGGCGAGCGGCAACAGCTCGCTGTGTTGTTTGCGAGAGATCAGTTTCTTCAACCGATCCGATTCGTCGTCAAGTTGTCCGACATCCACATCTACTGGACGGAACTCCGGAACGAACAGACGGATAGCGCCACCCACCAGCACACCCAGATCTTTTGGACCGAGCTGCAGCGGAACCAGAAGGCCCATCGAATGCAGGCGCAAAAGCCGGCCTAAATAGAACCGCAGTGTCTGCTCACGCGCATTTTCGATCAGGGCCTGACTGATGAGCACCGAAGGCGGATCGGTCGCCTCCAGCCGAAGTTCGGTCGCACCCTCCGCGATCGGATAGAGCCGAACATCTCCGAGGCCGAGATCTTTTCCCATCTGTGAAGCGATCTCGTTTCCGCCATGAGAGGACTCCAGTCGATCTTTGCTGGTCAGCCCGAGTTTTTTGAGATCGGTGTGAAAGCGCTTGGCCACCACTTCGTTGAGCCGCCGAAACAGATGGCGCAGCCCCGCCGGCACGCGCGCATCGAAGATGAAGTCGTCGAGCGACTCCTCACCGAAGGTGCCGCCCACCGGCATGCTGTTCACCTGACGCAGCGCCGCGCGCTCTTCATCGGTGGCCGCGCCCAAGAACGCCAGCACACCGGCCACCTGCGCCGCACGATCGGCGGAATTGCGCAGCTGGAAAATCTCGAATAGCGCGTGATAGGGCGACGGATCGCGCGGGCTCTTGCGCGCAATCAGCCTAAAACGACCGGCCGCGCGATCGCACACGAAATGCAGCGAGCGCAGATCTTTGTGACGCTGATGATAGAGCGCGAGCTCACGAATGGCCGGCAGGTGCAGCGGGGTTTGCTCCTCCGCCTTTTGCAGGGTGATGAGCGCGCCCTGCGAATCGTGAAGACCACCCTCCTGCAACTTCGCCTGGCGGCGCATCCAGTCGAACCGGCGAATCGGATCTTTTTCGACCGCGCAGATGCGCTCGACGATCTTGAGCGCGGAGGCGAGATCGCCCTCTTTCGTCGACAACCCCGCTAACCGTTCGAGCGAAGGCACGTCGTCGGGATCGATCTGGAGCACCCGCTGAAACGCCGCTTGTGCGCGCCTCGAGTCGGGCAGATGGTCGGCGTAGATCTGACCGAGCAGCGAGAAGATCTTCTTCGATCCCTCGCGCGAGCGTTCGGTGCGTACGCGACGAATCAAGATGTCCGCCGCCTCCGCCCACAGCTTGCCTTCGAAATAGAGCTCGGAGAGCAGCTCGAGCGCGCGCGGATGCGCCGGCTGATCGGCCAAGATTCGGCTCAGCTCTCCTTCGGCCCGGTCGCGATCGTTGAGTGCGTCGCGATAGAGCGCGGCCAGCTCGAGCCGAAGATCGGTGATGCGCACGATGTTGGTCTCGACGGAAATTCGCTGTTCGAAGAGCTTGGCCAGACCGGCGTGGTCCTGCGCCTCGCGTAGGATCTGGTCCAATCGTTCGAACGCCAGCGGATTATTGTCTTTCGGTTGTCTCAAGATGGCGGCTTCGTAGAGCGCGCCGGCACCGCGTGAATCGTCGAGTTTTTCCTGTCTGAGCGCGGCAGCTACCAAGAAGCTCGCGGAGGCAGCTTCGGCGTTGGCGTGCGCGCGCGCGCGCTTATCGAAGGCGTCAGCCGAAGTAGCAAAGTCGCCGTTCAGAAGCCCGAGGTCGCCGAGCAGAATGAGCGCCGGGAGATGCTCCGGACTTTCGGCGGCGACCTTCTTCAAGGTCTCGATCCCGCGCGCGCCGTTTTCAGCACCGATCGAAGTTTCGGCCGCTCTCGTCGACAAGATGGCACGGGTCGCGCTGCCGGCTGGATAGATCTGCGCCAGCCCTTCCGACATACGGACCATCTCTTGCTCGTCGCCCTGCATGCGTGCCCGCGCGTACAGATGACGCATCGCCGGTCGCAACCTTCGATTCTGCTCGAGCGCTAGGCGATGATCGGCAGCGATGGCGGCGTCGTTTTGTAGCTGCGTCACTCCCTCGGGCAATGCCCTTCCGCGCAGTCGCGCCCGTTCGAGGTGCAGCGCGAATCCGACCTCGGGTCCCTGACGGAGCGCGATCTTTTCGTAGAGCTCGGCCAAGTCGGTATAGGCCTCGGTGCTCAGGTAATAGCGCTCGAGTATTCGCGCCGCGAACGGATGGGCCGGATCGAGCGAGAGGATCGATCCATAGCTGAGGCGCGCGCTCTCTTTGTCGTTGCGCAGCTTGAGATCGACCGCCGCCAGCTGTTCGTAGGCAGCGATCCGCTCGGCGCTGGTGGCGTCTTCCTTCAGGTTGGCAAGCGCGCGTTCGGCCAGCTCCGCAGCGTGACCGGCGGCATCGAGCGCCCGACCGAGCCCGATGTGGGCCGCGCGACCTGCCAACGTCTTCGAAAGATCCGACCCGAACGCGGCCAGCTTGACGGCGCGGCGAAACCAATCGAGCGAGCGCTCCGGCTGCCCGAGCGTGCGTTCGTACTGCTCGCCGATCTGCACCAGCTGCGCGAGACATGCCGCCGGATCGGAGAGCGATCCGAGCTCGCGCTCGAGCGCCGACACTCGTTCCGCGGCGTCACCTGAGCGGCGCTGAATGAACTCGAGTGGTTCCTCGAGTGGCTTCCAGTTCGGCGTCGCGGTCAGGGCCATCCCGAAGGCGCGCGCCGCCTCGGCCTCATCCTGCGCGTCCTCGAGAAACGCCAAGCCGACCTTGAGCGCCAAGAAGGCGGTGTCGCTGCGGTCCTTGTCCTGCGCGGCACTCCGTCCAATCTGACGTGCCGCCGGAATTTCCGTGGCGAGCCCGGTCGCGTAGAGCGCAGACAATAGCTCGCTCATCGCCGGCGCATAGCGCGGATCGACGGCCAGCGCTCGCCGCTGACTATCAACGGCACCGGATGGATCTTTCGCGCGCGCCCGTTCGAGACCATGAAAATGCCAAAGCGCCGCGGCCCGCGCCCGTTCGATCTTCGATTCGCGACGCTCGAGCGACTCGGCCTCCTCTCTGAGTCCCCGTTCGCGCGCGGTCGAATCGCCGTTCCATAGAATTCGCCGCTCGAGCGCACGGGTAAAGTCCGCATCGAGCCCAGCGTCTTCCGCCGTCTCGAGAATCGGCCGCAGCGCTTCAACCGATGCGTCCGGCTGAGCGGCATTGGCCCACAGTCGCGCCGCGCGCGATCGCAGCGCACGAGACAGCAGCGGCTCTTCGTGCGACCACTTTTCGGCGGCGGCGTTGAGCACCCTCGCTGCTTCAGCGGGATGATCCGCCTCGACGCACAAATCGACCGCCAGCTCGACCGCCGGCAGGAACATCGGATCGCCCTCGAGCGCCGTCTTGATGCGGGCGAGCGCCTCATCGCGACGTCCGAGCTCGGCCAAAAGCCGCGCGGCGCGGGTCCATTCGAGCGCGACGCGGGCCGGATCACTTTCAGCGGCACGCTGGTGGCGCTCGAGCGCGCTCTCCTTGTCGCCGGACGCGAGCTGCGCTCTTTCGAGACCGCGCGCCGGGCGCGGATCGTCGAACGCTTCGGTCTGCGCCTGCAAGAAGGCCGCTTTGGCGACCGCGGTCTGACCGCGACGCTCCTCGTGCTCGGCGAAGCGAATTCGCGCATCGCCGCGTGAGAACGGATCCTTCTCCAAATCGGCGATCCGCTCGAGAAGCCGGGCAGCCTCATCGAATCGCTCTTCGCTCTCGGCCGCCTCCGCCGCCATTCGCATGGCTAGCGGTTCGTCACGCTCGAGCGCCGGCTCGAGATCGTTGCGCGCGCCGGCCGGATCACCACTCAAAAGTCGAGCACGCGCCGCATCCCGCGAAAGCGCGAGCGCCAGCGAAGAGGCGTCGAGCAACTTTCCCAATCGAGCCGCCGCATCGGCCACATCGGGCGCGGAGCGCTCGCCGCCTTCGCTCCAGGCAAGTCGAAGAAGCCCGAACACCGCTGCCACCGCCGTGGGATCCGATTCGATCGCCATTTCATAACAGGCGCGCGGACCGAACGCGGGCGTGGCGCTCTCCTGCGCACCGAGCAGCTCCGCTCGCCGTCCGGCGGCCACCCAAAACGCAGCGCGCAAGGCCGCGTCCGCTCCGGTCAGATTGAGTGCCACCGATTCGAGCGCGTCCAGCCCTGAAGCGCCACGCGCGGCTTCGAGCTCGAGTCGCAAAAGCGCCGGATAGAGCCCTTCGCCGGCCTGACCGAGCGCCGCTTCGGCTTCAGCGAACGCGCCCTGAGACAGCGCCAGCTCCGAGGCCAACACATACAGCGGCGACCGCTCGAAAGTGGGCGTCGCATCGATCTCGCGTTCGAGCACGGTGCGTGCGCGATCGATCACTCCGCGCTTGACCAGCATTCGTCGAAGGCCCCGCTGAGCGCGAAGATTGTCGGACTTGAGACTTACCGCATGCTCGTAGCGATCGAGCGCGCCCTCTTCGTCCCCCGACTCGGCGGCGAGGTTGGCGGCTGCGCAGGCCAGATCCGACGCGCGAGCAGAATCGTGTTCGGATACGCGCTCGGCATCCAAGAGCTCGATGGCTCGATGAGCCGCCAGCTCGTCGAGCGGCTTCGGCACCGGCGGCGCGGGCGAGGTCCAAACCGGCGCAGCGGTGCGAAACGGCAATCGACTTCGCGGCACTTGACGACTGGGCAGCTCCTCGACGAGTAGCTCCGGCGAAATTCGTGCCGACGACGAGACGTAGTCCTCGGTGACATCGGAGGCCTGCACTTCGATGTCGTCCTCATCCTCTGCACTGTCGGCGACGACCTGAACTGAAGCGACCGCTGTCACGGACTCGACGATGAACTCTTGAAGCGACTCGATTGGCAGACGGCCGGCTTCGACCTCGGCGTCACTCTCCGACTCGGCATCGATTTGAACTTCGCTCGAAACCGCGGCAGCACTCGGCGCGACCCGCGCAGCATTCGGCGCGCTCGGCGCAACCGGCGCGTCCTTGGGCGAATCGATTCCGCCCAGGTTCGATTCCCATTCGGCGATCGCGTTTTCCCAGTCGTCGCCGGGCGGAAGCTTTTTATCCGCCACGGCGCCCTCCCAGTCCAAGCTCGCGACGAACGCCGAGCAGCTCCGGCGAGATCGCAAAGGCCATCCATTCGATTACGCCGGCGTCGCGCCCGATCTTCAGGTCGCGCCTGGCGAACAGCTCCGAAAGATCGCCCGACACCGCCAGCGCTACGCGGGCGATTCCGTCGAGCATCGCGCGTCGCCACGCCCCTAGCGATCCGAGATTGACGAACGCATCCTGCATCCCGCGCAGCTCTTTTCGTTGGCCGCGATCGGTCGCCTTCTGAATGACCTTCGCGTACTCGTCGATTCGCAATTGCGCGCTCGCCGAGGTCGGCGCCCAGGTCGGCGTCTCTTCCAGCTCCGCCACCTTGGCGGTGGCCGCGAAGAACAGATCGAGCTCTTCGTCGCCGATGCGCTCGAGCGGTCCCAGCTGATCGCGCACCAGCAAGAGTCGTTCGGTGAGTCGATAGAGCGCGGCCGATCCGAGCGGTCCCCGATGTCGCTTGCCGACCACCAGTGCGCCACCGATCGAGGCCAGCTGATCGGGGTTCGACGCCAGGTAGATCTCTTGGAGATCGAAAGACAGCGCCTGCGCCAGCGCCAGCACCGAGTCGATTCCTTCGGGCGACTTTTTGCGATTGATCCGATCACCTTTGCCGATCCCCAGATCTTCGAGGGACGGATCGTAAATTCGGGCCGCGGCTCCGCCCACCAGGCGCCAGATCGACAGGGCCGGCGATCGAGCGGCCTCGCCGAGCAGCAGTTGCTGCTGCGCTTCGCTGAGCGGCGGAGGCACCGGGGCGCCAGTGAATCCCCCCGACGGTGGCGCACGATCGCCGAACAGCGCCACCGCGCGCGCCGCCAATAGCTTCGCATCCGCGTTGGCAGTCCAACCAAACAGTTTCTCCATCGCTGAGAAGAGCTGCGAGGCGGACGTTTGTCCTCGGCGCTCGGCCCGATCCGGCGCGACGGCCAGGGCGGGGTCAGCGATTCGCACACGTCCTTCGGCGATAGAGTGGTCGAGATAGCCTTTCAGCGCGTCGGCGCCCAGGTGACCAGCACTCGAAAGGTCGACCAAGCTGTGCAGCGCCTCCAGATCCATTCTATCGAGGTCGAGCGCGCTCGATAGCGCGGCGATCGCCCGCTTGGGATTTTCCTTCTGCACCAGCGCGGCGATCTTTCGAAAGAACTCCGATCGTCTGATTCCGTCGGTGAGCGCGATCAAGCGTTCGAGCGCCTCGACCGCTTCATCGGTGTTTCCCTGGCGCTCCAAGATCTCGGCCAGCCGTTCCTCTTCCGCCGCGCCCGGCGCGATCGCCAGCGCCTCGCGCAGACAGATGACCGCCTGTAGCTCGTGGCCCGGCTCTCGCTCCTCGAGCTCGGCGATGCGCACCCAGGTCGCGCGGCGACGGTTGGCGTAAGGTTCGTCTCCGGCGACGCGGTAGAGCAGCTCGCGCGCCGTGCCGAGACCCAACGTCGAGATGGAGAGGATTTCAGCCAGCTCGCGCGGCGCTTCCAGATCGGCCGGATCGAGCTCCATGAGCCGACGCAAATCGGCTTCCGCGCCTCGGTAGTCGCGCTCGTAACGAAGTAGCCTCGCGCGCTCGAGGTAGGCGGCCGCCAGGTGGTGCTCATCAGCTCCATCGCCGGCGGGACTTTCGATTCGGTGCGAATACAGCTCGAGCAGCGGTCCGGGTTCGCGGGTCTCCTGATAGATCTCTTGAAAGAGCTCGACCGCCAACGGATAGATCTCGACATCGCCGGGCCGTCCCTCGAGCGCGGCGCGCAGACAAGCCGCCGCGGCGGTATGATCCCCTGCCTCGATGAAGCTGGCCGCGGCGCTCTTGAACTCTTGCGCCGACAGGTCGGACGTCTTGAGCCGCTGCGCCAGCTCGAGCGAGGCCTGCGCCTTTTCCAGCGCATCTTGGCCGGCGGCGAGCTCCTTGGCGATGGTCAAAAGCTCCACGTCGTCGGGCGACTCGCGCAACAGATCGCCGAGTGCGCGTGCGGTCTCCTCGCCCGGTGCTCCGTCGAGAAACGCCAATCGCGTGAGACGATCTTTGGCGAAGCTCAGGCGCGACGGGCCGCTCGAAAGACGCGCGGCGGACGCCATCGCCGCCGGATCGCGCGCCTCCTCCGCCGCCTTTCGCACCAGCAAAAGATCGTGCGGCTTGAGCGCCAGCGCTTGCCGAAGCTCTGCCTCACCTTCGGCGCGATGCCCGGAAGAAACAGCCAGCGCGCCGGAACGCGCCAGCAGTTGCGCCTGCGTAACGCTGTCTTTCGTTCGGGACGAGAGCGCACGATAGCGCGTGCCGAGCTCGGCGCCTGCGTGCTGACCAGCCGAAAGGAGCAGCGCCTCGACCTCCAGCGAGTCGGTGAGCGTCGCGCCCGACGGCAGGCTGGCAACCGCGCTCTCGCGATCGCCCACCAGCAGCTCCAATCCCAGTCGCTCTTCATCGAGCGCATCGCCGCCGGCGAACGGTGCCATCGCGCGCACCGCCTCGATCATTTGCGCAGGATCGTGCTCGCGCACTGCCAAACGAAACAGCCCCAGCGCGGCGTGCGCATTGCCGGCCTCCGCGGTGGATCGCTCGTACGCCGATCGGGCCTCGCCGAGACGCCCCCGCCCTTCTTCCAGCTCGCCGAGCAGCACCAGGGTACGCGCGCGATCGTCGGCTCCGTCCATTTCACCGGCGCTGCGCTCGAGCGCGCGAGCGACCTCCGCTTGATCTCCCAGCGCCCGCGAGGTGCGTTCCAGCCCGGCCAGCGCGGCGCGCGAATCCACGAATCGCTCCGCCACTTCTCGATAGATCGCTTGCGCATCGATCGGGCTCTTCCGTTCGCGCTCGTGCAGCTGCGCCAGCTTGAGCAGAGCGGTCTTCGCCTTCTCTCCATCGGGATGCGCGTCGACGTCACGCCGAAGCGCACGCGCCAGCTCGTCCCACGTCTCCGGTTTACCGGCGAGATCCTGTCCGCGATGCGACAGCGACTCGAGCGCTTCGCCAGCTCGCGCCGATCCGGGACGGACCCGCAGCGCCTCTTTGTACGCTTCGATCGCCCCGGGCAAATCTTCCAGCTTTTGCTCGAGAATCTCGGCGCGCTCGAACATCAGCTCGAAGCGCAGCCTCTCCTCGACCAGCGGCTCGAGCGCCCGCAGATCGGCGACCAGGGTCTCGTACTTCTTGGCCGCGCGTCCGAGATCGATCAGCCGCAACCGCGCGTCCAGATCGCCGGGGCGCTTCTCCGAAAGGCGACGCGCCGCCGCCTCGGCCGAAACCGGATCGCCGTCCGCTTCATGCGCGGCGACCAGCGAATCGAGCAACCAAATCTCGCGATGGGTGCGCTCCGCGCGCGTCAGCTCCGCGTCGAGCAGGGCGATCAGCGCCTTGATGCGATTGCCGCGCCACAAAATTCGCTCGAGGGCATCGAGCGCCGCCTCGTGTCCCGGGTCGAGCTCGAGCGCGCGCTCGAGAAGGGCTACAGCCTCTTCATCGCGATCGAGGTGCTCCGAGGCAAAGCTGGCCGCCTGACAGAGCGCGGAGGCGGCCCACTTGGCGTCGGGCGGACCGCCGGTGTCTTCGCCGGACAGCGCCAGCTCCGATTCGAGTCGATAAAGCGCGAGTAGACGTTCGAAATCGCCGCGCCGCAGGGCCTGCGCCTGATCGCGCGCCAAAAGTCCGAGATGTCGCGGATTGCGCGCGCGCACCTCTTCGATGAGCGCTTGGGCTCGATCTTCCTGGCCAGCCACCCGCCTGAGTCGAGCTCGCTCGAATAGGGTTCCGAGCACCATGGTCTCCGGCGCTTCACGGCCTTTTTGTTCGTAGAGCGGATCGAGCGCGCTCGCATCTTGGCCAGGCTCCTCGAGCGCCAATAGATCTTCCAGGAGCAGCTTGTCGCCGGGGCTGCTCTCGAGCGCCTCACGCAGAACCTTTTTGGCGCGCACTGAATCGGACGCGGCGAGGAGCTGTGCCTGTCTGCGCTTTTGCAGCGCCTTGAGCACGTTCGCGTCCTCTTTGCCGGTATAGAATTCGTGCCGACGGTCGAGCGCCTCGAGCAGTACATCGGTTCGGCCGTGCTCAGCGGCGATCTTCTCCATCTCGTCGAGAAATCGCTCGGTCGCTACGAACAGCCCGAGCCCGGTGCGCAGCGTGGAAAACGCGGCGTCCAGCTGATCCATCTCGCCGGCGCGCGCGCGCTCCGCCCGCAATTGCGCCAGATCGAGCATCAGCGCCGCCTTGCGTCCCGTCCCCGGCGTCGCCGCGATGAGCCCAGTCCAAGCGCGATCGAGCGCAGGCAGATTCTCCGCCTTCGAGTAGACCGCCTCGAGCGCCATCCAGGCCGACAGGTTCGACGGTTCCGAATCGCCCGCCTCCCAATAACATTTCAGCGCGGCGGCGACGTCCGCCATTCGATCCTCGAGGAGATGCCCTTTGTCGACCAGCAGCTCCGACCTCTCCGCCGGATCGGGTTCGAGGCGAATCTCCGCGTCGAGCAGCTTGAGTAGGTTCGGCCACAGCCCTCGCCGCTCGAAGATGCGGCGAATCGCCCACAGATTCGGCTTGAGCTTGGGATCGGACTTGAGCGCCTCGCCATAGGCCTTGACCGCCGCGCCCTCGTCGGAGGCACGGGTCTCGAGCAGCTCGCCGATCTCGTGGTGGTAAAGCGCAGCCTTGACGCGATTGGCTTTGTCGCTCTGCGCCTCAGGGGTGGTGAGCGCCTCGATCTCCCTCTGATAGATGGCGATCAGTCGCGCGTGATGAAAGGCTCCTTCGGCCTGCGACGCGCGCGCCTCTTCTTCAGCTACTGCCAACACCGGGCGACTGGCCGCCGGCTCATCCTCGACGAGATCGCCGTCGATCTCCTCCATATATTCGAGCTCGAGCGTGTCTGTTTGCACGCTCTCGATCTTGACCGGGATGGGCCCCTCGGGAATTTCGAACGGCGTAGCTTCCATTTTGGGCACGGTCGGCGGCGCCACCTCGTCAGAAAAGGTGTCGTTCGGTGGATCGTCTGGGGGGCTCGTAGACACGTTTTGGAAGGAGGTGATTTTAGCCTCCCGGCAGGCGAGGTCAATCGATATTCCCCAATTTAAACGAGGCTAAACCTGGCGTTGGTCTTGACCTCATTAGGGTTTTCACCGAAAGCGCGCTTGCCGGCGGCTCGCAGGCCCGCTCCTTGACGGAAACGCACGAGAACGCTACGAGAGTCCCCGAATGACGAATGCCTTCACGGAGCCCTATCAGCTGGGCGGCACGCAGCCGCTCGGAATCGAAGTTTTGGTACAGGTGGCACGCGGTGGCCGCAAGGTGGTGCTGGCCGAAAGTGCGCGTAAGCGGATCTTGGCGGCGCGCGAAGTGGTCGACCGCATTCAGCGCGGCGGCGATCAGGCGCCCGCGGTCTACGGCGTCAACACCGGCTTTGGTTTTCTCGCCGACGTGCGCATCTCCGAGCGCGACATTCGCGATCTGCAGCGCAACCTGATCCGCAGCCACGCCGCCGGGGTGGGTCAGCCCCTCCCGGAGCCGGTGGTCCGCGGCATGCTCCTTCTGCGCGCGCAGGTGCTGGCGCTCGGCTACTCGGGCGTCCGCGTGGAGGTCTGCGAGTTGCTCCTATCGATGCTGAACACCGGCGTCCATCCGGTCATTCCGTCGAAAGGGTCGGTGGGTGCATCGGGCGACTTGGCGCCGCTCGCGCATTTGGCGCTGGTGGTGATGGGCGAAGGCGAAGCGATCGTCGACGGCACGCGGCTGTCGGGCGGTGACGCACTCAAAAAAGCGGGCCTCACGCCGCTCGTCTTCGAAGCCAAAGAGGGCATCTCGCTGGTCAATGGCACGCAGTGCATGACCTCCTTGGGCGCGCTGGCGATCTACGACGCCGAAGAGGCTGCACGTCTGGCCGATACCGTCGGTGCTCTCTCGCTCGAGGCGCTCAAAGGCACGCCGGTCGCCTTCGATCCGCGGATCTCCGCCGTCCGTCCGCATCCGGGACAGGCGGCGTCGGCGCGCAATCTTTCGCGTCTGCTCGAGGGCTCGGGCATCGTCGAGTCGCACAAAGATTGCGGCAAAGTGCAGGATCCCTATTCGCTTAGGTGCATGCCGCAGGTGCACGGCGCCACTCGCGACGCGCTGGCTTACGCGAAGCAGGTGCTCGAGCGCGAGATGATGTCTGCCACCGACAATCCGCTGGTATTCAGCGACAAGAACGAGATGATCTCGGGCGGGAATTTTCACGGACAGCCAGTGGCGCTGGCGCTCGACTTCGCCGGCATCGCCGCCGCCGAGCTGGCCAACATCTCCGAGCGGCGCATCGAGCAGTTGGTGAACCCGCATCTGTCGTCCGGACTGCCGCCGTTTCTGACGCCGCACTCGGGGCTCAACTCCGGATTCATGATCGCGCAGGTGTCGGCCGCTGCGCTGGTGTCAGAGAATAAAATCCTGGCGCATCCGGCCTCGGTCGATTCGATTCCGTCGTCGGCGGGCCGCGAAGATCACGTATCGATGGGCGTGCACGCCGCCGACAAGCTTCAGCGCATCGTCGACAATACGCTCAACGTGCTGGCCATCGAGCTCATGTGCGCCGCGCAGGGCGTCGACCTCCGCGCTCCGCACAAACCGGGCGCCGGCCTGCGTGCGGTTCACGCCGAGGTGCGTGCGCGTGTGCCGCAGCTCGAGCAAGATCGTCCGCTCTACGTCGACATCGCCGCCATTCGCGCGCTCATCGACGCCCGCACCGTGAGCGCCGCGCTCGCCAAACATCTGACTTTAGAGTGAAGGAGCCAAGCATGAAGGCCTACGCCCTTACATTATTTATGGTGGGCTTAAGTGCGTCCGCTCGTGCCGAAGCTCGCGCGCAAACGCTCTACCCGTTCAAAGATTCGCTACACCGATTCGGTTATGCCGATCGCGACGGCAAGATGAAAGTGCCGCCCAAGTTTCTCTCGGCCGGACTTTTCTCCGAGGGGCTCGCACACGTGCAGCTGTCCGGCGCTCATCACGCGTTCGTTCATGAAGACGGCACCCTCGCGTTTTCGATCAAGTGCGACGGCGCCGGCGACATGCACGACGGCGCGGCCTGGTTCAAGCGCGACCAAAAGGTCGGCTACGTAAACAGCGCCGGCAAAGAGATCATCCATCCCGAGTGGGACGAGCACGAGCGCGACTTCTCGAACGGTATGGTGTTGGTCGAAAAAGAGGACGCCAAGAAATCGACGGTGATGAACGTTCACGGCGCCGCGATCTTACCGCCCAAATCGATCGTCTGCGCGCAGGTGAAGCCGGCCGGCGAACAGATGGTGGCGTTTCGCCCCTGCGACGGCCACTTATGGGGGCTCTACGATGTCAAAGGCAGCATCGTGCTCACACCCACCTTCGAGGACATGGGAGAATTTTCCGGCGGGCTTTTGCGGGTCACGTTGCCGTCGGTCGCCAAGGTCGGATTTCTCGGCAAGACCGGCGACATCTCCATCGCGCCCGAATTCGACGCCGCCACCGCGTTCTCGAACGGGATGGCCAAGGTCACCAGCAACAAGAAAACATTCTTCATCGATCCCACCGGCAAGCCGATCCTCACCGCAACCTTCGACGAGATCGGGGCGTGGAACGATCAGGTCATCCTGGTGCGAAAAGCGGGCGGCTGGGGACTGGTCGATCGCAAGGGCGCATTCGTGGTGATACCCAAGTTCGACAAGCTCGAAGTGCGACGCTCCGGTTTTTTCTACGCCGTCGACTCCAACAATCAGGCGCAGACCTTTTCGCCCGCCGGTAAGCTCTTACTAACAGGAATACCGGTTTCGAACATCGACTATCCGCTCGGCG
>PLXG01000280.1 GCA_003153195.1 Myxococcales bacterium
TCCGCCACCACTTTTACCGGCGGAGGTTGCAGTTTCAAACCGCGTCCCGCCGGCTTGTCGGGCTGCGTCACCACCGAAAGTACGCGGTGCCGCTCCAGCAAAACCTTCAAACATGGAACCGCGAAGTCGGGCGATCCCATGAACACGATATCCATGTCAGCCCTCCCAGTTTTGTCGATAGGAAGGTCCGACTTCCGGATCGCGCAGCACTCGATGGGCCTCGGAGAGGACCTCCTGAATTTCGTCGATGGCGGCGGCAAACTCGAATCGAATCGGCTCGGCAAATTTTTCCGGCGCGAAGTCGCTCTTGAGCGCGCTGTAGGCGCGATCAATCTCGTGCGCCGACGCGCCGCGATCCACTCCCAGAATCGTGAAATAGTCTGCGTCTTCGATCTGCGACATCTTGGCGTGAAGACGTTGACGCTCGACCTCGAGGTCGCTCGCCTGCTGTCCCTCGGCGCGAGCGCGCGTGCGACGATCGGCAGACTCTTCTTCGCTGCGCACAAAGGTCGACGTGTCGGCGATTCGGCCGACCTGCCCGACCTGCCCGACCTTCTTGAGCGCGCCCAAACAGATCAGCGCCCACACCAGTGCGTAGAGCTGCCCCTCGGTCGGCGGCTCGACCGGCATTCCCACGCAGGCGCGCCTGACGTCGTCGATGGTGCGCACCCCGTCGATCAGATCGACCGCGGTCTCTTCCGAGGGAGTGAGCGCGCAATGCGCGAGCGCACGCTCGATGCGTGAGGTGGGCTCGACCAAGGTATCAAGAGGTCCGACCAGGTCGACCAATCGATCGAGCCCATATTTTCGCCGAATTCCCTCGGTGACCAGCAACCAGGCGTCGGCCGAGAGCCGCAGCTTGTCTTCCGCCGGCGGCTGTTCGGGCGTGAGCCGATATTTTCCCATGTCCCAGGAGAAACAGGAAAAGACGATCTCCTCCACGTGGTGGCGAAGGATCGGGTAGAGCTCGCTGGCTTTGATCAGGCCGAGCTCAACGAACAGCGAAGCGGTGCGACGTCCCGGGCTGAGCTTGAGCGCGCGCGTTCTGGCGTGTTCGCCGCGCGTGATCTTGCCCTCGCGATAGAGCAGCTCTCCCAGCTGATCGTGCACGAAAGTGGAGCGCGCAAAAACGATGACGCCCGCGTCGAAATAGATTCGCTTCTCGCCGCCCGCCTGTTCCATCTCCACGCACCCGGTGTAACCGGCCTGGCACAGCTGCACTACCAACTGCGCCACGTCGAGCTGCGAGAGATCGCCGCGATCGTCGAGCGCGAGTGCGCTGTCGGCGGCACCGGAGCCAGTGTCTTGCCAAAGGCCGGGCGTCGATCCTGGTGAAAGCCCGGTCGAGGTCTGCTGCGAAACGAGTGGCCCATGCTCGGAATCCGAAGGCTCGCGCGCGAACTCGAGCGGCGTCTCTTCGGTCTCCGATCCCATCGCCACCGCAGTGTCGATCCCGATCGAGTCGAGATCGATTTCGGCGATGTCGCGCTCCTCATGAACATAGGGACGAGGCGTCGACGACAGGTCGGGGAAAAGACGACGCTCAGCGTCGGAGAGCGCATCGTCGAGACGGCGGGCAAAGGTGGAGCGGTCGTCGAAACGTGGCTCGGTCCCCTGCGAGGCGATCGGTTGGTTCGCCGCCCCAGCCGGAACAGAAGTGACCGGCAACGCCGAAGGCGCACCGTCCCGCCACTCGCCAAATCCCAAGCTGGCCGGATCGAACATCACGTCGGCGCGCAAGAGCGAAGGTGGCGCGACGTCGGCGAATGGACTGACGATGACACCGGCCGAGAGGATTTCGGTCGGCACGGGTAGCGGCAGAGAGTCTTGCGCAGCCTCGACCTCGATCGCCAGTCGCTCGACTGCGTCGGAGATCGCGTCGGGATCGATCGGCCGACTGAAGATCCGCGTAGCTCCCCATCCGCTTCCGAGCTCGCCGCTCGAATATTCGCTCGCATCGACCACCAAGAAGACGACCAGGCCGGGCGCCGCTTGCTCGAGCGCTTCGATGAGCGCGCGCGCCTCGATCGACACCAGTCCGGTTCCCACCACCACCGCGAGCGGCCGCCGCGCGTTCACCAGCGCGACCGCGCCTTCGCCGTTTTCAGCGAGCACGACGTCGAGCCCGATCTCGGCGAACGCGCGCCGGCAGATCTCTCCCTCGTACGGGTTGGTCGCTACAATGATAGCAGGCAATTCCACCCGAATATCCTACACCGTGAAGCGCCGGGAGGCGTCTTCAAAGCATCGAGATTGGGTCGATGTCGACCGTTACGCGCAGGGCGGTACCGAAGCTTCGCCCCTGCGCCGGAAGTGCCGCGCGGACCAGCGCCCGCACCGATCGCGCGGATTTTGCCCGGAAAAAAAGCTGCCAGCGGCTCCGGCCCTTGAGGCGCGAAAGCGGTGCCTCCGAGGGACCAACCACCTCGATCGACTCCTCCGCGGGGGCGCTCTCGGCCGCCTGCCGTGCCAGCCGGGAAAGCGCTTCGGCCAGCTGCCGCACTTCCAACGGATCGGCGCCGTCGATCCGCAGACAGGCCATTCGACTGTGCGGCGGATATCCGAGCTCGCGCCGCGATTCGAGCTCGAGCTCGGCAAAGCGTACGTAATCGTGATCTTTGGCGCAGGCGACCGCTGGGTGGGTCGGATTGTAGGTTTGCACCAGCACGCGCCCGGGTCGCTCCCCGCGGCCGGCTCGCCCGGCGACCTGCTCGAGTAGCTGAAAAGTTCTCTCGGAGGCACGAAAATCGGGCAATCCCATTCCCAGATCGGCGAGCACCACCCCGACCAGTGTGACCCCGGGAAAGTCGTGACCTTTGGTGACCATCTGAGTGCCGACCAAGATGTCGATTTCGTGGGCACGAAGTCCATCGAGCACACGCAGAAGCCCCCCTCCTTGGGCGCTGTCGCGATCGAGACGCGCGACCCGCGCCGCCGGCAACAGCTCCTTCACCACCGCCTCCACCTGCTCGGTGCCGAAGCCCAAATGCTCGATCGAACGCGCGCCGCAGATCGCGCAAACTTTCGGCGCCACCTGAGTAAAGCCGCAGTAGTGGCAATGTACGCGATCGCTCGATCGATGATAGGTCAGCGTCACCGAGCAATCGCGGCAGCGCACCGCTTGTCCGCAGCCTTTGCACATGATGAAGGTCGAAAATCCGCGACGGTTGAGGAACAAAATAGACTGCTCGCCGCGTAGAAAGGTTTCGCCCAGCGCGCGCTCGAGCAGCCCAGAAAAAAATCCATTGGGCCGATGAATCTTCAGATCGACGATCTCGATGGGCGGAAGCGGACGGACGGTAGCGCGATTCGGAAGCTCGAGCAGTTGCAATCGGCCTTCCCGCGCGGCCACGAAGGTCTCGATGGCCGGCGTGGCCGATCCCAAGATGGCCACCGCGCCGGCTCCGCGCGCGCGCCTTAGCGCAACATCGCGACCGTTGTAACGCATGCCGTCCTCTTGTTTGAACGAGGAGTCGTGCTCTTCGTCGACGACCACCACGCCGAGATTTTCCAGCGGTGCGAACACCGCCGAGCGGGCACCCAGCGCGATCGACACCTGTTTATTTTCGATGCGTCGAAACGCGTCTTGCCTCTCGGCGTCGCCGAGCCCGGAGTGAAGCACCGCCACATCGCCGCCGAAGCGCGCGCGAAATCGTGACGCCAGCTGCGGGGTGAGCGAGATCTCCGGTACCAGCACCAACGCGGTGCGCCCCATCTCGAGCGCGGTGGCAATCGCCCGCAGATAGATCTCGGTTTTGCCCGAACCGGTCACGCCATGAAGCAGAAACGGCGCATAGGTGCGCGCCGCGATGGCCGGTTCGATGCGCTCGAGCGCGGCGGCTTGCGCAATCGTGAGCTGCAAGACCGGCGACGCCTCGAGGGGCGTTTGCGCGAACGGATCGCGCGTCACCTCCCGTCGCTGTTCGGACAAAAGTCCCGCCGCCACCAGCGCCTTAAGATGTGCGGAGGCGCCCTTCAGATCGGTTGAGAACAGCTCGCCCGCCATCGCCACGCGCTGAAAAATCTCGCCGCGCTTAGGCGCGCGGTCGAGCTCACCCGGTGCCGGCTGTCTGACAATCCGGTAGCAGGCCACCATCTTCGGTCGTGCCAGCTTCACTTCGTCTTCGACTTCCACTAGATCGGATAGCTCTCGCTCTTCCGCTGACGGATCGAGCTCCTTCACTCCGTCGCGCAATGAGGTGAGCAGCTGCTTGGCTGCGCGGCTGAGCTCGGCCAACTCCACCGGCTCGAGCGCGCCGCCAATCTTGTCTGCCAATGCTTGGCCGCGCTCGGTGAGCCCGATTCGCCGCCGACCTTTCGCGCGCCCACCCGCCGGCACGAAAAGCCGCATCACCTCGCCCGGCGACGCCATGTAGTAATCGATCATCCAGCTACCAAGCTCCACCAGATCGGCGCGAATCGGCGGCGCTTCGACCATCTGATGAATCGGCTTCAGTCGATCGCGATCGAATTCATTTTTGCCGGGCGACGCGGATTCGGGCGGATCGAGTGCCAGCACGATGCCTTCGATCGACCGCCGACCGAGTGGCACCCACACCCGCGCGCCGACGGACATCGACTGGCGCAGCGCCACCGGCACCTCATAATCGAGCGGCTTTCCGATGGGCGAAAAGACTGCGACCCGCGCGATCACTTAAGCGGAGTGCTCCTCGAGTAGCTGCTTCATGATCGCGATCAGGCCGGGTTTGAGATCGTCGCGTTTGAGCGCGTAGGCAAGGTTGGCGCGCAGGTAGCCCAAGCGATCGCCGGCGTCGTGCCGCACGCCCTCGACCGCCAGCCCGTAACATCCATGTTTGGTGGCCAGCGTCTTCAGCGCGTCGGTGAGCTGAATCTCACCATTTTTTCCCGGCTTGGTCTGCGCCAAAATCGGCCAGATTTCCGACGGCAGCACGTATCGCCCCATGATCGACATGCGACTCGGAGCGGTGCCCGGCGCTGGCTTCTCCACCATGTCGGTGACCCGCATCATTCCCGGTCCCGCGCTATCTCCCGCCACCACGCCGTAAAGATGTTCTTGGCCGGCCGGAACTTCGAGCAGCGCGATGACTCCGGCGCCGCCGCGCTTTTCGTAGGCGTCGATGAGCTGACCGATCGCCGGCCGCGCGCACCGGTCGCAGTCGTACAAATCGTCGCCCAGCATCACCGCCACCGGCTCATCATTGGCCGCCTGACGCGCGACCAACACCGCGTGGCCGAGCCCGAGCGGCTCCTTTTGTCGAACCGAAATCACGCGCACCATCTGCGAGATCCGCTCGATACTGGCCAGCATCTCTTTTTTGCCGCGTTCGCGCAGCGTGTGCTCGAGCTCGTAGGAGATATCGAAATGATCTTCGATGGCGCTTTTGCCGCGCCCAGTAACTAAAATGATCTCCTCGATTCCGGAGGCGAGTGCCTCCTCCACCACCAGTTGCAAAGTGGGGACGTCGACGATCGGAAGCATCTCTTTGGGAATCGATTTGGTGGCCGGCAAAAATCGCGTGCCCAGCCCCGCGGCAGGAATCACCGCTTTTCGCACTTTCACCATGGCTTAGTCCTCGGGTGGTCTTGAAAATAGCACGAGGTGGGAGTTACTTCGAGCGATCCCGTCCTAGTCGACGCTGCTCGGCCTTGATCCCGAGCGAAACTTCGTCTTCACGGCGCTCGCGCTCGATCTCGTCTCGGCTCATCCATAAACTCTTGCGGACCTGCGCCCGACCAAGCAGCCAGTCGACGATTCCGAAAATCGACAGCAGAAGGAGAGACTTTCCCAGCATCGAAGGACCTACCCCTGCGATCCAGGTGAGCGCGGCCGAAGCGCTGTCGATCGACGCAATGCGGGTGAGCGCGGGCAATTCCGAAGCAAACGCGAGGGCGATCGCCATCCCCGCCGGCCAGCCGATCAGATTTCGCCGAAGCGCCTTGCGAAACCCAAACGCCCTCGGCGCCAGCTGAGCCTTCGTCTGCAGAGCTCCTACCGCCATCGCCGCTACCAACGCGGCCAGCGCCACCGGCAAAAGTGCCCGGACGATCAGTCGCTCTGCCTGCGAAAGCGCCTCGATCGGATCGAGCGACCCCGAATAGACCGCACGGGTGAACGATGAAAAACTCTCGCGCGACGAATCGAAAACGGCGCGCGTTGCGATGGTCGCCGCGATGATGGCAGCGGCGGCGCTCAGCATCGAGCTGTGTACGAATTGTCCGCGCGCCTTCGCCTGTTTGAGACGTTTTTCCGACGGGGGAAAGCGGCTCACAATCCGACGCCCACCTTGAATGTGAAGGTATCGTCCTCGAACCCGGTGATGGCTGGAATGTGCGTGGGATTGGCTTTCAGCGCGACGATGTCGACCCCGCCGAAGACCGGATGCGCCCAACCGAGCGCCAGCGTCAGATAATAGCGGCGCGCCACGTAAAGCTCGATCCCGCCCTCGACGCCACCGGTGTAGAGGTAACTTGCCAGCGACTGTCCGAGTACGTCGGCCCCGATCACGCCGGCTTCAAAGCGCCCTTCCAAAAACGGGGTTACCCGCGCGGGATATTGAATGCCGGCGGCGAGCCCGGCGGTGAAGAACCACTCATTATATTGGTCGCCGGCGAAGCCGAGCACGGTCTGCAGACCGAAACGAAAGTACTTGCTGACCGGATAGAAATCGAGCTCGACGGCGTTGAAATCGGTCTCTTGGCCCTTTTCTAAGCTGGCGGTCGTAAGACGCCGATAACAGATCTTGAAGCGTGGGACCGGATGAGCTTTCTTTTCGTGCTCGGCTTTTACCGTCGAAAGCGGCTGCGCCTTAGGATCGTCATCGGCCACATTCTCTTTTGTTTTTGATGACTTGGAAGACTCCGCCGCGCCCGATAAGCTCATTGGGCCGACCAGAGAAAAGACCAAGGAGAACCAACAGGCGCTCTTTTGGATGGGCACATCCTATTGGTGCCCGGCAGTCCCAATTGCGTTCAAAACGGAGGATTTTGGGTCGAGAAAACCGGTAGATGTGATGGCCGGCACAAATGCGCGGACGCCCAGTGCCAGTGCGCAAAGCCCGATCAGCAGGCGAAGCCCGCTCGTGCCTACGGCGCGCTCGAACGTCGGTTGCGCACGTTCGATGAGCGCGCGGAACAGATCCACCAGCAGCAACGCCGCCAGCGCAGGCGCGGACAGTGCCGCCGCGCTCAAAAACAATTTCTCGCCGCCACGAAAAAGTAACGCCACGACATTGTCTGACATAATGGAAGTGCCAGCCGGTAATGCGCTGTAACTCTGCGCGATGCCGACCACCGTCAGCCGAGGTCCATCGATGACCGCGAACAGCGCCAGCGCCAAAAGGAGGTAGGCGCTTTCGAGTGCACCAGTTCCTAGGCGCAAGCCGCCTCCAAGAACCACGCCCGCCGATCGAGCCGCCCAAAACGGCAGCGACGCTGCCACACCGAGCGCGCCGCCAATGAGGAGCTCGCGAAAGATCGGGAGCCCGGCCGTCTCGACCGAGTGAAGGGAAGGTCCGATCAGCGCGATCAAGAGGGCGGCGACCACTGCTCGCGCCCAGATCGAGCGTTCGCCCAGAGCCGGCGTGAGCGCAGCGACGGGAGCGATTCTCGCGGCGGCCATCACAAAACCTGAATCGAGGATCATGACTTTCCGACCAGCGGCACCGCTTCGAGCACGGCATGAAAGAACGCCAGGATCTTGCCGCTCATCCACGACGCGCTCAGCGCGAGCGCCGCCCCCGCGGCCAAGAGCTTGGGTACGGCAGAGATCGATCGTTCGCGAATCTGAGTCACAGTTTGGAAGATGCCAGTGAGCAGTCCCACCACCAGAACGGTCGCCAGCGCCGGCGCGGAAAGGATCACCACCAGACGCACGAGCTGTGAAAGCGCGTCGCTGGCGCTCATGTGAGCGGACCTGTCACGTGAGCACGCTGGTCATGTGAAGCTGAGGACGATGCCGCGCATCAGAAGATGCCAGCCATCAGCGAGGACGAACAACAGCAACTTGAACGGCAGTGAGATCATTTCGGGCGAGAGTGAAAACATTCCTACCGAATGAAGTACCGTCGCCACTACCAGCTCGATCACTAAAAATGGCAAGAACAACAGGAAGCCAATGCGAAAGGCGGCCTTGAGCTCGGCGGTGGCGAACGCGGGCGCGAGCACCATCAGATCGCTCTCGCTCACACCGGCGCGTTGAGATTCGGGTCGAAGTTGACGCTGTAAATCAAAAAATGTCTGACGTTCTGGTGCGGGGGTGTGCTTGATGAAAAAGGTACGCACCGGCTCGATCGCGCTTTGATCCTTCCAAACTTGCTCGCCGATGGGCGCCGTCACGAACAGTGCGAACAGAAGCGCCAGCACGAAGCCGACGCTGGCGGGCGGAATCGCCGAAGATCCAAACGCGCGTCGCAAAATCGCAATCACCACCGAAAACTTGATGAAGCTGGTGGCCACTACCAGCACGAATGGCAGAAGCGGCGTCCACTCCTTCATCACGAGCGAAATCCCCCAGGATCTTTCACTGGACGGCCACGCCCAGCATGCGCCGAATTCGCTCACTCACCTTCGGCTCACGCGTGAGGGCGGTGATCTCGCCCTGCGCCGACGCGGCTTCGGTGCGATCGAGCTCGGCCAGAACATTCAGCCCACGTTCGGCCGCACCGACGAGTAGGATTCGCCCGGCCGCTTCGATCAGAAAGACCGACTGACTGCGGTCGAGTGACAGTCGCTCGATCACGCGCAATCGCGAGGCTTTGGGTCGGACATTTCGCCGACCCAAGAGGTGCAACAGCACCACGGCAAGAAGGCAGACAAACGCGAGAGATAAAAATGTCGAGATGAGGGGTTCCACTCGCCGAATTGAAGCTCGGCGCGCGGGCGCAGGCAAATTTTCGGCAAAAAAAAAGCCCCCTCAAAGCGAGGGGGCTTTTCCAAACTAACTAAGATCTATTCTTCAGTCGTCGACTCAGTCTTCTTCTTGCGCGGCTTTTTGGCGGCCGGCGCAGACTCAGTCGAAGCGGCAGCTTGCTGCGTTGCCGCTTTCTTTTTTCCTTTACCACCCTTGTCCTCGGACGCGGGCGTCTCGACCTTGGCTTCCGCCTGACGGTCGACCAGCTCGATGATCGAAATCGGCGCCGCATCTCCATGACGAGTGCGGAGCTTCATGATGCGAGTGTATCCACCCGCACGACCCGCGACGCGCGGTCCGATCTCCTGGAACAGCTTGATGAGCGCCGGCTTGTGCTTCACCAGTCGGCCCGCCATACGCATGGCGTGCACGACCTTCGCGCGATCCTGCGGATCCTTCTTCTCGGACGAAACGAGATTGCCGACCGAACCGGCCCAGCCAATCGCACGCTCAGCATAGCGCCTGAGCTCTTTCGCTTTCGGATCGGTGGTCTCGATCCGCTCGTTTTCGATCAATGCCTTGATCAGATTCGACATCATCGCCTTGCGAGGCGCCGACTTCCGACCGAATTTTCGACCTGCTTTTTGATGCCTCATGACTCTTCCCTAGCTGCCTTCAGTCGATCTGTTCATTCGAACCGTCGACTGTCGACTGTTAACTNNCTACAGTCGACGGTCTACAGTCGACAGTTGCGGAGTCGGAAGAAGCAAAGATTCGGAAGTTTGCGAAGATTCGCAGCGACACTCTGAAACCGTCGACTGTCGACTGTTAACTGTCGACTCTTACGCCTTACCGCGCATCGACGGAGGTACCCAACCCTCGAGCTTCATGCCCAAGGTGAGGCCCATCTCGGCGAGGATCTCTTTGATTTCCTTCAACGACTTACGACCGAAGTTCTTGGTCTTGAGCANNAGTTGGCCGAACGGACCGAAAGCTCGAGCTCGTCGACAGACTTGTCGAGGTTCTCGTTCATCTTGGCCGCTTCTTCCGAAACGGTCTCTTCCACCGGCTCGGCCGTCTCTTCAAAGTTGATGAAGATGGTGAGCTGGTCTTTGAGGATCTTGGCTGCGAACGCGATGGCGTCCTCCGGCGAAACGGCGCCGTTGGTCCACACGTCGAAGGTAATCTTGTCGTAGTCAGTCTGCTGTCCGACGCGCGCATGCGTGACCGTGTAGTTGACCTTCTTGACCGGCGCGAACAGCGAGTCGATCGGAATGGTGCCGACCGACATGTTGGCGGTCTTGTTGCGATCGGCCGGAACGTAGCCACGGCCCATCTGCACCATCAGCTCCATGTGCAGCTTGCCGCCGCGCGAGAGCGTCGCGATGTGATGATTCGGATTCAAGATGGTGACGCCATCCGAAGCAGTGATGTCGCCGGCGGTGACTTTGCCTTCGCCCTCTTTGTCGAGACGGATGACCTTGGGCTTGTTGTCTGCCATTGAGACCACAACCTCTTTGAGGTTGAGGACGATGTCGGTCACGTCTTCGACGACGTCCGGCAGAGTCTGGAACTCATGCATCGCGCCGTCGATCTTGATGGCGGTGATGGCCGCGCCTTGGATGCTGGAGAGGAGAACGCGACGAAGGCTGTTGCCGATCGTCGTGCCGAAGCCGCGCTCGAGAGGCTCGCAGCTGAAGCGACCGTATCCGCTCGAAAGGGTGTCCTTGTCGATCTCGAGGAGTCGGGGACGGATGAGCTCGCGCCAGTTCTTCGAGTAAACCTGAGGATTCGTCGTCGGCATTCTTCGTTCTCCTTTTGCTTCGTTTTACTTACGGACTGTTTTCGCAGTCCAGCAGGTCACGGCACAGCCGGCCTGTTTATTTCCTGGTCTACAGTTGACGGTCGACAGTCGACAGTTTCAGACGGTCGAGAGTTTCAAACCGTTGACTGTCGACTGTTAACTGTCGACTCTTTCCGTCGACTACTTCGAGTAGAGCTCGACGATCAACTGCTCGCGGATCGGCAGAGTGAAGTCTTCGCGCGACGGCATCGCCTTGATGCGTCCGGTGAACTTCTCTTTGTCGAGCTCGAGCCATTGAGGAACGCCGCGGCGATCGACGCCGGTGAGCGACTCTTCGATGGTCTTGAGCTTCTTTGATTTCTCCGACACGGCCACCACGTCGCCGGCGCGAACCAGGTACGAAGGAATGTTGACGCGTTTGCCGTTGACCGTGAAGTGGCCATGGCGAACGAGCTGACGTCCCTGCGCGTGATCGGCGGTGAAGCCAAGACGGTAGACGATATTGTCCAGGCGACGCTCGAGGAGAACCAGCAGGTTCTCGCCGGTGACACCCTTTAAGCGCGAAGCCTTGTAGTAGTAGCCGCGGAACTGACGCTCGGCCACGCCATAGATGCGCTTGACCTTCTGCTTTTCACGCAGCTGCTCGCCGTAGTTCGACGCCTTGCGCTTGCGCGCCGCACCATGCTGACCGGGAGCGTACGCGCGGCGCTCGAAGCCGCACTTGTCGGTGTAACAACGATCGCCCTTCAGAAAGAGCTTCATGTCTTCGCGACGGCAAAGACGACAAACGGGTCCAGTATAACGAGCCATTATCTACATCCTTCTTAGTCGGGCATCCTCGGCGGCACCCGCCGCCTCGGAGGCTACTCAGCTCACTTCGTTCGCTTCGCCGGATCAAACTCGACGGCGCTTGGGCGGTCGGCAACCATTGTGTGGAATCGGAGTGACGTCACGAATGAGCGTGATCTTGAATCCCGCCGCCTGAAGTGCGCGCAGCGCCGATTCACGACCCGAACCGGGGCCGTTCACGAACACCGAGATTGATCGCATTCCGTGATCCATCGCCTTCTTGGCCGCATCTTCCGCCGCCAACTGAGCCGCGAACGGAGTCGACTTACGCGAACCTTTGAATCCGCGCACGCCGGCCGACGACCAAGCGACGACATTGCCGCTCACGTCGGTGATGGTGACGATGGTGTTGTTGAACGTCGATTGAATGTGAGCGATTCCGCTCTGGACGTTCTTCTTGGTCTTTTTCTTGGCAACTTTCGACATGCTCTAGTCCCCTACTACGCCGGACTCGGCGCGGCGACGCGACGAATCTGACCCTTGCGCGGGCCCTTGCGAGTGCGCGAGTTGGTGTGAGTACGCTGACCGCGAACTGGCAGTCCCTTACGGTGACGAAGGCCTCGGTAGCAACCGAGATCCATCAAACGCTTGATGTTGAGCGAGGTGTCGCGGCGAAGATCGCCCTCGACCTTGATCTCGAGCGCTTCGAATGCGTCGCGAATTGCGCGCAGCTCGTTCTCGTCGAGATCATCCGACCGCTTGTCGAGCGAGACGTTCGCCTTGGCGAGCACCTGCTGCGACTTCTTCTTGCCGATTCCGTAGATGTACGTGAGCGCGATTTNNTTGTTGCGCGGAAGATCGACGCCAGAAATGCGCGCCATTATCCCTGCCTCTGCTTGTGTTTAGGATTGCTGCAGATGACGCGTACGACGCCCTTGCGCCGAACCATCTTACAGCGGTCACAGATTTTCTTTACCGAAGCGCGAACCTTCATGATTTCCCTTCCGAATACGTGTCCTCAGGACCTTTCCCAAGGAGGCCGCAACTTATACAGCGCGAGGTGGGTGTCCGCAAGCAAAAATAAAACGACACTATCTTGCTGTTTTTACTTCGCTTTACGATCGAGGCGAAAATTTGTGGACACTTTTTGTGGACGTATTTAGCCTCAGGCCCATGCGAAAGATTCCTGCCGCGCAGTTCAAACAGCAGTGCCTCTCCATCTTGGATCGCGTCGACTCCGAGGGGATTCTTATCACGAAGCACGGCCGTCCGGTGGCCACACTTTTTCCAGTCGCAGCGACGAGCGCGGAGCTGATCGGATCGATGCGCGAAAAGATCGACATTCAAGGAACGCTGTTTTCGAGCGGTGAGGACTGATGCTCAACCTCGATACGCACATCTTGTTGCGCGCGCTCGCGGGCGAGCTCAACGCCAAGGAAGAAAAGCTACTGGCCGGCGATGAGTGGTGCATCTCCGATATTGTGCTGTGGGAGATCGCCAAGCTGACCGAGCTCGGACAGCTCGAGCTCGATCTCGATGACGCGACGCTGACGCGCACTTTGGCGCGCATTCACACCTGGCCGGTCACGCTCGACATCGCGCGCGCGGTTCCGCTTTTGGATTTTCGTGGCGACGCCGCCGATGAAATCATCTGCGCCACCAGCTTGGTGCATCGCATTCCGCTGGTGACGCGCGATCCGAAGATTCGCAAATCGAAGGTGGTGCCGTTCGCGGGCTCTTGAAGCGAATTGCGTTCGCGATCAAACTTTGCTGCGAGAAACGGAGGTGCGAGTACGAAGGGTGCTCACATCGAGCATCGCCGCTAGTAAAATTCGTCTGTGAGAAACGAGCCTTATTCTCAGCTGCGGCTGATCATCAAGAAAATGACAGCACGCGTTTCCGGTACTAGCGAATGCAGTTTAGAAAGTAGCTGTCAGCGCGACGGAGCCGGTCGCCCCACCGTAGGCAGGGAGTGTTGCGGTGAGCATTCCACTCCCGCAATAGCCGACATCGTGAACAGGAGAAAGCTCGCCTACGGTGAGATTCAGCGTGAAGCTCCCAACACCAGCACTACCATCAGCGGAAACTGAGGACGCCTTCCATCCGCCGCTGCCGCTTGTGTTTGGTACTGTAATTGTCGATGGACCGTCGCCCGCTGGAGGCATGTCGGCGCCAGTCCATGTTTCGGTCACCGGCATACCAGACTTAATGAGGTTGCTGAGCACGGCGCCGGCGATCNNTCGCCATGCTCCGAAACCCGCAATGAGGTCGACCGAAGGGGTTGAGGAGCTAGTTCCCACGGATAGTCCAACGTTGGTGCTCTTGTCGTCGGAGATGTAAGAGATACTCGACGTACAAGCGAACTCCCCACTGGCTGCTCCATTGAATGAAATAGAGCAGCTCGGTTTGCACGTTCCACTACTTGACGACGAATCGCCACCGCATCCAAGTAGAAATACGCACGCTACGAAAAGCACCGGCTTCATGCGCGGTCCCATAACACACCTGACAATGTTGTCGCAACCGATCGACTGCAGGCCAAATAAAAGAGGCGCGCATCGATTTGAGAGGCGTTCGGGTCTGTGTAATACGGAGGTTTTCCTCGGCGGCTGGTCGCGCCCCACCGTCGCGACGGCTGATGAAAAAAATTTCTTAACTGGCTTTCTTGTGGCGACGCGGCACACGCCCAGGCCGCAGCGCCTGTCGCTCAACAGCATCGGCAAGGAGTACCTTTCATGAGCGGCTTCTCCCGCCGCCTCAAATCAACAGGTTAGTCGGAGAGTTTCTTTTTCACGCGAATCGTGTCGCGCAAGACGGTCAGTTGCGCTCGGTCTTTGGGTCGATTTGCCGCGACCTTGGATCGGACGATGTCATCGAGCGAAGCTGTCTTGGCGCGCTCGCCGCCAATTTTGATTTCACTCGCACGCGCTCGAACCGCTTCGAAGGTGAGCTTTCCCGGCAGTGAGCCGAAGATTATGTCGATGGGCACCGCCCCGCCCACGAGCGTAAAGATGTCAGCGGAAATGGACGCGTCGAGCGCTGCGAGGTGCATGACGCGGCACAGGTCTTTCAGTTTTTTGCGGTTGAGTCGTATGTCTCGGACTAGAAGATCCACGTCTTGGGTCATCACCGGCGCGCCTTGCAGTACGGCGGCCGTGCCCCCGACGAACACGGCCTCCAGCTTTACCTGCCGCAGCGCGGTCAGAAGCTCAACGAGGAATCCTTCGTCAGAAGACATGCCCGCCCGTACGTCGTCGCAGGAAAAAGCGGCGCCCGGTCCCGATCGGGCGGAGGAGGCCAATTAAGATGTGAATCAGCGCATCCTTCGAAAGATCAGGGAACTGATCGGCAACACGTGCATATGTCCGTTCAACGTTCCGAGCGAGTGCGCGCGCCGCGGTTCGTGATTTTCGCCTCCTCTGCATTCACGCGTATTATAGACGATCGGCCCTGTCCGAAGTAGCTGGCGCTAGCGACTATTGTTCGGCTTGGTATTACGCATCGGGTTGATGAGCGCCCTTGGCGAACGCGCGGGTTCGAAGGCACATCGGTTTCGCTTAGAAAGTGTAGTCCCCGTCGCACTCGACTTCGGTCGTCTGGCTACAGTTATCCCAACCGCTTTCTGGAACCGGGTCGGGAACGTTGAGGAAGAGAGCTTTCAGAGACAAGTAGTTCTGTGGCGGCGTGACCGCGAACGACTGGAGCTGAACCGACAGGTTATCGTTTGTGTAGTTGGGCGTCGATCCGCTGACAGTGGTTCCACCGTTGGCCGAAAGCGGCGGGTTCATCGCAGCGCGAATCGGGTAGGTCGGATGAAACCAACCAATCGTAAATGGCAGATCGATTCCGGACAGCACTCCGGAGACGTCGCCGCCACTGAGCTCGAAATCAAAATGCATGACCGCCTGCGTCGTATCGAAGGAGATCGGCCCCGCGGCCTGCTGGGGTCCGTCGCAAGGCTCCCACGCCGACCAGCAGTGTGCAGAGATGGCGACGCTCTTACCGAGAAGAGGCCCCTCTGGCAAATTGGAGATGCACTGTCCTTGGGTGCAAATGAGATCGGTCCCGCATGCGGTTCCGTCGGGACGAGCGCCGCTGTCGATGCAAACCGGTCCGGAAGAGCACGAAAGCACGCCGGTGCGGCAAGTGTTCGAGGGGACGCAGCTTTCTCCGGCGGCGCAATTGACGCACTGACCGCTCGAACAGACCCGGGCCGTGCCGCACGAGGTGCCGTTAGGAGCGCTGGCACACGATCGATACTTGCAAATGTCATCGGCGTCGCCATCTCCATCGGGGCCATCGCAATCGCCGGTCGCTGGATCACAGGCGCAGTCGGATAGCGCCTGAACGCACTGCCCAGTTTGACAGCTCGAACCACTTTGGCATTTTCCGCACGTAAGCGTGGCGCCGCAGCCATCGGAGAGTGAGCCGCACTGTGTTTTCTGAGCGGCGCAGGTGGTTGGCTGGCAGGCGGGCTTGATAGGAGCGCACGAGTCCGGTGCACCCGGCGTACCGCTGTATGTTAGACACTTTCCCGCCGCATCGCACTGCCAACCCTCCCAACATTGATTGGCGGTATAGTGGTACTTCGAGCAGGAGTACTGGCAAGTGCCGTCGGCCTTGGTTGCTGATTCGATGGTGCGATCCGAAATCGGCGGCGCTGTGGGATTACTGCTCGATGGATTGCCGCACGCAGCGCACATGACCGCCAGTCCGAGAATCAGATTTCGAATGCCCATCGGTTGTCTCCTAATCAGGCTGCGCACGGGCCAAAGGCTGCGAGCATTATCGCGATAGTCGGCCTGTGCTTTCAGCCTACATACGGACCGCAGTCATGAATCTGTTACTTGGGTCCGACTTTTCGTCGGATCACTGCGCCGCAAAGTAGCGTCTGTAATCCAGTGCCCCATTGTTGCAAGCCCTCTCACTGCGGCGAGTTCCTCATTCCTTCCTGGCGCGCAACGAAGCCGACGTGGACGGCAAAAATAATTCCAAAAGAACCAACCTCTCGCAAAGATTCATTGGGAGGGGACACTTTTGTCTCCAGACCGAAGCCCGTCCTTCCATCGAAGCTTGGCTAAGTCCACGGAAAGAATGCCACGATTAGATGGTGTTTGATTTGCACTCTTTTCGAACCATGCGCTGGGCCCTCTTCGTCAGCTTGGTCGTTCCCGTCGGCTTGGCCGCCTGCCAACCTTCGTCCGTTTCTGCCGGCAACTCGGGAGATGGTGCACAACCGATGCTCGACGCCGCGTCCGATGCCGCACTCGGTGGACCGCCGACAGCGAATCCAACCGATGGAGCAATCACGCCTGCCGATGCTTCGCTGGAAGCATCTAGCAATCCCGCGCCACCTCCAACCAATATGCAGCTCATCCCCGCGGGCTCTTTTGTGATGGGCGATGTCAGCGACGGAAATGGTTACAAGGACGAGAGTTCGCATCCGGTTGCGATCAGCAGCAGCTATTACATGGATACGAACTTGGTGACCAATTCGCTATGGAGTGAAGTCGCAAGCGACGCCGGAACCATCGCGCGCGGATACGCATTCGACAGTACACCGTCTGGCGGTAGCAGCAATCCGGTAGCGACCATCAACTGGTTCAGCGTGGTCAAGTGGTGCAACGCCCGAAGTGAGAAAGAGGGCCTAGGCCCGTTCTATTTTACCGACGCGGCTCACACCACCGTCTTTCGCAGCGGCGACGTCGCCTTGACCGACGCGATGGTCGATTGGACCGCGTCGGGATATCGTTTGCCGACCGAAGCCGAGTGGGAGCGCGCGGCGCGCGGGGGACAAGCGGACCTCCGCTTTCCGTTGGGAGACACTATCGGATTTGCGCAGGCGGCCTACTCCTCGACAACGTCGCACGTTGCGTTCGACATCCAAAGTGGATCGGATCCATGCAGCATGTACGGAGCCACCGTGCCCGACCCGGCCGGATATTGTTTTTTGGAGAGGACCAGCTCGGTTCCGGTTGGAAGCTATGCAGCGAATGCTTACGGGCTGTACGACATGACCGGCAACGTCGATGAGTGGTGTTGGGATTGGTATTCGAAGACCTACTACGACCCGACCCTCAATCCGGACGATGCGACCGATCCGCACGGCCCCTCGTCAGGAACGTCGCGCGTCACCCGAGGAGGGGATTGGTACAATGACGCCAGTTCGCTGCGAAATGCTTCGCGCAGCAGCAAGAAACCCGCACTCCCTGGCAACCTCGTCGGCTTCAGGACGGTGCGCGGACTGTAGTATCGCAAATCCCCTGAGTGATTCCTCCCATCACAGAGGGCACGGGCATCCTTCCGAAACCGGGTTGTATTCAGGGCATTGTGTTCGCTTAACACATATGTCCCTCCGCTCCGTACGTACACCGCGGAGGCCCATATGCAAACGGCTCGGTTCGTACTTGTGATACTCGGCCTCGCCGCCTGTCAGGGGCCCTCTACTCCCACGCCTACCGGCCCGCTCGGGGTGTCGACGAGCCCAGATGCGAACGCGACGTCCGATCTGAGCTCGGCAGCCGATCTAAGCGTTGACTTGGCAGCGAGCGCGCCGGATCTGGCGCCCATTTGCGCCTGCGGCGAAAACCAGGTGTGCGTCCAGGGCCAATGCCAAGATGTCCCGACTAGCTGTCCTTGTCCGATCGAATCTTACTGCGATCTCTCCACCACCACCTGCGTCGTCGGCTGTACCAGCGATTCCCTATGCAACCTCGGACGCTACTGCGATACCAGTTCGCGGAAATGCAAAGACGGTTGCCGTGTCGACACAGACTGCGCGATAGCCGAAGTTTGCCAGAGCCACGCATGCGTCAACCTTTGTCCCAATTGCGACGACGGCAAGCCCTGCACCGTCGACAGCTGCGTGCGCGGCCAGTGCAGCCATTCGTCCGGTAATGATGGCGCGGTGTGTGCCAGTGCCACCGCTTGCACACAAAGTCTTTGTCAGTCGGGACAATGCAAAGCAGTTCCGATCGTCGACGGCACCACTTGTGGCGCCGGAACCGTATGCACTCAAAATGTCTGCCAAACTGGAACCTGCAAATCGGTACCGCTCGCCGACTACACTCCGTGTGGCGCGGCTTCGGTGTGTACGAGCGGTCAAGAGTGCAGCGCCGGCGTGTGCTTGCCGGTCCAGGTCCAAGACGGGAGCGCCTGCGGTATGTCGTCGCGCGCTCCTATCTGCACCGACTCGAAGACGTTGCGCACTTATTCGGCGGACCGTTGCGAAATCGGAATGTGCGCGCAGGACTACGTGGACGAAACCTGTGTCGGCAGCTGCTCGAATGGCACGTGCACCTGCGAGGGCGCGGTCTGCACGACCGGCAGCCCGTGCTACCAGACCCAAGGCACGTGCAGCAACGGCGTGTGTAACTACACGCCCGTCGACGGCCGCTTCACCTACCCGAGCGGATGCTGCGGCTATTGCAGCGGCGGAGCGGAAGAGTTCATCGGCTGCGGCTCTACGTACTGCCAATGATCGAGTTAGTAGAAATTCCCAGATCGAATTGATCTGCGAGCGCAATGGTGCTATCCGGCTGTGGGGCTAGCGCCAATCGCGAGTGTTCCGATGCATCGGAAGTCCCAGCGCCTCGAACTCGTCCGTCGCGTCGCCTTTGGACGCACCCAAATGTCGGAGCGCTTGGTTGATCGCGTCCGTCGAGTGAATCGGATGAACGATGACCGCGCCGCTGTCGTAGACCACCGCACTTTGCGATCCCACTCCGCCAGAAAATTCCGCTTCGACATACGCGATGGGTCCGAAGCGAGACAACTCCTTAACCCACTGCTCGACGGCAGGCGAAAGTTTTTCGAAGTGTGGCCCCGGCACTCCTCCGCCAAGCGCATCAAACAGCTCATCGGTGATCGGAACCAGCGAAAATTCGTCCGACAGTGAGACTATCCGCACATGCCCGTCGGGAGCCGAGATTCTTTCGTCGATCCTTTTGCCGATCGCTGCCTGAAGATAGTAGCCCACGCGAGTTACAATCGGCTTAAGACGAACGGGCCGTTTTCGGTGATCGCGATTGAGTGTTCGAAATGCGCCGACAGCCGGCGGTCCTTTGTGACTGCGGTCCAGCGATCGGCCAGCACTTCGACTTCGGGTGTGCCGGCGTTCACCATTGGCTCGATGGCCAGCACCCAGCCCTCTTTGAGACGCAGTCCGCGACCGGGCGAACCGTAATTCGGTACCTGCGGATCTTCGTGCATCGCTTTGCCGATGCCATGTCCGACAAAGCTGCGCACCACCGAATAGCCGAGCGGCTCGACATGCGACTGCACCGCCCAGCCGATGTCTTGCAAACGATTTCCTGGGACGCACTGCGCGATCGCCAACTCCAGCGACTCGCGCGTGGCGTCCATCAGCTTCTGCGCTGCGGGCGAGATTTTTCCGATGGCGATGGTGCGCGCCGAATCGCCGCAATAGCCGTCGAGAAAACAGCCGAAGTCGATGCCGATGATGTCGCCCTCTTTGAGCACCACGTCTTTGCGCGGAATTCCGTGAACCACTACTTCGTTCACTGAAGTACAAAGCGATGCCGGATAGCCGTGATAACCGAGGAATGCCGACGTGGCACCGAGCTCTTTCATCCTGGCATCGGCGATCTCATTTAGATCCCACGTGGTCGCGCCCGCTTTGCAACCCGCTTCACAAGCGTCGAGGACTTTGGCGACGATCACATTGACCGCCCGCATTTTGGCGATCTCGCCCGGCGTCTTGACGAAAATTTCCATAGCCATCTAGCCCTCGAGCTGCTTGACGATGCGGCCGAGCACTTCTTCGAGCGCGCCCACTCCGTCCACCTTTTTCAGTCTGCCCGATTTTCCGTAGAAGTCGACCAGCGGCGCGGTCTTGGAGCTGTACTCCTTGAGTCGCTGCTCAATCGCCTCTAAGCGATCGTCGGCGCGAGTGATGAGCTCGCCGCCGCACTTGTCACATACGTTGGCGTTTTTGGGCGGCGTGAACTTCAGATGATAAGACGAGCCATCCTTCGGGCACGAAAGTCGGCCGGAAAGCCGCTCGGTCAAAATCGCCTGTGGAACCGAAACGTCGACGATGGCCAAGCTGGTGCGTCCGAGACGATTGAGCACCGCGTCCAGCGCTTCAGCCTGCGCGATGGTACGCGGAAATCCATCGAGAATGAAGCCGGCTTGCGTGTCGGCGAGCTTGAGCCGCTCTTCGACCAGACCGATCACCACTTCGTCCGGGACCAGCTGGCCGGCGTTCATGAATCCCTCGGCCTTTTTGCCAAGCGGTGTGCCTTCACGACGGGCCGCGCGCAACATATCGCCGGTGGAAATTTGCGGAATGCCG
>PLXG01000209.1 GCA_003153195.1 Myxococcales bacterium
GGACCTTCGCAAGACATATTGTAATCAACTGATTTCTCATAGTTTTTCGCGCTGGTCGCAATCAAGTAGGGGACCGCACCGGTGGCAGTTTCAATCTCTTTGCGGGCCTCGACCAGGGTTGAGACCACCCGAACTCGGTCGATCGCTTGGCGCCGAAAGTCGTTCTTTGCGGCACCCTCCTCCCGCCAGTGAGAAGCGATGCGCTCGGCCAGCTGACGTTGCGCCTCTACCGGATGGACGATGAAAAATCCCGCCAGCCCATAGGTTCGACTCGAGCGCGCGATGTCGTGCAGGTCGAGGTTGGTGAGCGCAGTCGCTACGATCTTACGATGTTTGTCGTAAACCGGATGGTGCACCAGCGCGACCCAAGTCTGCGCGGGATTCACTTTTCGCTCTCGCTCGGCGCGTCGAGCAATTTGCGATCTTCGTCGCTGAGTGTAATGCGCGCAAACAGATCGGGGCGATGGGTGCGCGTGCGAATCAGCGACTCACGCCGCCGCCATTTTCGAATGCGCTCGTGATTTCCGGAAAGTAAAACTTCGGGCACCGTCAGATCGCGGAAGGCCGGCGGACGAGTGAACTGCGGATATTCGAGGAGGCCGGTTTCAAAGCTCTCTTCAGTCGTCGAAGCGGCGTTGCCGAGCACGCCGGGAAGATGGCGTGAGATCGCGTCGATGACGATCATCGCGCCGAGCTCGCCGCCCGAAAGTACGAAGTCGCCGATGGAGATCTCCTCGTCGACGAAGTTGCGAATGCGCGCGTCGAATCCTTCGTAGCGTCCACAGATGAGCATGATGCGAGGCTCGGCGGCCAAGCGTCTGACATTTTCCTGCGTGAGCGAATTCCCCGTCGGAGTGAGCAGAATCTTGCGCGCCTTTCCGCGCGCATCTTCGATCGACTCGATGGCGGAGATGATTGGCTCCGGCCGAAGCACCATGCCAGCGCCGCCGCCGTAGGGCGTATCGTCGACCGACTGATGCGCACCCAAACCAAACCGACGCAGATCGGTGAATTGCACGCCGAGCGCGCCGCTCTTGACCGCTTTTCCCAGAAGGCTCGCGTCCAGCACAGAGCTGAACATCTCCGGAAAAAGTGAGATGACTTCGAACTGCATCACTTGTCCGCATCGTCGAGGTTGACCAGTCCGACCGGCGGATCGCAGATGATGCGGCGACCGGCGACATCTACCTCCGTGATGATCGGTTCGACAAACGGCAGCATGAATTCGTGCGCGCCTGTGACCACCAACATTTCGTGCGCGCCAGAATGAAACGTCTCTTTGACGCTGCCCAGCGATTCGCCCTGCGTAGTGAAAACATTGCAGCCGATCAGATCGGACACGTAGACTTCGTCCTCGTCGGCCGGCGGCAGATCTTTGCGCTCGATTTCGACCGAGGCACCGCGCAGAAGCTCGGCTTGATTGCGATCGGAAAGGCCGTCGAGCTCGACCAGATAGTCATCCTTCTCCGGTTGAATTCGGCGAATCTTGCGCAACTCGCCACCGATATACACCTGCTTCAGCGACGACAGATTCTCGGACGCGTGGACTCTGAGCGCGCCACGAATGCCGTGCGCACGAGCGACATACCCGATCTTGATCAGATCAATCGCCAATCAGATTTCCTCTCAATTAGTAGAACGAATTGGCCGGAGGAGATTTTGGCGCACGCCCGGAGCGCGGGAGGGAGCATACTTCTGAGTATGTGACCGACCAAGCGAGGACGTACGACGAAAGCTACCCGGCCAATTCGTTCTACTCGGTGATTTCGAGCATCACGCGGCGTCGCGCTTTGGTGGAAGCAGCCTGAAGCAGCGATCTCATTGCGCGCGCGGTGCGACCTTGTCGGCCGATGACCTTGCCGACATCGTCTTGCGCCACACGCAGCGTAAGATTGTCACCGTCTTCGATCACTTCGACCGAGTCGGGATGATCAACCAGTGCTCGCGCGATATACGAGATGAGGTCCTTCATGAGTGCTACGCGGCGGTGTCGGCTTGCTGCGCGCGATCGAGGAGCTGGCCCACCGTCTCCGACGGGGTTGCGCCCTTCGATAGCCAGTAGTTCACGCGATCCATGTCGAAACGAATTTCGACCGGAGTGCGGGTCGGATCGTAAACGCCGATGTGCTCGATGAACTTGCCATCGCGGGGGTTGCGCGAGTCGGTCACAACTACGCGGTAAAACGGATTTTTCTTGGCGCCCACACGGGAGAGCCGCAACTTCACGGACATCGAACTGCCTCCATTAAGGAGCGGGAAACTTATTCGGCTGGGGTACGGTTGTCAAGGCGAATCAAAAGATCATTCATTTCAATCTATTACAATTCCGAAGCAGGGTGTTAAACTAGTCCGCGTGAACCGAGCCTTCGCTCTTTGCCTCCTTATCATGGGCTGCACCCGTAGCCAAGGCGCACCGAATCTGAAGTCGGCGGAACAAAATCGAAACACGAAAGAGGCGGTGGTCCGAATCGTCGCCACCGCAGAGATCAAAGGCACCACCGAGCCGTGCGGATGCAATTCCGATCCGCTGGGTGACGTGGCGCGCATCGCCACCTTGGCCCAGGGTGCGCTGTGGGTCGACGCCGGAAGCCTGCGCTACGATCCAGAAACAAAATCGGCGCAGAAAAAAGCGCAAGCCGATCTCAAAGCAGCGGCGCTTTCGGAGATCTATTCGCACGCCGATGTGAATGAAAAGGCGGGAGCGTTTCGTATTCACGAAATTCAGGGCGTGAAGGTGGGCGTATTCAGCGTGGTCGATTCAGCCGGCGCGAACGATGTCGCGGCGCGAAGTACGGTAGGCGCGCTCAAGTCGCAAGGCGCGCGAGTGATCGTCGCACTCATGGCGATGCCACGCGCCAAAGCACACGCGCTGATGTCGGCAGTACCGGGAATTTCGTTCGGCATCGTCGGCGCAGAGGTGGGCGAAGGAATGCCTGAGGCGGCACCGGCAGGCAGTGGATATTTGGTGGCGCCCGCCGATCAGGGACAGCGCGTGGCCGTTGTCGAGCTGCATGTCATCGACGGAAACTTCGAGCTTCGTCCATTCGCCGGCGAAGAGGCACAGCGCGCCGCGGCCGAACGACTACAGCGGAAGATCGCGCTGCTCGAGCTGCAGCTCCTGAAATGGAAGAGCGATCCGCATGCTGATGCAGCGTTCGTGAACGCGCGCACGGCCGCACTGGCAAACATGCGCACCGAGCGAACGCGCCTTTTGACCTCGCATCCCACGCCGCCTCAGTCGAGTTACTTCACTTATGCGCTTACGCCAGTGAAGCGCAGCGTACCGCGCGACACGACGGTGGCGGAACGATTGCAAAAGCTCGATCGCGACATCGGGCAGGCCAACTTACAAGCGGCGCAACGCGTAGCACCGATGGCACCTGCGCCCGGACAATCGAGCTATGTGGGAATGGCTGCCTGCGAAAAGTGTCACAAAGAGGCGGTCGCATTTTGGAAAAGCACGGTTCACGCCGGCGCATGGAAGGCGCTTACCTCGGTCGACAAACAGTACAATTATGATTGCATCGGCTGTCACGTGACCGGGCTTTCCCAACCGGGCGGGCCGACGCTGGCCACCGTTGAGAAGGCGGGCTTGGTCAACGTGCAGTGCGAAGTTTGTCACGGGCCCGGGTCGAAACATGTAGCCGAAGCGGGATTGGAAGATCCCCAGTCGATGATTCGTTCGCCGGCGAGCAGCTTCTGCGCCGATCAGTGCCACACCAAAGAGCACTCCGATACCTTCGAGCTCGACGCCTACTTGCGGGACATTCTCGGCAAAGGTCACGGCCAGGCTCGACGAACATCGCTCGGCCCGGGCGCGACCGGACATGAGCTGCGGCAAAAGGCGTTGGCCAGCGCGAGCGGAAAATGAGATCGCCAAAGCGCGCGCTCGACCTAAAGAGCCAACCATTTGCGCTGTGCTCTTTTGCCTCCATCCTATTACTGTTCGGCTGCGCCGGCGCTCCACCGCGCTCCAAGATCGTCGACGTCTCCACCATCTTAGTGATCGGACAGGCCGAAGAGGGAATGGCCTCTTGGTACGGCAAGGAAGAACAGGGCGGCCCGACTGCCTCCGGTGAGCGCTTCGACATGCACGCGTTCACCGCGGCCCATCGAAAGCTGCCACTCGGGACTCAAGTACGCGTGACCAACTTGGCCAATGGCAGACAAGTTGCCGTGCGCATCAACGATCGCGGACCGTATGGAAAAGGTCGCATCATCGACTTGAGCTACGCCGCCGCTTCCGCGCTCGACTTCATCGATCGTGGGTTCACGCGGGTGAAGATCGAAGTGCTGGCCCGTTGATGAACGTGGTAAACGAACAGCGAATGGAACTCGCTTTCGAGCTCGCCGACGTGCGCAAGCGATACGATCGCGGCGGCAAAGAGGCGCTGAAGGGAATTTCACTCTCGGTGCCGATGACGCGAGTCGGGCTACTCGGCCCGAACGGCGCCGGCAAATCCACCCTGCTCCGCTTGATGCTGGGACTGCTCCCCTTCGAGGGTGCGGCGACGGTGCTCGGCTACGACGCGCGGACGTCGCAAGCCAACATTCGTGCGCGCATCGGTTACATGCCCGAGCGCGACGCAACCATCACCGGGCTCTCGGCAGTGGAGCTGTGCAGCTACGCGGCCGAACTTTCTGGATTGCCACATGCCGACGCGATCGAGCGTGCGCACTCGTCGCTGGAATATGTCGGGCTCGGCGACAAGCGCTATCAAGTCATCGATGGATATTCGACCGGTATGAAGCAGCGCGTGAAGTTGGCGCAAGCCATCGTGCACGATCCCAAGGTGCTATTTCTCGACGAACCTACCAACGGTCTCGATCCGGAAGGCCGCGAAGAGATGTTGGCGCTGATCGCCGAGCTGCCGTCGCGTTCGGGTTGCGCGGTGGTGCTCTCTTCACATCTACTTCACGACGTCGAGCGGACTTGCGAACGCGCGATCTTGCTTCACCAAGGCACGGTGATCTACTCGGGACGCATCGACGAGCTGCGCGCTGCCGGGCAAGAGGACATCTACGAAGTTCGCGTCAAAACCGGCGAAGAGATCCTGGCCAACCTGCTCAGCCAGCGCGGCTGCCACATCGATCGCGAGAACACGCTCTTATTGGTGAAGCTACCGGCGAACGCGTCCACCGATCTGATTTTTTCCTGCGCCGACGAACGAAAACTGCAGGTGCGTCACCTTCAGCCGCGGCGTCTCTCTCTCGAGAGCGCCTACGTACGCGCGGTGCACGAGGCCGGAGGTACGACGTGAGCACGCCATCTACCTCGGAGAAAAGCGCGACCATCGCCGACCGCGGCTATCAACCGTATCGCGGCGGTTACACCGAGCTGTCCACTCGATGGATGTTGGTATGCAAACGCAGTTTGTCGAGCGCGCTCAAGCAGCGTTGGATTCTGATCTTGATGGTCGCCGCGCTCCTGGTCGCCGCGGTCGCAGCTGTGCTCACCTACTTGCAGTCGGCGGTGATTCCAAGCGCGGCGGTTACGGCGCTCAAGTCTTACACTGCCCCCGGCATCGTCAGCTATTCAGTCGCTACATCCTCATTTGGAACGCTGCTGCTCACGCTATTCATCGCCATCTATTGCGGTGGAAGTGCCATCGCAGAAGATGTCCGATCGGGCGCATTTCAATTTTATTTTTCGCGCCCACTCAGTCGCGATCAATATTTGGTGGGCAAGCTGGTTCCGGCGGTGATCTTGCTTTTGTCGGTCTCGTTCGTGCCAACATTTCTGGTCGCACTCATGCGCGCGAGCTTGGCAAAGACCATCGATGAGATGACATCGCTTGTCTACCTACCCATCGGGGCCATCGCTTTCGGAGTCAGCCAAGCGATCGTCTATGGTCTGGTGAGCGTTGCGCTCTCGTCGCTGGCGCGCTCGCGCTCTTACGCGCAGGCCACGGTAGCCGGCGCTCTCTTTCTGCCGTGGATTCTCGGCAGGGTCATCGCGCCCATCACACGATCGTACTTACCCAAGCTCCTTTCGCTTCCCGATCTTTTCGACGCACTCGCGCATGCGCTGTTTCGCGTTCCCAGCGGTCTGTCCGATCGAATTCTTCCCATTTGGTTGACGATTCCAACGCTGCTCGCCATCTCTGCTTCCGCAACCGTGCTGCTGCGCGCGCAGATCGCCGAGAAGGAGCGCACCACGTGAGCGCCCTGGTCTCGGCCAAGGGGCTCACGCGTTGGTATGGCGAGGTGATCGCGGTGACCGATCTCTCGCTCGACCTCGACGCCGGTATCGTCGGGCTGGTCGGACCGAACGGCGCGGGTAAATCGACGCTGATGAATATCGTGGCGGGGCTGCTCGCGCCCGATGAAGGCGAGATCGTGCTGGACGGCGAGACGGTTTCGTTTTCCTCGCCGCGCGCCGCGGCCGATGCCGGCATTGGTATGGTGCATCAGCACTTCAAGCTGATCGGCTCGCTCACCGTCGCCGAGAATATCGCGCTTGGCGATCCGCGTTGGGGCCGGGGCCTATTGAATTTCGAGCCGCTGCGCCGTGAGATCGGGGAACTTGCCGCCGGCCTCGGCATGCAGGTCGATCTTGATCGCCATGTCGACGATCTCAATGTCGGGGAGCAGCAGCGCGTCGAGATATCGAAGGTTCTGTCGCGCAATCCGCGCCTCCTCATTCTCGACGAACCGACCGCGGTGCTGACACCCCAAGAAACGCAGGATCTCTTTCGCACGCTGAGACAGCTTCGCGATCAAGGTAAGACCATCCTCATCATCACGCACAAACTCAAGGAAGTGATGTCGATCACGGATCACGTGACGGTTTTCCGNNNNGGTTTTTGAATGCTCGGGCCTGACTTTGAAGAATCCGGGCGGCCGCGACTCGCTTCGCGATCTCTCTTTTTCAGTGCGTTCCGGCGAAGTGGTCGGCATCGCCGGGGTTGAAGGCAACGGCCAGAGCGAGCTCTTGCAATGCGTGATTCGTCCTTCGATCTGGTCGAAACTCAAGAGGCTCTCGGGAGAGATCCGTATTTTTGGAAAGCCGACCCAAGATCTCGATACAAAGAAGATCCGCGACCTGAACATCGGATTCGTTCCGGAGGATCGCCATCATGAAGCGCTCCTGCTCGAAAGTTCGGTCGAGGAGAATTACCTTCTCGGCCATCAACGCGAGCCCGATTTTTCGAAGGGCCCGCTCCTGCGTTGGAAGGAAATCGACGCCTCGGTCCGCAAAGCGGTAGATGAATACGACGTGCGTCCGCGCGATCCGGCTGTTCTTTCCAAAGGTCTCTCAGGCGGCAATCAACAAAAACTCATTATCGCGCGCGAGTTCTTTCGTAAGCCGCGGTTTCTCGTCGCGGCCCAGCCCACGCGCGGAGTCGATATCGGCGCGATCGAGTTCATTCATCAGCGGATCCTCGATGCACGCACGGCCGGCGCCGGAGTACTTCTGGTTTCGTCGGAGCTGGACGAAGTGCTCGCACTTTCGGACCGCGTGCTCGTGATTTACGAGGGCCGCATCGTGGCCGAGTATGAGCGCGGCAAGACGGACGAAAAGACCCTCGGACTCAAGATGGGGGGCGGACATTGAAACTTCCATCCGGCATTAGAAATTTCGCGCGCCCGCTCGTGGCGGTCGTCTCGGGCCTGGTTGTCGGCATCCTGACGACACTCGCTACTGGCGAGAAGCCCTGGCATGTCTTCATGGTGCTCGTGAAAGGCGCTTTCGGTACTTCTTACGATTTCGGCATGACGCTGTTTTATACGACGCCTCTTCTCTTCACCGGATTGTCGGTAGCGTTTGCGTTTCGCGCGGGCCTCTTCAACATCGGCGGCGAAGGCCAGCTCACGATGGGTGCTCTCGCGGCGACCGCGACCGGACTCTTATTGCCGAATATCCCTTGGCCGGTGGCGCCTGTTTTGGCGGGAGTCTCGGCACTCCTTGCGGGCGGTCTCTGGGGTTTCATCGCTGGATGGCTCCGCGCCCGCCGCGGCAGCCATGAAGTCATTACGACGATCATGCTGAATTTCATCGCCGCGGGCCTGGCGAACTGGGTCACTCTCTACATGTTCCG
>PLXG01000006.1:0-3840 GCA_003153195.1 Myxococcales bacterium
CAGAATATAATGACGCTTGCGCTTGAGCTGAAACAGGACCTCGAGCGTAAAGATCCAAAGCAGCGGCAGCAGAAACGCCGTCATGTAAAACGCGAACGCCGTCCAGCCGCGCAGGATATCCTGAAAATCAAAGCTCAAGAGATGCGTCAGCGGACTCGAAAACTCCGCCCGGAGCGGCTGATGGGCCGTGAACCAGGGGAAGTAAGCGAGAACGATGGCGGAAAAAAGCGCGACCGCCGCGAGAAGCCGGGGTGCGGAAGCTTTCCAGCGGGGACCGAAGGACGAAGCGATCAGAGCGGGAAAAACCAGCACACAGGTCTGGCGGGTCCAGAATGAGGCGCCGATGATCGCCGCGGGCAAGAGAGCGCCTGGCCAGGAGAGGAGCACGCTGTCTCCACGCTGCTCGCGAATCGAGCGATCCCGAAACCAGATCCAGGCGCCCAGCATAGGATAGGTGAGTCCGTAAAATTCCGTCATGAACGAGTTGGCGAGGTGAAGAGTCATTGGATTTACGAGGAACAGGAGGAGCGCGACGAACCGGAGAGCGGGCCGCACCGACGCGAGGGCCAGAATCCGGTCCAAGGTCAGAACCATCACGCCCGCCAGAACCCAGGTCACCGCCCGAAGCAGGAGGTGAGAAAAACCAAAGAGCCGAATCAGAGGCGCGACGAGAAGACTCTGTCCGTAAAGCGAAGGCGCCACCGGAACGTCCNNGCAAAACGCTTGGCCACCCAGGCAAACGTCCAGTCATCGTTGACGGGGTATTCGCCGAAAGGGTGGATCATTAGAATGAAGAGCGCGAGAACCGCGAGCGCGGCCAGCGCTGGGGAGGGCATCTTGGATCGGGCGGGGGGCATGGCGGGATCATGCATGGGGGGTTTTTCTATGGCAAGGGATCCGTGAAGCTCACATGAAGCTGCTTCGCGCGCGCGAGGCGGTCCCCAATCGGGCCCAGGTACTGGCCGGGGCAGGACCCATCGTTTCTTCCCGCGAAGTAATCTCGGATGCATTTCAGGTCTTCGGTTCTTTGTTGAGCCACCCATCGGTAAGTTCCAAATTGAAACTCATCCGAATAGCCGATGACGGACAATGCGAAAACCCCGGTTAGAATCGTGGTCCGTAACATTTCCCGGTTGGGTATCAGGAGATAGATCTGACAAACCACCGCCGGAATCAGAAGAAACGCGATCTCGGCATATCGGGATTCGAGAATATTGAATCGGGCGCGCCCCATGCTGATCGTCGCTAGCATGGCGAGTATCGCGGTCATGAGCGCAAACCAACTCCAGACGGAATCGTCGATGGCGTTCTTGGATCGGTGCATCTTGAAGACTCGGGTCAAAACGTAAACATAAAACGCCAGAACAGCCATTCCGATCATTTCGCCGGGTAACGGTTTTACAAATCCAAAACCCTTGCCCACCAGCCGGAAGAAGTAGCTCCAGAATTCTGTCATGTAAGGCAGAGTCAATGCGAGATGACCAGGATTTTTTTCGTAGTGNNACGCCCAGACGGGGGCGATCCGGGTGAACCGGCCCGTACGGAGTCCGCTCACCATCACGACCGCGAGTGCGGCGGGCACGCCACAAGATAGGGAGAACATGCCGCAGACCAGAAGCAGCAGCATGAGCCAGGGGTTGCTCTGCATCACGGCTGTGATCGTGAAGATCAGGACGAAGTGGAACTGGCTCTGAAATCCCCAGGAGTGATTCTGCCAAGCGATGGTGGAAACCAGAAACGCCATGAAGAGCGGAAAGCCCGAAAATCGCGCAGGTCCCAGGGTCCGGTTTTTCAATCGAAGGAGCAGCCCGATCAACCCCAGAAAAATAAGGAAATTGAGCCGGATCTGCCAGGCCAGATTCCAGCCGTCCAGGCGATAGAGAAGCCAGGTGAGTAAATTTGTCCAGACGATCCGATGTTCGTTGTGAAAAGCAAAGAGCCAGTGAAAGTTCAGTTCGCGCCCCAGGGCATTCGGCACGAGCGCTTCCCACTCATCCAGATGGGGAACATCCGTCGCGTAGATGAAAACGAAAGCCGCATGGGCGATCGAGATGACCAGGAGCGGAGCCCAGCAGAGCCAGCTCAATAGCGCTCGCCCCTCAGTCGGCGCGCTTGATCGGGAGTCTGCCGAAGGCATGGAAGTACCATTTCAGATAAGAAGGGAGCCAGGCGACCAGTTTGAAGCGTGATTCGCCCTCGCTTCGGTCATGCCAGCTGGTCGGGACCTCTCGGACGGAAAACCCGCGATTATGGGCTTTCACGACCATCTCTAACCCGAGCTCGAATCCGCCGTTGCTCTCGATTTGAATGTGGTCGAAGAGTTTTCGCCGGTAAAGCTTGAAGCTGTTGGTGGCGTCGTGGGTGGGAATTCTCGCCAGATAGTGAAGACTCAAACCGGCCCACTTCGAAAGCGTTCGCTTGACCAAGGGGCCGCCCATCTGTGAGCCGCCCCGCATGTACCTTGAGCCGCAAACTACGTCGGCCTGGGTGGAAAGGGCGGTGTCATACATCGAGTTGATGACTTCCGGGGGATCCGAGAGGTCCGCCATGGTGATCACCACGAATTCGGAGGTAGTGGAGGAGATGCCGGTTTTCATGGCATTCAGCGCGCCTCGTCCGAACTTATTTTTGATGAGGTTGAGTTTGATCCCGTATTTTTCGGAAGCCGCCCGGGCTGGCGAAAGAGTGTCATCCTCATCGAGGTCGTAAACCAGGTGCAGGTGGAAAGGGATTTTCACGGACTCGGCGATCCGCTGGATGGCCGTTCCGATATTTTTTCCCTCGTTGTAAACCGGGATGATGATATCGACCGCGATCGGCGCGCTCAAATCCCACCCAGCTCGATCTGCTTGGCGATCCACGGGATCACTTCATCCAGGACGCGATTGAGCGGAGTCGCCGCTTCGTATCCGAGCCGCTCTTTGGCCTTCGAAATATCCGGCACTCGCTTCTGAACGTCGTACTTGTAGGGCTCGTCCGACGTGTAACGGAATTCCCGGTCGGGCCGGAGCCTTTTCCAGATCGCCTCCGCCAGCTCAAGTACCGAGGTCGAAACCGGGGTTGAAAGATTGAAGTCCTCATTCACGGCCTTCGGGTGTTCCATGCAGATCCGGATGCCGCGCGCGAGATCGCCCGCGTAGGTGTAATGCCTGACCTGACCGCCGGATCCGAGGATGTGCAACGGATCCTGACCCTTGATGATCTTCTGGACCAGATCCGGCACGACGTGGCTCATGGCGAGCTTCACGTTTCCGGAAAGAATCTCGGCATCGCAAAGCGCGCGTTTTTCACCGGTCCCCACGCAGTTGAAGGGACGAATCACGGTGTGAGGCAGGCCGTACTGCTCATACGCTCCCTGAGCGAAGTATTCACAGGCGAGCTTTTGAAATCCGTAAGTACTGAGTGGAGGAGGGGACTTTCGCGCGGCTGATTCGGGCGTGGGAAAAACCGTGGTGGATTCGAACACCATGCTCGAGCTGAGGACATTGATTTTTTTGAGTGAGCGATTCTTGAATGCCCAGATCGCGGCGTCGAAGGTCGACGCGGTGATGCGCTCGTTTTCGGCGAGCAGATCGTAGGCGAACTCGTGAAAGTAGGAGATGCCGCCGATCATTGCGGCTCCCGCGACGAGCTGGTCGCAATCTGCCGCGAGCTCGGTCAGCAGCTCCGCATCCTTGGCGTCGCCCTCGACGAGCCGGTAGCGCGGATCGCCGTCGAAGCTGCGCCTCACCGGTCCGTACTTGCTGTAATTGTCGACGCCGACCACCTCGTGGCCGGCATGCAAGAGGTCGGAGACGAGGTAACCGCAAATGAAACCGGCGGCGCCGGTGACGAGGACTT
>PLXG01000006.1:3914-5688 GCA_003153195.1 Myxococcales bacterium
GGCGCCGGTGACGAGGACTTTCATGCGTCGCAGGTAGGCCTGGCATCGCCAGGCCGTCTAACCCGCGTGCCTGAATGTCTTCCGCTCGTGGCGAGGAGAGACAATCTAATAAAGTCCCATCCGCATACCGGAAGGAGAGCAGCGCCTGCAGCGCAGCTGCACGCGCGATGAGAGGAAACCATCCGGGTTTCCTCTCATAACCTGATGGGTCCTGTAATGCCCCAGATGTCGACGACATCCCGACCGGCGAGGTCGAGCTTCTTATAGGCGCGGTGCGGGGCGGCGATGACGAGGACGTCTGATTCGCTCAACACCTTCTCGAGCGAGTCGAATGAGGGGTCTTCGACGAACGGGTCGGTGCAGAGCACGTGCGCGCCTTTGAACGCGGCGAGCTTGCGCACCTTGTAGCTGAGCGACGCACGTGGGTCATCGGACTCGCCCTTGAACGCCATGCCAAGGATCCCCACGGTGCGTCCCTGCAGAGGCTTTCGCGAGTTGAGCGTGTCCACGATGTAGTTGGGTAGACCCTCATTGATCTGCATTGCGGCCTGGCCCATCGGGAAGTGGTCCGGCGTGTAGGCCGAGAGCTGCATCGTGTCTTTCAGCAGGCAAGGGCCGGCAGCAAACCCGGGGCCGGGAAGATCCGCTGCGCGCGGGTAGTCGTGGCGGATGGCGTCGAGCACGTTGTTGTAATCGACGCCCGATCGATGCGCGATCTGGAAGAACTGGTTGGCGATCGCAAACTTCATGTAGCGCCAAGTGTTCGTGAGCAGCTTGGCGAGCTCGGCTTCGAGCGGACTTGTGCGCACCACTGTCACGCCAAGCCGCTCGAACAGGGCGCTGGCTTTCTTGAACGCGCGATCGGAGGTCGCCCCCACCAGCTGCGGAAGCGTGCGCAGCTCTTCCAGGGCGTGCCCTTCGGCGATGCGCTCCGGGCAGAAGACGACATCGGCCTGGATGCCTGCCGCGCGGAGCCGGCGCTCGACCGACTCGGTCGTCCCCGGGAAAACCGTCGACCGCAGCACGATCATCGTGCTCTTCTTCAGGTGCGGCATCAGCTCGTCCAGCACCTTGTCGAAGATGCGCACCGACGGGTTCATGAACTCGTCGATCGGTGTGCCGATGACGAGGATCACCGTGTCGGTGCTCTCGACCAGGCTCGGGTCGGATGCCAGCTCCAGCCGCCCGGTGGGCAGAAGCTTCTTGAGCAATGCGTCAGCGCCGTTTTCCAGGAATGGGACGTTGCCGGCTTTGACGTAAGCGACCTTTTTGGCATCGATGTCGTCGATGCCCACCCTGTAACCGCAGTCCGCAAGCGAAAGGGCCAGCGGCAGGCCGACATGCCCGCAGCCGCCGACGATGACCATATCCAAGGCTTCCATGGCGGCCAAATTATGATGGCTCGACTCGTGATTCCATCCCGCAGCCGAAGCTCGACCGGGCAGTCGGTGCTATTGGACGTGCGGCCGCTTCAAGGCCCGAGCGGGGGCCGCGGGGTCGGTTCGTACGCCAGGGGCCTGCTCAAGGGACTGATCGCCGAAGGTTTTGATTCGAGGCTCACCCTCCTCCTCGACGCCGGTTTGGACGAGCCCGCGCTGCCGCCAGGCTCCTACCGGCTGGCCGGCTCGCGCCGGCGCTATCACGGCCAGCTCGCCGCGTACGAGGAGGCCGTCGCGCTGAGGGCGGACCTCGAGCGCATCCGCCCTGGCCTGTATCACGCGATCGACCTCCGCCTGCCGGGCCGCTCACCCTGCCCGCTCGCCGTCACGGTCCA
>PLXG01000450.1 GCA_003153195.1 Myxococcales bacterium
TCAGGTGCATGCCGTGCGTCAGATGCCCGCCGTGGGCGAGGTCCATCGCAAGAATGGTGTCGCCATGTTGCAGGGCCGCGAAGTAGACGGCCATGTTCGCCTGCGCTCCGGAGTGCGGCTGCACATTGGCGCGCTCGCCGCCGAAGAGCTTCAAGAAGCGCTCCAGCGCCAGGCGTTCGACGACATCGACGAACTCGCAGCCNNCCCTCGGCATACTTGTTCGTGAGGACCGAGCCCTGAGCAGCCATGACGGCGCTGCTGGTGTAGTTCTCGGACGCGATCATCTCCAGCCCGTCTTGCTGGCGGCGAGCTTCGTGAGTGATCGCTTGCCAGATATCGGGATCGGCGGTTTTCAGGATGTCCATGAATGGCCTCGCGCGAATTCAATCTCACGCAAAGCCGCCAAGACGCGAAGTAGTCCAGAATGACATTTCTTTGCGTCTTGGCGGCTTTGCGTGAGATAAATTGTATCGTTCACCTGCAGGAATTATATGGATGTGGTCAAACCGTCACGCCGAGCGCCCGCAACTGTTCCGCCAACCCTTCGTTGGGCCGATAGACGATGCCGTGGAAGCCGATGCCGCGCGCGCCGGCGATGTTCGCGGTCAAATCGTCCACGAACACGCACTCCGCCGGCTTGGCGTTAGCCAGAGTGTGGCAGTGCAGGAAGAATTCCGCGTCCGGCTTGCGCACGCCGATTTCGTGGGAGAGGACCAGCCCGTCGAAATGACTGAGCACTGCCGCGAACTGTGTCCGGAAACGTGTCGAGTGAATCGCGTTCGTGTTGCTGCCGAGCAGTATCTTGTGGTTGCGCGCCAGTTTCGGGATCAAATCGCACACCTCGGCGTTCGGCGAAAAGATATCAGCGATGGACTTCTCCAGAAACTCGATGTCGCATCGCAGCTGCCAAAGTTGGTGTACTTCTTGCAACAGCGCACCCGGTTCGACGGAGCCGCGCTCGAAGCGATCCTCCAACTCGCCATCGTAGACCGAGGCGTACATCTCCTCCGGCGTCATCGTTGTGAACGGCCGCAGTTTTTCCAGGGTTTGGCCGTGATCGAAGAAACCGACGACGTTGCCGAAATCGAAAATGATCGTTCGCATGATTCGCCCTGTTCGTTTGGCGCTCGCGCTGCCGCATCCGGATCATAACCCAAAGCCGGTTTCTGAGACAAGCGCAAGTGCGCAAGTGGCGCAAACCTGGCAAGCGCAATATGGGCTGACGTTGATTCGCACGGCGCTTCCGGTTTAGAATCAGATTTCCCGGTCGTTTACGCTCGCGGCTCGTCTCAAGGAGGAGACTCACATGAAAATCGTCACCGTCATCGGCGCTCGCCCGCAGTTCATCAAGGCGGCGGTCGTGTCGCGCTGGCTCAGGCAAACGCCCGGTTGCAAGGAAATCCTAGTCCACACCGGCCAGCACTACGACGAGAACATGTCCGACGTCTTCTTCCAGGAACTTGAAATCCCCACGCCCGCCTACCATCTCGGCATCGGCTCCGGGGCGCACGGCGCTCAGACCGGCCGAATGCTTGAAGCGATCGAAAAAGTCCTCCTCGAAACCAAGCCCGACAAGCTGATTATCTACGGCGACACCAACTCCACCCTGGCCGGTGCCCTGGCGGCTGCGAAGCTGCACATCCCAGTTGCTCACGTCGAGGCGGGGCTGCGTTCCTTCAATCGCAAGATGCCCGAGGAGATCAACCGCGTCGTTGCCGATCATCTTTCGACGTGGCTCTTCGCTCCGACCGAGGCGGCCGTCGAGAATCTGCGGCACGAAGGGGTCCCCGAGGATAAGATTTTTCTCGTGGGCGATGTCATGTACGATGCCGCGATCTATTTCGGCTCGCGCACCCGGGCTGACACGCTAGGCAAACTTGGCCTCGAATCAAAACAGTACGTGCTGGCGACGATCCACCGTGCCGAGAACACCGACACGGCCGCGCGCCTGCGCGACGTCTTCGGCGGCCTGAACGCGATCGCCGAGGAGGTGCCGGTGGTGTTGCCGTTGCACCCGCGCACACGTGCCGCTTTGACTCGCGCCAATCTTCTGGATTCGTACAGCCCGAACCTGCGTCTGCTCGATCCGCTCGGCTATCTCGACATGGTGATGCTGGAGAAGCACGCGTCGGTGATCGCGACCGATTCGGGCGGCGTGCAAAAGGAGGCGTTCTTCCATCGTGTCCCTTGCGTGACATTGCGCGACGAGACCGAATGGGTCGAGCTCGTCGAACTCGGCTGGAACCGACTGGTGCCGCCGATCGATGCCGATACGATCGAGGCGGGCGTACTCGCTTCGCTGCGCGACAAGAAGATTCGCTCGGCGCCGGCCCATCTCTACGGCGGCGGGCAGGCGGGGGAGACGATCACGCGTCTGTTGCAATCGCCGCTTGCGGCTTAGCGTTCGCTTGGCGTTTTGCGAGCGCTAAGCCGCAAGCGGCGGTATACAATAACCCGCATGAGCCTGATCCTGCAAAATCTCTCCAAGAGTTATCCCACGCGCAGCGGCGAGCTTTCGGTGCTGCGCGACGTCAATCTCACCCTGCAAGAAGGCGAAGCGCTCGCCATCCTCGGCCCGTCCGGCTCCGGCAAGAGCACGCTGCTCTATCTGCTCGGGCTGCTGGACCGACCAGACGACGGGTCCATCTGGATCCGCGACCGGCTCATGTCCAACAGCGGGGATTTGGAGCGGACGTCCGCCCGCGGCGAGCACATCGGCTTT
>PLXG01000464.1 GCA_003153195.1 Myxococcales bacterium
ACATCCGACTTCCTGCATCGGAGGCGAGACGGTTCAATCTTCAGGCGGCGCCAGCTCGACGCGATTTTTCCCCTTGGATTTAGCGGCGTACATGGCCGCGTCGGCCAGGTGAAGCAGGGCATTCTGCCGGCGATCAATGGAGCCAAAAGGGCTGACGTGATCGTGGTAGTTGGCAACTCCAATAGAACAGGTGACGTGAATTCCTTGCGCGCGCACTGATGCAGGGAGCAAGTCGTCGGTGCCGGTGAGGAGCTTGGCTTGCGCGATGCTGAGTCTTAATGATTCGGCCAGCTCATGCGCCGCGCCGCTCGAGGTGTCAGGGAGAATCGCCACGAACTCGTCGCCGCCATAGCGCGCGCAGATCGCTCGCTGCGGCAGATTCGACTGGAGAACTGGGGCGAGCTCGCGCAGCGTGCGGCTGCCGGCCAGATGACCGTATTGATCGTTTACATGTTTGAAGTCATCGAGATCGAGGAAGAGGAGTGAAACCTGCGGCCCGTTGTAGGGCGCGTGATAGCTCTCGGCGCGCTCGATCTCGTCGGTGAGACGGTCGTGCAAAAAGCGATCGTTGTAGAGCCCGGTGAGATTGTCGCGGCGGGTGAGCTCGCGCGCGTAGAGTGCATCGAGCGCGTTTTGGATCGACGACGAAATGTACGCGGCAAAGATGCGCAGGATTTCGAGGTCCCGCGGCGTGTAACGAAGGCGCGTATCGATCGGGTCGGCCTTATCTTTCTCGACGACCGGCGGGACGACCGGCGGGACGATGGGATCTGCGCGCCTTCCCCATAGCTCGAGCACGCCGCAGATCGATTTCCCGATCACCACCGGCACGCCGATCACGTCGGCAGTGGCCAGCGGAACGCCCTGACGATAGATGGTTCCTTCGAAACCTTCGTAGGCCGGTAGTCGCGCGCCGAGCGCGCAGCGTTGATCCATCATGCCGAAGCGGCCGATCACGGTGAGCCGGTGCTGACCCATTCGCTTGGATCGCGGATCGTCGAGAAGGATGGCGCCGCCTTCGGACGGAACTAGCCCGTCGGCGCGCAGCAATACTTCACGCAGATGTTCGTCGAGGCGGATGTCGAAGCGATGATCGAAGCGAGCATCGAGGCGGCCCGCGGCGGAAAGCGGAGAAGTGTCGTCGGTATCCGCCGCATCGGGACGATCCCGCCGGCTGCGCATGAGAAAGCGCGAGATCTCCTCTGGCGTGAGGGTCTGAATGGGCGAGGACGAGCTCACGATGATGAATGATAAGCCGAGCGCCAGCGATTATCTACTGCCCGCCGGCGCGGACTCGAGAAGCGGAAGCTCGATGGTGAAGGTAGAGCCAGACCCCTCTAGGGAATGGACGCTGACCGTCCCGCCATGATGTCCGACAATTTGCGCGGTGATGTAAAGACCGAGACCGAGGCCGGCCTGGTTGTTGGCGATCGCATTGGGCGCGCGAAAGAAGGGCATGAACAGTCGACCGAGACAATCGGTCGGCACGCCGATTCCATGATCTTCAATCTCGAGTCGCACGTTTCCACCGGATCGCCGCAAGCGCACCTGAATCGCGCCGCCAGAAGGACTGTAACGAACGGCGTTGTTCAAAAGATTGGTGATCACCTGCCCGATTCGGTCGAGATCATAATGGCCGCAAAGCGACTCCGGGTCGGCGGAAAACTCGAACTCGATCGAACCGGCCGAGGACCGACACTGATTGATCATCTCGAGGCACAGCTGCTTGACGTCGACCGGTTCCAAGTTGAGCGACAGCTGCGCGCTGCCGCTGCGGGCCGACTGAAGCAGCTCGTCGACCAGTTTTTGCAGCCGGCCGACCTGTCGGCGAATGCGGTTGAACAGCTCGCCTCGCCGCTTCGGGTCTTCGAGCTGCGTCGGATCGACTTCGACCATCGAGCTAGTGGCGGAGAGATTGGCGATCGGCGAGCGCAGCTCGTGCGCGGCGATGCTCAGAAATCGCTCTTTGGCGTTGGCCAGCTCGCGAAGCTTGGTCACGTCTTGCATGGCGCAAACTACGCGGAAACGTGCCGCGGCCGGCTGCGACTCGGCGCCCAGCATCGGCAGCGGCGAGGCCAAGGCCAGCACCGTAAAGGAGCGCGAACCGTCGGCGGTGCTGATGATCATCTCGGTCGGGTCGGGGTGCTCCCCGCGAAACGCGCGCGCGATGGGTAGCTCGTCGCTGGGGAAGGGAGAGCCGTCGGTGTGAAAGTATCGATGGCTCTCGGCACGCTCGGGCCAAAGCACGTTCATGGGCTTGCCGTTCATGATGGTTTTGAATTCTCGTGCGGCGGCGTTGGCGTGCACCAGCTTTCCGTCGGGATCAACGATGGTCACCAAAATGGGGAGCTGCTCGATGATCTGATCGAACTCCATTTTTTGACGAAGAATCTCGCGGTGCGCGCTGGTTCGCTCGAGGTGTTGCGCCAGCATGCTGCCCAGGATGCGAAAGGCCTCGATCTCCTCCGACTCGTATTCTCGCGGCGCCGAGGAGGTCGCGATCAAGTGTCCGCGCCACTGTCCCGGCCCGTCGAGGCGGAGCGCGAGCAGTGCCGCGGCCCCTTTCGTGCGCAAAAGCAGCTCGAGCGGTCCCATGGCACGATTCTCGGCGATGGCTCGGGCGGTATCTTCAATCACCACTGGCGTCGTGGAATCATCCGCGCTCGGGGCGCTCAGCGGTAAAGTGTCGCCCACCGACGGGGCGGTGTGGCCGGCGGTGGCGATCACCCGCAGCGTGTCGTCGCTCTTCTGACAGAGAAGGGCGCCGTCAGATCGCGAAATCTGCAGCGCCGTCTTCAGGATGAGCGCCCGCAGCTCGGGCTCCGACTCGACCTGATTTGCTCTCTCTCCGAACTCTCGCAACGCACTGGCCAGCTCGGCGCGCAACTCGAGCTGACGTCGTGCTTGAGCGCACTCGATGGCGATCGCCTCATAGCCGGCGATCGCCTCCATGGTGTGCATGGTGGACTCGGCGATCTGACTGGCCACGAAAAAGTGGATGCCGAAAAATCCCACCGCCTTGTCGTGGCGTCGCAGCGGCAGCAGGAGCACCTGTTCGAACCCGTGCTTTTGCGCGGCCAAGATGATCGGATGTCCCTGCGGCGCGAGTGTGGCGATGTCGAGCATCCATGGGCCGCTAGGCGCGTAGGTAAGGGAGTCCGATGGCAGCGCGATGGGCGCAATCTCCTCCGGAACGTTGCGCACTGCGACGCGGCGAAACTGTTCTCGATGCGGATCGTAGAGATAGAGCGTGCCTGCCGGGGCGTGTGCGACCTGTAAGGTCAGATCGATGCAGCGTCCGAGCAGCTCTTCGAGGCCGATGGAGCTGGCGAGCATCTCCGCCATCTGCTGAAGCGCGGAGAGCTCGAGCGCGGTTTGATTGAGTGGACCGCTCACGGACAGCGCTCGATCGGCAGGTGTCTAGGCGAGTCGGATCGAGGCCCCAGCCAAACGCGCTCGGGCTCGTGCCGTCCGTCGACATATAGATCGAGCTGCGCACATCCGCCGGCCACTTCTACGTCGAACCCGAATTTTCCCGGTGGACCGTCGTTCTGTGTGAGGGCCACGTCGAATTGAACCGCGTCGCCGACCACCGCCACACTCTCCGACCAGTCGCTGCGGGTGGTGCGGAGCTCGCTGATGCCTCCCCGACTGCCGGTCAAACTGCCTTGAAAACGGTGCGCTTTCCCGTCTCTGCCGACGGCCATGCGCAAATGCCAGATCGATGGTCGCGTCACCCAAACGTAATAGCCGGTGTTGGCGTCGGACAAATGGGCCGAGCCCTCGAGGGGATGACCTCGTTTGATCGTTGCACAACCGCTCTGGCAGCCCACGATTATCGTCAGGGCTGACATCATACGGATCATGTCAGACAAAACCAAGAGGTGGCAGACAGATCTTTCCCAGTACCGCGTTTCTCGACGCGCCGGTCACTGCCGGCACATTGGCGGGGGTGCCGAAGACGGCCATGGTCGCGAACAGTGCGAAGGCCACCGCCTCTTTGGCATCTGGGGAGAGGCCGTCTTCGACGCCGAACGCGCGAACTGGAACGGGCGAAAGCAGTTTAGCCAAATGGTGCATGAGGGTGCGATTGTGAGCGCCGCCGCCGGACACCAACACCTCATCGACTGGCGGCAGAAAGTTGCGATAGCTGTCGACGATGGCGTGCGCAGTGAATGCGACTGAGGTGGCGAGCAGATCGAACGGTGAGCGATCGCGGTGCTTTTCGGCCCAAGCCGTCACGGCGGCCCGTCCATAGCGTTCGCGGCCGGTCGACTTGGGGGGACTCATTTTCAGATAGGGATCGGTGAGCAGCGCGCCCAAAAGATCGTCTTGAACTCGACCTCGAGCGGAGAGCTGACCATCGCGATCGCAGTCGCTCGAGCCGTTTGAGGCGCGCGCAGCCAGCACGTCGAGCATCATGTTGCCGGGACCGTTGTCGAACGCTTTGAGGGTCGCGCGATCGTCGCTGACGTAGGTGACGTTGGCGATTCCACCGATGTTCTGCAGCGCCCGCCGGCGACCTGGCACCCGATAGAGCAGCCAGTCGCTGAACGGAACCAGCGGCGCGCCCTCGCCACCGAGCGCCACGTCAGCCACTCGAAAATCGGCCACCGTCACCGCGCCGGTACGCGCTGCGATCACCGCCGGCTCGCCGATCTGTAGCGTGGACGGTGTCTCGCCCGGTCCGCATTGCGAGGGCGGCTGATGCCAAATTGTCTGACCGTGGCTGCCGATCAGATCGATCTCGCTCGGCGTGCAACCCGCCTTTCGGATCACCGCTAGCGCCGCGTCGGCAAACAACCCGCCTAGCCAAAAAGATCCCTGACAGATCTGGTTGGCGTTGGCAGTGAAAAGTCCTTCGAGGCGCGCGCGATCTTCAGGCGAGTAGGGCGCGGTGTGAAACGCCTGCAGCTTCACCCGGGGTGCATCGCCGGTGCTTATCTCGCACAGCACGGCGTCGATTCCGTCGAGCGACGTGCCCGACATGAGGCCGACCACTCGTTGAGTCGGTTTTTCGAGGAGCTTGCGGAGTGGATGCGTGTCCGACATCAGCGATGTTTGCGAATCAGATCGCAGAGCTCTCGCACCGCTCCGTTTCCACCCGGATGGCGGGTGATGTAGTGCGCCACCGCGCGAACTTCTTCGACCGCTTCGGGGACGGTGGCGGCGAACCGAACTTCTTGGAGCAGCGGGATGTCGACCAGCTCGTCGCCGAGAAAGGCGGTCTGGTCGAGCCCAATGCCGAGCGTCTTCGAGAGCTCGCGAAATGCGGACACCTTGTCGTCGAGTCCAAATTTCGCGTGGCGAATTCCCAAAGACTCCGCGCGTGCGCGGCCCGACGGCATGTCGCCACCGGAAAGGATGGCTACCTCGACGCCGAACCCTTGTAGGAGCTTGATGCCGTAGCCGTCGCGCACGCTGAATCGTTGCGACCATCCCGATCCGGTGAAGTAGAGAAGTCCATCGGTCAGAACGCCATCCATATCGAGGCAGAGAAGTCGCACGTTGGCGAGGCGCGCGGTCAGGTCGCTGGCAAGTGCGGTAGTGCTCACCGTGCAAGAATCTCACGACGGAGGACCGGCGGCAACAACCGGCGTCGCTTCAATAGACTTTCTTGGGAATTAAAGCGAGCATTCCCGCATGGGAAAACTCGCAGGGAAAGTTGCCATCATCACCGGCGCATCGCGTGGAATCGGTCGCACGGTCGCGCTTACGCTGGCGCGTGCGGGCGCCGACATCGTTATCGCCGCCAAGAGTGAAACCGAGGCACCCAATCTGCCGGGTACGATTCATTCGGTGGCGAAGGAGGTGGAGGCACTGGGCCGTCGCGCGCTGCCGGTCAAAGTCGACGTCCGCGACGACGCCGCTATTGCCGAGATGGTCGCCCAAACCATGAAGAAGTTCGGGCGCATCGACATCTTGGTGAACAACGCCGGCGCGCTCTGGTGGCAGCCGGTGCTGGGAACTCCCATGAAGCGCTACGATCTCATCAATGGCATCAACTCGCGCGCGGCGTTTTCGTGCACGCAAGCGGTGCTGCCGCACATGATCGCCGGCGGCTTCGGACACATCTTGGTCTACTCGCCGCCGATCGATCTGAGCGCGCTGCCGGGCAAAGTCGCCTACTGCATCTCCAAATTCGGCATGACCATGCTGGCGCACGGGCTGGCCGGCGAGATGGTGGGCAAGCCGATCTCTATCAACGCGCTTTGGCCGGTGACCGCCATCGAGAGCTTCGCCACCATCAACTTTCAGCTGGGGGATCCGACCATCTGGCGCAAGGCGGAGATTCTGGCCGACGCGACGCAATCGATCGTGGAGACCGAGCCGGGCAAGCTCACCGGTCAGGCGCTGCTCGACGAGGATTATCTCCGTTCGACTGGCGTGACCGAGTTCGTGAAATACCGCTGCGATCCCAACTCCGAGCCGCCCCGTCTGTTCGCCAAGGATCTGCCGCAAGCGGGTTTGGTACCGGCCAAGCTCTGATGCGTCATTACGATGGATTCACTTTGCTCGTCGGAGCGATTTCCTTCGGTGCCGCCGCTGCGACAAGAATTTTCGGGACTCGTCTGCGTAAGGCCAGGAAGCGCCATCTCGCGACCCATTCTCCAAAATGCGAGATCGCAAACGCCGTCGCCGGAAAGCGGATTTTGATTTCCGGCAGAGTTCAGAAACTGGAAGGAGTTCTGAATGCGCCGCTGACCGATAAGGCATGCGTCGCTTATCACGCGTCCATCGCTTCGTTGGTGAGGCGGCGACGGCAAACGGTGTTGCAAAAAGTCTTCGACGAGACGGAGGTGCGCGACTTTTTAGTTCGCGATCAATCGGGCGTTGCGATGGTGCGTCCCGACAAGAGGTCACTGCTGCTGGTTGAAGACAACCCAGAGCCACTTGGGGGCGAGCGCTATTCAGTCCTTCTAGAACAGGTGACCCAAATCGAAGGCCAAAGTGGACAAGACGATTCCGAGTGGAAAGAGGGCGCGCTTCATGAAGGCGATGAGTGCGTGGTGGTCGGGCGTGGAACATGGGTCGAAGACACTCACAATGTGAGCGGCTCGGCCGACTATCGAACCGCCGCCAAGCTATTGGTGATCGAAGCGGAAGTGATCAGTGACGATCCGAAGCTGCTTTGATGAGGTCGGTCTCAGTGGCCACGACCGCCTCTTGCGCGCTCTCTTCGTGCGCGAACTGCTCATCGAACAGCTTGGTGTAAATTCCACGTCGCGCATATAGCTCAGCGTGGCTGCCATGCTCTTTGATTTCTCCGTGGTCGACCACCAAGATCTGATCGGCCTTTAGAATCGTCGAGAGTCGATGTGCAATCGCCAGCGTGGTACGCCCGACGGTGAGTGGATCGAGCGCCTCTTGAATCAGGCGTTCCGAAACCGTGTCGAGTGAGCTGGTGGCTTCGTCGAGAATGACGATGGGCGCCGCCTTGAGCAGCACGCGCGCGATGGCCAGGCGTTGCCGCTCGCCGCCCGACAGTTTATATCCGCGCTCGCCGACGACGGTGTCGTAGCCTTCGGGAAGTTGCATGATCCGGTCGTGAATCTGCGCCGCTCGCGCCGCCACGAACAGCTCTTCTTCGGTTGCGTCGGGTCGGCCGTAACGAAGGTTTTCGCGAATGGTGGTGTGGAAGAGAAAAGTCTCTTGCGTCACCACGCCGATGACACCAGCCAGCGACGCCAATTGCACATCGCGAATATCCTGTCCGTCGATGCGAATGGCGCCCGCTTGAACGTCATACAGTCGCTGCAAAAGATAGGTAAGGGTGGTTTTGCCGGCACCCGATGGACCTACCAGCGCAGTGAGTGTGCCGGGCTTGGCAGAGAACGAAATATTCTGGAGTGCGTGCGCACTTTCGGGCGTGACGCCGTACGAAAACGAAACGTTGTCATATTGCACTTCGCCCTTTTGAACGGCGATCGGCGGCGCGCTCGGCTTGTCGTCGATCTCGACGGTGAGATCGAGATACTCGAAGATGCGCTCGAACAGTCCCAACGTTCCTTGAATCTGAACTTGCACGCCGAACAGTCGACCGAGCGGAAAGAAGAGTCGGTTTTGCAGCGTCACGAATGCCACCACGCTACCGAGCGTCATGTGACCCGAGGCCACCGCGCGTCCGCCGAATAGATAGATGAGCGCCGGTGAAACCGCCCAAAAAGTCTGAATGGTCAGCCAGAAAAACTGCGCCAACATCGCACGGCGAATCTCGAGCTTGAGCAGCTTGGTCGACGCATCCTGAAAGCGGCCGATCTCGCGCTCCTGCCGACCGAAGGTTTTCACCAGTAGCGCGCCCGACACGCTCAAAGTCTCCTCGAGAATCGAAGACAGATCGGCGGTGCGCGCCTGTGCCTCTTTCGACAGCCGGCGCCTGACTTGTCCGGCCACACGCGACGGATAGATGAACAGCGGCATCATTCCCACGCAGATGAGCGTGAGCTTCCAGTCCAGCGCGAACATCAGGCACAAGGTGGATCCAGCCACCACCAGGTTGTGTAAAATTTCCGCCGCGGTGCTGGTGACCGCCTCTTGCACGCCCGAAATGTCTGACGTCACGCGGGAGAGAATTTCGCCGGCGCGGGTCTCGGTAAAGAATCGCAGCGCCATACGCGACAGGTGCGCATAGAGCTTCGAGCGAAGATCGAACATGACCCGCTGCCCGATCAGCGTGGTGAAATAGGTCTCGCAGGTTTCGATGATGCCGCCGCTGATGGTGACCACCACCATCGAGCCGGCCAGGATGCCGAGCAGATGCAGATCGTGATCCGGAATCGCTTTGTCGATGATCTTGCGGACGATGAGCGGATTGATGAGGCCGGTCATCGAGGTCAGGATGACGGCGAAGCCGACTAAAATTCCCGAGCGCCAATAGGGACGAAACGAGCCGACGACGCGTCGAACGGTCGCGCCTTTCACTCGCTTATTTTCGTCGGGAGGATTCACGTAAAAAGGGTAAGTCGCCGAGTGAATCGGGGCCAGCGCAATTTGCGGCCAATCGATCTCGTTTGGTATGATGGACTATGGCAAAAGCCTGGATGAACTCCGTCCCCGTGGGCTCGCAGAAGACTCTCATCGAGGGCGCCGGGCCCTATCGCGATCCTTCCGGCGGCGTGGACCTGGGCGGAACTACCATCTGCCGTCGATGGGCAAATTCTTCGACGGGGACCTGGGGACTAACGCTGTTTGCGGCTTTCTGGAACGGATTCGTGGCGCTTTTCCTCGCCATGTCTCTTCACGGGCCGGTTACGGTCAACGGTAAGCTCTACACGTCGCTGGAAGAAGCGTGGAAGCACGACGCGACCATGCCGGTGTTCCTGCTTTTTCCGCTGGTCGGCATCTTCTTTCTCTATTTGGCCTTGGCGGTATGGGTCAATCGCACCGCGGTCTCTGTCGAATCGGGACTGCTCCGAATCACGCGCGGTCCCCTCATTTGGATAAACGGATTGGTCTCGATCGACGGAACGAAAATCCAACAGTTGTATGTGCAAGTTCGCGAGACCGACAACGACGGCAAGCGTTCGACGTCATATCGAGTGATGGCGCAGGTGCTGAATGAGAGCGATCGCTGCATCGAGAGCGGGCTCACCAACTACAGCGACGCGCGAATTCTCGAGCAGTGGATCGAAAAGAAATTAGGGATCGTCGATCGTTCGGTGCCCGGCGAAGCGTAGTAGGTCGCTACAGCCACTCCTGCGCTTTGAGCCAGTTCGGCAGATCGGCTTCGCGCGAACCGGCTGGATATTCGGGGCAGTAGTCCCAGCGGGCCAGCGGCGGCAGCGACATCAATATGGACTCGGTGCGGCCATCGGTCTTGAGCCCGAAGATGGTGCCGCG
>PLXG01000130.1 GCA_003153195.1 Myxococcales bacterium
CGAAGAGATCTGGTGTCAGGGATTTTCTGAGCCGTCTGCAGGATCGGATCTGGCGTCGCTGCGCACCAAAGCGGTGCTCGACCCACATGACAGTGACCACTATGTGGTATCCGGCCACAAGATTTGGACCTCGTTCGCCCAGGTGGCGGACTATTGCGAGCTCTTGGTGCGTACTGACGGGAATGCGCCCAAGCACAAAGGCATCACCTGGCTGATCATGCCGATGAGTTTGCCCGGCATCACCGTGCAGCCGCTCAAAACCGTGCTCGGCGAGAGCGAGTTCGCGGAAGTGTTTCTCGACGAAGTGCGCGTGCCGGTGAAAAATCGTGTTGGCGCCGAAAACGATGGTTGGCGCATCACCAATGTTACGCTCAGCTTCGAGCGCGGAACGGCATTTGCCGGATGGATCATCGAGCTCGAGCAGCTCATCGGCGATTTGACGGTGCTGGCGAAAAAGGTGACGCGCTACGGCGCGACCGCGTGGGAAGATCGCGCAACGCGCGCGGAGATTGAAAAGTTTTCCGCCGAGCTCGACGCGCTCTGGTCACTGGTGAAGTGGAACGCATCGGAGCCGACGCCGGGCCTGGGCGGCTCGGTGGTGAAGCTCTATTACAGCGAGCTCTATCAGCGCATCGCCGATATGGGCATCAACCTGCTTGGTCGCGCGGTGCTCAGTCGCGAAGACATCGCCGGACTTCCGAACGATCATTTGATCACCAAGATCATGCATTCTCTCTCGCTCACCATCGCGGCCGGCACCTCGCAGATTCAGCGCAACATCATCGCCGAGCGCCTTCTCGGACTTCCCAAAGAGGCACGCCAATGAACTTTCGATTGAGTGAAGACGAGGCGGCGCTCAAAGCCGAAGTGCGGCGCTTTTGCGAAGCGGAGATCACGCTCGAGCGACTGCGAAAGGTCGAGTTTCCGACGGGAATTGGATTCGATCCGTCGCTGTGGAAAGAGCTCTCCGAGATGGGCGTGTTCGGACTTCGTCAGCCGGAAGCAGCGGGCGGCGCGGGATTGGGACTGGCGAGCGCAGTGTTGGTGTTCGTCGAGCTCGGGCGTCGGCTTGCGCCTGGTCCGACCATTGCGACGCATCTTGCAAGCGGGCTCGGCGCCGATTTCAGTCAGAGTGCGGCGGAAGGCAAGTCGATCGTCGGCAGTGTCGAAGTTCCGCTGAGCGCGAGCGAACCGCTGCTCATCGAATATCTCGAGCAGCTGAATGTGTTATTGACGCTGCGACCAGACGGCATCTATCGATTGGATCCGAAGTCGCTGTCGGCTGAAGCGTGCGTCCCGCTCGATCCGCTCACGCCGGTGTACGAGCTGGCCAAGTTGCCGGCCGGAGAGCGCATTGCCGGAGCCGATCGGGCTCAAACTTGGCGTCTCGAAGCTTCTGTCTTGGCTGCTGCCGAGTTGGTGGGCATCGCCGAAGCGACCCTCGAGCTCGCGCTGCAATATTCAAAGACCCGCGAACAGTTTGGTCGTCCCATCGGATCGTTTCAGGCGCTCAAACACATGATGTCAGACATGCTCATTCGCAAAGAAGTGGCTCGAGCGGCGGTTTATGCCGCGGGCGCGACCTTCGACGATCCGCAGGCCGGTGACTTCGCGCGCGCGGCCAAGGCGGCCCGAATCACCGCGATCGATGCGGCGATGAAAAATGCGCGCGCCTGCATTCAGATTTATGGCGGCATGGGCTACACCTGGGAAGCCGCGCCGCACTACTACCTCAAGCGCGCGTTCGTGCTCGACCGCTCTTTCGCCTAGGCGGCTAATTCCGCGAACGAAGGTCGTGACGTCTCAATGCGCCGGCGTGACCGAGAGCAGCTGCACGTCGGTGTGAATCTGCTGCGAATAGGGCTTCTCCGGTTTGAAGCTCCCGCTCGATTCATCGAACTGGAAACGCATCTTGGGAAATCGGTTTCCATCATTTGCCTCCTTTGATTCCTTCACGGACCAGCAGGTAGCCGCGTGACTCGATCGTATCTTTCGCGCGCATCGCCGCGATCAGCGCTTTGGCCGGCGCCCACACCCACGGATGCTCAGTGGCGTTCACGTCCAGGATCAAAAATGAATCGCTTTCCGAGTCATAAGCGCCGAGCGGCGAAATGTGACCACCGCCCTTTTGGCCGAGCGCGGGCCGAAAATAGTTCACGATCACGTAGTCGTTTTCGTTCTTGAGGTTTTCAATCAGCTCTTTGCGGATCGTTTCGTCGGATAGCTTCTCGTCAGCTACGCGCAATTGAACGTCGAGACCGTTTTCCTTCAAGATGCCGTCGAGCTGGCGCAGCTGGAGCCCAGGATCGGGCTTGGCGCCAGCCGACTTCGGCTTCCCGTAAAACTCCTCGCGCGTTTTCACCTTGGCCATCTTGTCATCGAAGAACGCGCGCTGCGTGTAACGCGCCGAGACCGGGTTCATTCCCGGAGGCAGTAGCCGGGCGTATTCGGACGGAAACGCGCTCGGATCGCGCGGCTTTTCGATCTGCGGATTTTCGTCGCGCAGGGTGTTGAGCACGATGACCGCGGTGGTCGGCCCGCAATCGGCGCGATTTTCTTGCGCCTCGAACTGGTTCACCAAGTGAAAGAAATCCACCTTGTCGGTCGAACGATTGAGACGCGCGATAGACTCCTTCGAGCGAAAGTCTACCAGGGGCGATGGCTCGGCTGCTTGCGCTGCGGCAGCGTGAGCGACACAGGCCAGCGCGAAGATGAGCTTGTACATCGGATCCTCCGACGCGAACTATGCCACCTGTCCCTTGACAATGGAACCGCCCACGTGGTGACACTTTCGATGTGAATTTCGAGACGCTCAAGTACGAGAGGCGGGACAGTGCGGCGATCTTGACGCTGAATCGTCCCGACCGCCACAACGCCATCAACTCGGTGATGGCACGTGAGCTGCCGGCTGCCTGGGCGGAAATCGATCGCGATCCCCAGGTGCGCGTCGCCATCGTCACCGGCGCGGGCGAGAAGTCGCTGTGCACCGGGTTCGATGTGTCCGACATCGCATCCGACACTGCCGACGTGAAGTCGATGGGATTCACCTCGCTTCAGTGCCGAGTTTGGAAGCCGGTCATCACCGCGGTAAACGGAATGGTGTGTGGCGGTGGGCTGCACTTCGTGGCGGACAGTGACTTGGTGATTGCCGCCGAGCAGGCCACTTTTTTCGACACGCATGTGAACGTCGGGCTCATCGCCGGCATGGAGCCGATCGTGCTGGCGCGCAAGATGTCGATCGAGCCGCTCATGCGTCTTTCGCTGGTCGGTCGCAGCGATCGCATGAACGCTCGGCGCGCGATGCAACTCGGGATCATTGGTGAAGTGGTGGCGAAGGAGAACCTGCTTTCGCGTGCGCTCGAGCTGGCGCGTCTCATCGCAGAAAACTCTCCCGCGGCGTGCGCTCGCACCAAACGTGCACTGTGGGATAGCTTGAACATGGGTCTCGATGATGCGCGCGAGATGGGTTGGAAAGTGATCGAAGATTATTGGACGCATCCCGATACCAAAGAGGGTGCACGCGCCTTCGCTGAGAAACGCAAGCCGAGCTGGGCTCGACCGGAAGGTAAATAATGGGTTCGTATAAGACGCTTTTGCTCGAACGCGATGGGCATGTTGCCACGCTGACGCTCAATCGACCTGATCGAATGAATGCGTTCGACGGCACGATGCGCGAAGAATTGCCGGCCGCGTGGGCGGAGATTGCGGCCGATCCGGACATCTGGTGCGTGATTCTGACCGGCGCCGGTGAGCGCGCGTTTTGCGCGGGCATGGATTTGCGCGAGCCGCCGCCGCAAGCCAAGCTCACGCCCGAACAGTTTTCAAAATTACCACGCACGCGCATCACCTCTCTCGACTGTAACGTCGGTAAGCCGGTCATCGCGGCAGTCAACGGAGTGTGCGCCGGCGGTGGACTCGCGTTCGTGGCTGACGCCGACATCGTCATCTGTTCCGACAACGTCACCTTTACCGATGGGCGTACCACCGCGGGGCAGGTTTCGATTCACGGGACGTTGAGGCTGGCGCGCAAGATTCCGCTCGAGACCGTGATGCGTCTGGTCCTCTTGGGCCGCGCCGAAAAGCTGACCGCGCAGCGCGCGTATGAAATTGGGTTGGCGAGTGAAGTGGTGAAGCCCGCCGATCTGATGACGCGCGCACGGGCGCTGGCGGCGGCAATCGTAGAGAATTCGCCGAGCGCGGTGTTTCACACGCAAGACATGATCTGGAAGAGCCTCAATACCGGCCTCGATCAGGCGCTCGATTCGGGGTGGAACGTGGTGACCTCGTTCGCGCGCGATTTTGCCGACGCGCAAGAGGGCGCCCGCGCGTTCGTCGAGAAGCGCAAACCGAATTGGAAGTACGCACCTCCACCGGGGCAAAACGCGCAGAAGAAATCATAATGAGAAAATCAGTTGCCATCGTCGGCATCGGTCAGAGCGAGTTCAAGAAGAACATCGGCAAGAACGAGCGTCGCATTGCGCTCGAAGCGATCAAGAACGCGCTCACCGACGCGGGGATCTCGCCGCACGAAGTCGATGGGCTGGTGCGTTTCAACATGGAGAACCTGAGCGAAGTCGAGGTCGCTCGCAACCTCGGCATCGAGAACCTGCGCTTCTTTGGCGAGATCGGCTACGGCGGCGGCGGTGCTTGTGCGACGGTGGCGCATGCGCAGATGGCCATCGAGACCGACCGCGCGAACGTGGTGGTCTGCTGGCGCGCGCGCAATCGCGGCTCGGGCGTGCGACCTTGGGCGGCAACGGGAAACCGTGTTCCGGGCGACGATCAGTTTTCGGCGCCGTTCGGTTGCGTGCGGCCGGTCGATCAGATCGCCATGCTCACGCGCCGCTACATGCACGAGTTCGGCGCCACCTGGCAGCACCTTGGCAAAGTTGCGGTCACCATTCGCGACAACGCCACGCGCAATCCACAGGCGATGATGCAAAAGCCGATGACGCTGGCCGACTACGAGGCCGCGCGCTACGTGTCGGAGCCGCTACGACTGTTCGATTGCTGTCTCGAATCGGATGGTGCGCTGGCGGTGGTGGTGGTCTCAGCCGAACGTGCGCGCGATCTGCGCAATAAGCCGGCCTACGTGCTGGCGGCGTCGCAGGGCACTGGTCCCGACCACGTGGTCATGACCAATTACTACAAGAAGAATTTTCTCGAGACGCCGTCAAAGTACGCGGCCGAAGAGCTCTACCGGCAAGCCGGCGTTACCGCCAAGGACATCGACTGCGCGCAATTTTACGACGCGTTCACGCCGCTGGTGCTGTTCTCGCTGGAAGAATACGGATTTTGCAAACCGGGAGAGGCGCCCGCATTCGTCGACGAGGGACGCATCGGGCCCAAGGGCGATCTGCCGGTCAATACTTCGGGCAGCAGCCTGTCGGAAGCGTATGTGCACGGCATGAATTTGATCGTCGAAGGTGTCAGACAAATTCGCGGAACCTCGACATCGCAGGTGAAAGATGCCGAGCTGTCGTTGGTGACCAGCGGCGCAGGCGTGCCGACCAGCGCCATGATTTTGGCCGGGAATCCGTCATGAGTGACAATCCGGGCATGATAACTGGCGAGGTGAGCGGAGCGAGCCGAGTAGCTCGTCCGAGGGCAGTGCCCGAGGAGGATGCCCGATGACAACCGGTGAGGTGAGCGGAGCGAGCCGAGTAGCTCGTCCGAGGGCAGTGCCCGAGGAGGATGCCCGATGATAACAGAACGGCCGATGCCGCTTCCCGACGATGCGACGACTGAGTTTTGGCAGGCGTGCCAGAAACACGAACTGCGCATGCAGCGTTGTGCATCTTGTAAGGAATTTCGCTGGCCGCCGAGACCGATGTGCGGCGCTTGCCAATCGTTCGATAGCGAATGGATTCAAGTGTCGGGTCGCGGAACGATTTACAGTTACGTGATCGCGCACGCCCCGATGTTGCCGGCGTTTGCGCCGCGCGCGCCGTTTCCGATCATTCTAGTGGCGCTCGACGAAGATCCCGCCATGCGCATGATCGGCAATTTGATCGGCGATATGCGCGAGGGACTGCAGATTGGCGCCAAAGTCACGGTCGCCTTCGAAGAGGTGGGCGAAGTGACGCTGCCGCAATGGAAGATCGTCGGAGCGTGATGAACAGCTTTGCCGAGCTCATCGCTTGGCGTGCGACTGAGACGCCGACCGCGCTGTTCGCGATCGATGAGCAAGGGCGCTCGCTCACCTTTGCTGAGTTCTCCAAGTCGGTTGCGCGCACGGCATCCGCATTTCGAGATCGCGGAGTAAAAGAGGGAAGCGTCGTTTCGTGGACGCTGCCGACGCGCATCGACAGCATGATTCTCGCCGCCGCGCTTTCCCACCTGGGCGCAGTACAGAATCTGATTTTGCCCGCCTATCGCGAGCGCGAGCTCGGATTCATTTTGCGTCAAGTGAATCCGCAACTGGTGATCGTCCCCGGCGTGTATCGCGGATACGACTACGCTCAGGCGGTGAAGCCGCTCGCCAAAGAGGTGCTGGTTCTCGACGGCGCACTGCCCGAGTCGGATGGCGCGGTGCCGGCGAAAAGTGGTCGCTGGATCTTTTACACTTCGGGCACGACCTCCGATCCCAAAGGGGTGAAGCACATCGATCGATCGCTGATGGCCGGCGCGCGCGGAATGGCGCTCGCGCTCGGGCTCGCTCAGGGCGATCGTCACGCCATCGTGTTTCCGTTCACCCACGTGGGTGGACCGTTGTGGCTGGCAGCGGGACTGTTCGCCGGCGCGACGCAACTGGTGGTGGAGCGTTGGGATCCGGCGGCGACGATTTCGTTTCTCGGGCGCGAAGGCGTCACCCACGCTGGGGCCGGCACGGTCTTTCATCAGGCCTATCTGCAGGCGCAACGACAACACGCGGACCGTCCGATCTTTCCGTGGGTGCGTGCATTTCCCGGCGGCGGCGCGCCCAAACCGCCAGGGCTGTTTCACGATCTCAAACGCGAGCTCGGCGGCGCGGGCATCATCTCCGGCTATGGCCTTACCGAATGTCCGGTAATCTCGATGAACCGAATCGGCGACGTNNGCGGCGACAGCGACGAAAAGTTGGCGCATTCAGAAGGGCGGCCCAATCCTATCGACGCACAAATTCGCATCGTCGATGGCGAAGTCCGGGTGCGCGGCCCGCAGCTCTTCGCCGGCTATATGGATCGCTCGATCGATCGCGCCGCCTTCGACGAAGATGGCTTTTTTCGCACCGGCGATCTTGGAGCGCTCGACTCCGAAGGTCACCTGACCATCACCGGTCGGCTGAAAGACGTCATCATTCGCAAGGGTGAGAACATCAGCGCCAAAG
>PLXG01000357.1 GCA_003153195.1 Myxococcales bacterium
TACCGCCGCCCAGGTCGTAGACGGCAAACAGGCCATTTTGTTGCTTATCTAGGCCATAGGCGAGGGCGGCCGCGGTCGGCTCATTGAGCAGGCGCAGCACTTCGAGGCCGGCAATACGACCCGCGTCGCGCGTGGCTTGGCGCTGGGCATCGTCGAAGTACGCAGGCACGGTGATCACCGCCCCGCCCACGTGCATCAGCTGATCGACGGCGCTCTGCTTCAAGCTTTTCAAAATCTCGGCGCTGACCTCGACTGCGCTTGGCGTGAGCTTGCCCAGATCGAAGCGCACCACGGCGGCCTCACCCGGCACGAACTTGTACGCGCCCAGACGCTTTGTTTCGACGTCGCCCGCGGCGCGACCCATGAAGCGTTTCACGCTCGCGATCGTGCGCTCGGGCTCGCGTGTCGCATACGCCGCGGCATTACGCCCGACGAGCACCGAGCCCTCGGCACCGTAGTGCACGACGGACGGCAGGAGCGGCGTGCCGTCGCAGGTCGTGAGCGGGACAGGTCTACCGTCTCGCACGTGCGCGACGATCGAGTTCGTGGTGCCGAGATCAATGCCGATGGCTTGCGGCGGCGCCTTGGGATCGAAAATGTCGAGCAGCATGATTCACAGCACTTCGTCAGCGATGGCCGAGGCTTCGTCCAGGAAGCGCCGGTAGTAGCGCAACTCGGCGATGCGCTTCAGTATTTCTGCGAAATTCGGGGTCTCCAGCGCGAATTCTGCGGTCAACGCGAGCTGCGCGCGCGCGTCCTCCGCACGCACCTCGGCGATCAAACGGCTCAGCGCCCCTTCGTTTTTGCTGTGACGGATTTCGGCTAGCGCCTCGCGCCGCTCCATGACCTCCATCAACAAGGCCGGAGACGCAGGGGGCTCCTTGCCTTCGCCGCTCTGCACCCCTTGGCGCGCCAGCAACGCTTCGGCGCGTCGCACAGGATCCTTTAGCGTGCGGAAGGCCTCGTTCACTTCGATGGCGCGACCGAGCGCCATGCGCCGCTCAGCTGCGCCGGAAGCCGCATGGCGATCAGGATGCAGCGCGCGGCTCAGATCTCGGTGTCGCTGCTCGAGGAGGCCTGTGTCCAAACCAAAAACGGGCTCGACGCCCAGGGCCTCGAACGGATCCAAAGTCAGCGAACCGTGAAGGAGTGACCACAGCCGCAGCTCGACGCTTCCTGCGGGTTCTTGAACTTGAACCCTTGAAACATCAACGTCTGCTCGTAGTCGAGCACGGAGCCCGCCAGGTAAACGAAGCTCTTTTTGTCGACGTAGAAGCGCACGCCACCGGCCTCATAGACCGTGTCACGCTCGCGCGGCGGCGTGTCCTCGTACTGGATAACGTAGGAAAAGCCCGAGCAACCGCCACCCTTCACGCCCAGGCGCACCGCCGCGTCCGGAGTGCCGCGCAGAGCCAGCTTCTTCTTGGCGAACTCGACGGCTTTGTCCGAGATCGTGATCTCGCGCCGTGACTTCGGAGCTTCAGAAGGAGCTGCTGTTTGCGATTCGAGGGACGCGGAGGTCGTTTCCATGGCTTTATTCAGGACTCAGAAGCAGAGCTTCACAGGCTGGCGGGAGCGGCGATCTCTTCGGCGGGGCTCGTGCCGGAGTCGAGCGCGACGCGGGCGGCGCGCTTGGCTTTGTAGTCCTCGATCGCGCTCTTGATGGCATCTTCGGCGAGCACCGAGCAGTGAATCTTCACCGGNNCGTCGATGTTCTTGCCCTTGATCCACTCCGTCGCCAAGGACGAGGACGCGATGGCCGAACCGCAACCGAAGGTCTTGAAGCGGGCGTCTTCGATCACGCCTTCTGGGCTGACGCGGATTTGCAGACGCATCACGTCGCCGCAAGCGGGGGCGCCAACGAGGCCGGTGCCTACGCTCGGATCGTCTTTATCCATCGAGCCGACGTTGCGCGGGTTTTCGTAGTGATCGAGCAGTTTTTCACTGTAGGCCATGTGTTTTTCCTTGGTTCCTCAATGAGCGGCCCATTGAATCGATTTGATGTCGATGCCTTGTTGATGCATCTCGTACAGCGGTGAGAGCTCGCGGAGCCGCTTGACCTTGGCGATCACGAGCTCAGCGACGTAGTCGACCTCTTCCTCGGTGTTGAAGCGACCGAGGCCGAAGCGAATCGATGAATGGGCCAGCTCTTCGTCTAGGCCCATGGAGCGCAGCACGTAGCTTGGTTCGAGACTGGCGCTGGTGCAGGCCGAGCCGCTAGAGACAGCGACGTCCTTAATCGCCATCATTAGGCCTTCCCCTTCTACGAAGGAGAACGAGAGATTCAAGTTGCCGGGCAGGCGCTTCTCCGGATGCCCGTTCAAAAACACGGAATCTAGCTCCAGGTTGATCTTGCTGTGCAGGCGATCGCGCAGGGCGCGGATGCGGTCCGCCTCAGCGACGCCTTCTTGCTTGAAGATCTGCACGGCTTTGGCGAACCCGACGATGCCGGGCACGTTCAGCGTGCCCGAGCGGTTGCCGCGCTCGTGGCCGCCGCCGTCCATCTGCGCGACCAACCGGACGCGGGGCTTGGAGCGCCGAACGTACAGCGCGCCCACGCCTTTCGGCCCGTAAATCTTGTGTGCGGTGAGCGAGGCCAAATCCACATTCATGGCCCGGACGTCGAAGGGCGTCTTGCCAAAGCCCTGTACGGCGTCGCAATGAAACAGCACGCCGCGTGCGCGAGTGACGGCGCCGATTTCGGCGATCGGTTGGATGGTGCCGACTTCGTTGTTGGCGAGCATGACCGAGACCAAAATGGTCTTGTCCGTGATCGCCTTTTCGATGTCGGCCGGGTTCACCAGACCGTCCGGGCCTGCGTTCACGTAGCTGACGGTGTAGCCCTCTTTTTCGAGGCGCTTGCACGAGTCGAGCACGGCTTTGTGCTCGATGGTCGTGGTGACGATGTGGTTGCCCTTGCCCTTGTAGTATTCGGCGACGCCCTTGATGGCCAGGTTGTCGCTCTCCGTGGCGCCGGAGGTGAACACGATCTCTTTGCCGGACTCGGCTCCGATGTAACCGGCGATGGTCTCGCGCGCGTCTTCGACGGCGGCTTCGGCGTGCCAACCGTAGGCGTGGGTGCGGCTTGCCGCGTTGCCAAAATCCTGCGTGAAATACGGCAACATGGCCTCGAGCACGCGCTTGTCCAGCGGCGTGGTCGCGTGGTTGTCCATGTAGATGGGGAACTTCAGTGCCATGGGATGATGACCTTCGGTTGAGCTCAGTTGACGCGGCTACCGGCGACCAACTCGGGGGGGGTCGGGTGTTCGGGGTGCCGTTCACAGGTCGGGCACGAGTGAACCAACACTTCGGACTCGCACGCGCTGTGGCAGGTAGAAAGAAACTCGAGGCTGGCCTGGAGCTCTGATTCGAGCGCTTTCAGCTCGGCCAACTTGCTTTGGGTTTCGACCAGCTTGGCTACGTACACCTCACTCAGGCGCATGGCGGCGAACTTCGCCGACGCCGCGTCATTCTGCCCGCGCACGAGCGCTTGGATGTCCGACAGCGAGAGCCCGAGATTCTGCAGCTTGATGATCCAGCGCACGCGCACCAGCGCGTCTTGCGCGAACAGCCGGTAGCGGCCTTTGGAACGCTCATGAGCGCGCACCAAGCCCAGCTCCTCATACAGATGGATGGCGCGCACGGTCTTGCCGACCGCCTTCGCAAGATCCCCCACCAGCATGAGGTCGCTCTCCTCAGCTCCCTCACGGGAGGCCACCAGCGGACGCGCCGACGCATCCGGGGCGGAGCCCGGTGCGACAATGGCGAGGTGGCGGTGGGAGTTGCGGTCGCTCATGAACTACATTGTAACCCTAACCCTAACGTATGCGTCAGGGTTCTGTGGCTCGGCTGATATAACGACCTGTCACGCGCCTGTCAATCATAGAATAAGCTCAATAAACTCAGCTATCTAGAGACGCGAACTTGGGGTCCTCCGGAGTAACCTTAGGAACACCTCGGCTGCCCTAGGGGTCGGCAGGCTGTCCGCTCGGCGCCGGACCAGCCACAGATCGCGCCTCGGAGTCGGAGCTTTGAGCCTGACGGCTCGCAGGTCCGAGTCCGCGGCGCGCAGGTAGCCGGAGGGCAGGATGGTCAAGGCCAACCCCGCTCTGACGACCTCGCATAGCGCTTCGGCCGAGGACAGCGTGAGCACGACGCGGGGCGCAAAGCCCGCCTCGCGACAAGCGTCGTGGATGATCTCTCCGGTGAAGGTCGCGCCGGGCACGAGCACCAGCGGGCGCTCGGCGAGCGCCGCCAAGCGCACAGCTTTGTGCTTCGCGAGCGGGTCGCTCTTGCGAACCAACGCGACCAGCTCTTCACGCCGCACGAGCTCGCGCTCGACGTCACGTAGCGCAGAGCTCGGCGCCCCCGCGACAAATCCCAGATCTGCCTGGCCGCTGACCACGGCTTTGGCGATCTTCTCCGCCGCGAGCGTGCGCACCGAAAGCTCGATGTGCGGGTGCGCGCGCGAGAACTCCGCGAGCGCGCGGCAAGAGATTGACACACGCGCTTTGCACCGCAACCAGGCGCAGCTGGCCGCGCGTGCCCGCAACGACTTCAGCCAGGTCGTCCCTGAGCGCGCTGAGCGCGCCCAGGGCTTGCCGGGCGCGCTCGACCAAACGTTGGCCGGCTTCGGTCACTGCCAGCGGCGCTCGCGCCCCCCGTTCCAGAACCCGAACACCGAGCTCCGACTCCAGACGAGCAAGCGCATGCGAAAGCGTGGGCTGCGCGACGTGCACTTTGCGCGCGGCGCCGGTGATGCTGCCGGCTTCCACGCAGGCCAAGAAGTATTCCAGATCGCGAAGCTCCATCCTCTTATCATTCACACTCCGAATGATAAGTATCAATAACTATCACTAGTCAGAATGGGATGCCGCGTTCATCTTCAACGCATGGACAGCGCCTGGAACCCCACCCTGTATGACGACCGCGCCTCTTTCGTTTCCGAGCTCGCTAGCGAGCTCGTAGTATCGCTCCGTCCAAAGGCCGGCGAGAGAATTCTGGATCTCGGTTGTGGCACGGGCACCCTCACCGCGGAGATTGCACGCTACGGCGCCCTCGTCACCGGTGTCGACCGCTCCGAGGAGATGATCGCGACTGCGCGCGAGAAGTACAGCGAGCTTCACTTCGAGGTTGTAGACGGGCAAGAGCTCGCCTACTCGAACGAATTCGAGGCCGTGTTCTCCAACGCGGCACTGCACTGGATGCTGCGCGCACGGGACGTCGTGCGCGGCATCCAGCGCTCACTCGTCCCTGGCGGGCGTTTCGTGGCGGAGCTCGGCGGCGCGGGCTGCGTCGCCAGCGTGACTCAGGCAGTGACCGAGATCTTGAACGAGTGGCAGATCGACCCGGCACCGTACCTGAGCTGGTTCTTTCCAAGTCCAGGCCGTTACGCCGCTTTGCTCGAAGCCGAGGCGCTCACGGTGCGCGAGCTGCGCTACTTCGAGCGCCCCACACCGATCGCCGGCGCCGACGGTCTGGCGACTTGGCTCAGCCTATTCCAACCGCGGCTGATGGCGGACCTCGGCAGCCGCGGTCCTGAGTTGTGTGATATGGCATCGGAACGTTGCCGGCCTCGATTGTTTCGTGATGGGCGCTGGCTGCTCGACTACGTGCGGCTGCGCGTCATTGCCACCAAACCTTGATCTGAATCCACATACGATCAGCGTCTTCAGCTGATCGCGATGTAACGACGAGGTTTCCGTCCCAGAAACGTGGGCGAAATAGCGGGCGAGCTACCCAGGAAGCGTTCGTCTGAGGTGAGTTGTGACAGAGTCCCTGACAGGCTTCCAGGTGATCTCCTTCGAGAGTCGTCTGAAGGACGAAGCCGCAGGGCTGCTCGAGAAGCACGGGGCGCGTGTGGTCGCCGCGCCCGCGTTGCGCGAGCTGCCCCTCACCGACATCCCGGAAGCAAAAGCGTTCGCGGACGCTGTCTGCGACGGCTCACTCGACGCGCTGGTGCTGCTCACGGGAGTCGGAACGTCGCTGCTCTTGAAGGCCGCGGCCACGCATCGGCCGCGAGCGGAGTTGATCCTCGGACTCTCCAAGCTGACGTTGGTCTGCCGCGGGCCCAAGCCGTCAGCCGCGCTCAAGCCGTTTGGGCTGCGACCCTCGATCACTGTGGCCGAGCCCAACACTTGGCGTGAAGTGCTCGCGAAGCTCGATAGCGATTGGCCCGTCGGCGGGCGGCGCGTCGCGATTCAAGAATACGGAGTGCGCAACGAAGAGCTGGTTTCTGCCCTGAGCGCGCGAGGCGCAATCGTCGTCAGCTTGAGGGTTTACACTTGGGCTTTGCCGGAAGACACCGGGCCGCTCAAGGCGGCGATTTTGAAGCTCGTGCGCGGTCAGGCCCACGTGGCGATGTTCACCAGCGCGCTGCAGATTCAGCACCTGCTGCAGGTGGCGCAGGAAATCGGGCTCGCGGCCGCGGTGCGCCGCGCGCTAAACAATGAGATCGTCGTGGCCTCCATGGGGCCGATAACGAGCGAAGCGCTCGAAGCCAATGGCGTGAGGCCGGACATCGTGCCCGGACACCCCAAGCTCGGTCACTTGATCCTAGCTATCGCGCGGCGCGCACGGGGCCTATGGGGGAACAAGCGCGACCGAAGCGCGCAGTCGAGCGCGAGCGCGATGCGCGGCATCGGGAAATAGGCCCAGCGCGAGCCAGCGGGCTAGATAGAGTAGCTCTGCACGAAGACCTTGGCGTCCACGACGTCGACGGCGACGGCGTCACCGGGCTCGACTTGAAGCTTGTCGACCTCCACCTTGGACATCAACACCGTGACGCTCTCGCCGGTGGGCAGCGAAACATACACCTTCACATAGCCGCCGACGCGGGTCAGGCGCTCGATCTTTCCTAAATCGATCGGATTGTCGCCATTCGGGAGGCGCACGCGGATGTTGTGCGGGCGCACGAAGGCTTGCACCGGCGTGCCGTCGCGCGCGCCACTGGGAGCGGGCACCGATTGACTGCCGACCTTCGCCTCGCCGTCGCTGACGCGGCTCTTCAACACATTGGCGCCGCCCAGGAACGACGCTACGAATTCATCCGCCGGGTGGTCGTACAGCTCGTGCGGGCTCCCGGCCTGCGCGACGCGGCCATGGTTCAGGAGCACGACGTGCTGCGACAGCTCGAGCGCTTCTTCTTGATCGTGAGTGACGAGCAGCGTGGTGATGCCGGTGCGCTCGTGCAGCGAGTGCAACCACTCGCGCAGCTCGAGGCGAACTTGGGTGTCGAGCGCGCCGAACGGCTCGTCCAAAAGCAGCAGCTTGGGCTCGATGGCCAGCGCGCGCGCGAGCGCGACGCGCTGGCGCTGCCCGCCCGAAAGCTGTGACGGAAAGCGCGCCCCGTAGTCCGGCAATTGCACCAGCCCGAGCAGCTCCGCCACGCGTTCGGCGACCTGGGATTTCGGTAGACGCCTTATTTTCATGCCGAACGCGATGTTTTCGGCGACGCTCATGTGGCGAAACAGCGCGTAGCTTTGAAACACGAAGCCCACATTGCGATGCTGCGGCGAAAGCGTTGTGACGTCCTGCCCGTCGATGAATACGCGACCGGCGTCTGGCGTCTCGAGGCCCGCGATCAAGCGCAGCAGCGTCGACTTGCCGGACCCGGACGGACCGAGCAGCGTGGTGATGGCTTTGGGCTCGGCCGCGAAAGAGACGTCCGCCACGGCGGCGACCTCGCTCGAGCTGCCAAAGCGCTTGACGATGTGTTCGACCCGGACGGTCATGGGCTCACTCCTTCGAGACTCGTAGCGGGGCGCACGGGGACGCTGAGAGCGCGTTGCGATGCTTCGCGTTTGGCCTGGCGGTTCGAGACGGACCACTCAGCGACCTTCTTCACGCACAGCGTGACCAGCGCCAGCGCCGAGAGCAGCGAAGCGACGGCGAACGCGCCGACGAAATTGTACTCGTTGTACAGAATCTCGACCTGCAGGGGCAACGTGTTGGTCAAGCCGCGCACGTGACCGGATACTACAGAAACAGCGCCGAATTCACCCATCGCCCGCGCGTTACACAGGATGACGCCGTAGATCAGCCCCCAGCGCACCTTGGGTAGCGTGATACGCCACAAGATGGCGAAGCCGCTCGCGCCGAGCGTCAGCGCGGCCTCCTCTTCGTCGTTACCTTGAGCTTGCATGACCGCAATCAGCTCGCGCGCCACGAGCGGAAAGGTCACGAAGGTCGTCGCCATGACGATGCCGGGGACCGCAAAAATGATCTTGATGTCGTGCTCGGAAAGCCACGGCCCAAACCAACCGTGGGCACCAAACAACAAGACGAAGATCAGGCCCGAGATCACTGGAGAGACGCTGAACGGTAGATCGACCACGGTGATCAGCACGCTCTTGCCCCAGAAGTCGTACTTAGAGATCAGCCAGGCCGCCGCCACCCCGAACACGACGTTCAGCGGCACAGAGATGCCCGCGGTCAGGAGCGTCAGCTTGATGGCGTCGAGAGTCTCGTCCGCTACCAGCGCCGCCCAGTACGGCCCAACGCCCTTGGAGAACGCCGAACCGAACACCGTCGCGATCGGCGCCACCAGGAATATGGCCAAAAACAGCAGCGCCACGCCAATCAACAGCACGCGCACGAGCAGGCTCTCACCGACCTGAGTCTCGCGGCGATGAGCGCTCGGGGCTCGCGTTGTAACGAGACCGCTCATGCTTCGGCTCGGCGCGTCCAGCGCTCCAGCAAATTGACGAGCAAGAGCATTCCGAACGACGCGCTCAGCATGACGGCGGCGATCGCCGTCGCGCCCGCGTAGTCGTACTGTTCGAGCTTGGTCACGATCAGTAGCGGCGTGATTTCCGTGCGCATTGGCATGTTGCCGGAGATGAACACCACCGAGCCGTACTCGCCGAGCGCGCGCGCGAAAGCGAGCGCAAAGCCGGTCAGCGTGGCCGGCAAGATGGCCGGGAAGATCACGCGCCGGAAGGTTTGCAGGCGTGTGGCACCAAGCACGGCCGCGGCTTCTTCCACGTCCGGGTCGATCTCCTCCAGCACGGGCTGCACCGTACGCACCACGAACGGGATACCGATGAACGTCAGCGCCATGGTGACGCCAAGCGGCGTAAACGCGACCTTGACGCCGATCTTAGCCAACTGCTCACCAATGACGCCATGCTCGGCATACACCGTCGTCAGCGCGATGCCGGCCACCGCGGTCGGCAGCGCAAAGGGCAGATCCACCATGGCATCGATCAGCTTCTTGCCGGAGAAGCGATAGCGCACCAGTACCCAGGCGACGATCAATCCGAAAAAGGCGTTGATCAGCGCGGCGATCAGTGCCGCGCCGAAGCTCAATTGAAAGGACGCGAGCACGCGCGGCGCGGTCACCGTGCTCCAGAACGCCTCCCAGCTCATGCTCGCGGTCTTGATGAACGCCGCCGACAGCGGAATCAGGACGATGAGCGAGAGATAAAGTACGGTAAAGCCGAGGGCCAGCCCGAACCCGGGCAGGACGCTGTGGCGCGTGCGCAGCGCGAAGCTCATTTCCTTGCAAGGTAAATCTTGTCGAACACACCGCCATCTGCGAAATGCGTCTTCTGGGCCTTCTGCCAGCCGCCGAATACCTCGTCGATGGTGAACAGATTGACCTTGGAAAAAGTCTTGGCGTACTTGGCCACGGCCTTGCCGTCGCGCGGCCGGTAGTAGTTCCTGCCGGCGATGTCCTGTCCTTCATCGCTGTAGAGGTATTGCAGATAGGCCTCGGCCACCTTGCGCGTGCCGCGCTTGTCCACCACCTTGTCCACCACGGTCACCGGGGGCTCGGCGAGGATGCTGACGGAGGGCACGACGATCTCGAATTTCTCCGGACCGAATTCCTTCAACGCGAGATAGGCTTCATTCTCCCAGGAGATGAAGACGTCGCCGATGCCGCGCTCGGTGAACGTGATGGTCGAGCCGCGCGCGCCGGAATCAAGCACCGGCACATTCGCATAGAGCCTGCTGACGAAATCCTTGGCTTTGGCCTCGTCGTTGCCGAATTTCTTCAGCGCATAGCCCCAGGCGGCGAGATAGTTCCAGCGGGCACCTCCTCCGGTTTTGGGATTGGGGGTGATGACGGAGACATCATCGCGGGTCAGATCCGCCCAGTCCTTGATGTTCTTGGGATTCCCTTTGCGAACGAGGAAAACGATTGTCGAGGTGTAGGGAGAGCTATTGTGGGGAAGTCGGCTTTGCCAATCTTTCGGAATGAGATGCGCTCCGGCTGCATTCACTCCTCCCTTTTCATAGATTGCATCGATGTCATAAGCCAGGGCGAGGGTCGCCACATCGGCGGGGGCTCCATCCTGAATAGCCCGGGATTGTTTGCCTGATCCGTCGTGCGAATCGCTGATGCTGATTTCCTCGCCGGTCTTCCCTTTCCAATAGGTGGTAAAGGCCTTGTTGTATTCCGAGTAAAGCTCGCGTGTCGGATCGTAGCTGACATTCAGAAGTTCGACTTCAGCTCGGAGTGTAACTGCTCCCAGCAGTGTTAAAGCAATGAGGAGGGGTTTATGAATTTTCATAAAATGGCTTGTTGGATGCGTACGAGATTATGAAAAAAAAGCAATGGGTCAAGAAAATAACGATTCGAAAGGTCGTTATACAACGCAAGAAAGAAGGGATCTGTGTTTCAGTTGAACTTTTCTACCTTCCCACCTTTTACTTTCGAACCTGCTCTGCCTTCTAAATTCCTTCGCCGTCGATCCCCTGAATTTTCCTGAGTTCGTCGGCTCCGACGACGGGAGATTTCATCACATCGGCCAGGGTGGTGCGATCCATGAGGCCTGCGACGAGATTGCGAGCCGAGAGCATGACACGACGGAAACGGCAGGTCGATTCCTGCGTGCAGCGCTTGTAATCAGTCACGGAGACACAGGCGAGGGGTGCCAGGTAGCCGTCAAAGTGGCGGACCACTTCGCCCATGGTGATTCTGTCGGGTGATTTGGCGAGTTGATAGCCGCCTCGTTTGCCTGCGGTGCTGACGACCCATCCCTTCTCCTTGAGATCAAGCATGATGTGCTCCAGGAACCGCTTGGGAACATCATTGCGGCGGGCAAGTTCCAGAATGGGAATAGGAGGCCCCCCCCGGTGTTCCACCAAAGTGAAAAGCGCCCTGAGGGCATAGTCTGTCCGCATGGAAAGCTGCATAACTCAATGAATATACGCGACCAAGGGCGTCGGGGAAGTCTGCAATGAAAGAAGGGGAAACTTCATATGGATTTTAAAAAGTGTGCTAAGTTTTTGTCCTCGTGAGGCGGATGCTTGATGGGAGGCTTTGAGGGGTGATGAAGTGCCTGGCGCAGATGCGGGGTGAAAAGTCTCGGTTCCAGCAGAAAGGAATCATGCCCTTTGTCGGAATGGACCGTGATCCATGTTACGGGAACGAGCGCATTTTTTAGTGCGTGTGTCAGCTTGGACTGCTCGTCAGGGTAAAATGCCACATCCGAATCGATGCTGAAGACCAGATGCTCCTGATTACGGCAACGGGAGAGGAGTTCCGTGAAGTCGGAGGCTCCAGCTTCGGCCAGCAGATCGAGCCATTGCCAGGCGTCGAGGATGCGCAGATAGGAGTTGGCATCGAAACGACGGATGAATTTCTCTCCCTGATGCAGCATGTAAGATTCCACGGGACTGTTGAGCGCATACCAACCGAAGGGAGGGGCGTCACTCACCACCTCCTCGCGCGCCCTGAGACGCAAGGCCTCCAGAGAGATGAATGTCTTGTGCGCGATGCGCCGAGCGAGGGCTAGTCCACTTGCCGGAGGCTTGCCCTGATAGTAGTCGCCTTTGTTGAAATTCGGATCGGATTCAATGGAGGTGATTTGTTCGAAATTCATGATCCGCTGGAGACTGCTCGTCTTCAATCCTGTGCCGATCGAGATGATCTGGCGAACCCGATCCGGATAGCGCGTGGCGAGACTCAGGCTGAGAAAGCCGCCGATGGAGGCGCCAACCCCCGCATGAAGATTTCCGATGTTCAGATGATCGAGAAGCAGCATCTGCGAATCGACGATGTCGCTGATTCGCAGTGCGGGAAATGACGCGCCCCACTCCCTGCCGGTTTCCGGATTGATGGAGGCCGGTCCGGTTGAACCGTAGCAGCCCCCCAGATAATTGGCGCAGATCACGAAAAAACGCGTTGTGTCGAGCGCCTTGCCCGGCCCTATAAAGGCATCCCACCATCCCTCGTGGAGTTCCTTGGTCCATCGGTTCCCGATTCCGGGCACATGCTCGTTGATGCCTGCCGCGTGCTGGCTTCCGGTCATGGCATGGAAGAGCAGGATGGCATTGGAATGCTCTGCATTCAGTCTGCCGTAGGTTTCGTAGGCGATGGTGAACTCAGCCAGTTCACTTCCGCAGCGCAGCCGGAAGGGATCGCTGCGATGATGATAGAACTCCGTTTCGACGCGCCCGACGCCTTCGGGGGAGGGGGAAGAGGGATGGAGAGAATCGCTCATGCTTGGTCAGATTGCGGCGAGAGCTGTCTCAAGGTCGTGGCGAAGATCGTTCACATCCTCGATGCCGACGGAGAGTCGGACGAGGGAATCGCTGATTCCGAGAGCCGTCCGCTGCTCCTGAGGAATCGATCCGTGAGTCATGAGGGCCGGATGCTCAATGAGGCTTTCCACGCCTCCCAGGCTTTCGGCGAGGGCGAAGAGGTGAGTGTTCTCCAGAAATCTGCGGCTTCCTGCAAGATCGGTGCGAAGTACTGCGGAAATCATGCCTCCAAAAGCACTCATCTGCCGCCTGGCCAGTTCGTGCTGGGGATGCGAGGAGAGACCGGGGTAGATCACCCTGGCGACTTTCGGGTGGCGTTCCAACCATCTCGCCAGTTCGAGGGCATTCTCGCTGTGTCTCTGCATCCGTAGCGAGAGCGTCTTGACACCTCTCAGGGCAAGGAAGCTGTCGAAAGGTCCCGCCACGGCCCCGATGGAATTCTGAAGGAATGCCAATTGTTGCCCCAGTTCGAGATGCCGAGGTTCGCTTCCGACAATCACAAGTCCGCCGACAACATCGGAGTGGCCGTTGAGATACTTTGTTGCGGAGTGAACAACCACATCGAATCCAAGATCCAGGGGACGCTGGATCCAAGGGCTGGCAAAGGTGTTGTCAGCAACTGTGAGCAGCCCGTGGCTTCTTGCGATGCGTGCCACAGCTTCCAGATCGATGAGTTTGAGGAGGGGGTTGCTGGGTGTCTCAATCCAAACAAGGCGTGTCTCCAGACGGATCGCCGCGCTCAGCGAGGCGGGATCGCTCAGATCGACAAAACTGAAACGGAGATTTGCGGATCGCTTCCGCACGCATTCAAACAGCCGAAAGGTGCCGCCGTAGAGATCGTCGCTGGCGATGACATGCGCTCCAGAATCCAGCACTTCCAGAAGGGTAGACATTCCGGCAAGACCCGAGGCGAAGGCAAACCCTCGCGAGCCGTTTTCCAGATTGGCCGCACACTGCTCCCAGGCGCTCCGGGTGGGGTTCCCTGACCTGGAATAATCATAACCCTTGTGCACGCCCGGACTCTCCTGAACATAGGTCGAGGTCTGGTAGATGGGCGTGATGACGGCCCCGGTCGAGGGATCGGGGGTCTGTCCGGCATGGATGAGGCGGGTGTCGAAATGAGTCATAAAGTTAGTGTGCTAGGGCATGGAGCGGCGCAGGTGGGCAAGAACATCAGTGCGGGTGACCAATCCCAGGAAGCGTTCCGCATCGACCACGATGGCGACATGGCCGCGATCAAAGACATCCATCACCGTGGAGAAGGAGGTCTCCGGCCCGATCTTTTCGAGTCCGTCGATCATGGCGCTCTTGACCGGTTCGCGGAATTTCTCCGGTTTTCCGTGAAGATTCATGAGGAGATCAGACTCGTCCAGCAGACCGATGAGCCGTCCCTTCTCCAGCACAGGCAACTGGGAAATATCGTTCACACGCATCCGCTGGTAGGCCGTGAGCAGGGAGTCCTCGGGGCCGACCGAGACGACTTCGCCGCAGTCATGACGGCGGGCGATGAGGTCACGCAGGTCGCCGAATCGAGGTTTCTGAATGTATCCCTGATCTGACATCCAGAAGTCGTTGTACATTTTGGAGAGATATTTGTTTCCGCTGTCGCAGATCAGGGTGACCACCCTCTTGGGTTCTCTTTGTTCCCGGCAATAACGGATGGCTGCGGCCACGAGAGTCCCGGTTGATGAGCCTGCCAGGATGCCCTCCTCCCGCAGCAGGGAACGCGCGGTTTCAAAGCTTGCCGTATCGGAAATGGTGTAGGCGTTGCGAACGCGCGAAAGATCAGCGATCTCGGGAATGAAATCCTCGCCAATCCCCTCCACGGACCATGAACCGGCGCTTCCGATCTTCCCGGTGCGGACATAGTCCGCAAGGATCGATCCGGCAGGATCGGCAAGCACCATTTCCGCCTGGGGCTGCACCTTGGCAAAATACCGGCCGAGTCCGGTGATCGTCCCACCGGAGCCCACTCCGCAGACGATGGCGTCGAGGTCGTGACCTGTCTGTTCCCAGATTTCCGGACCGGTAGTCAGCTCATGGGCGCGCGGATTTGCCTGATTCTGAAACTGGTTGATGTAGTGAGCACCCGGGATATCCTCGGCAAGTCGGGCTGCGAGATCCTGATAATATTCCGGATGGCCTTTGTTGACATCGGAACGGGTGATGTGGACGCGCGCCCCAAGCGCCCGGATATGGAATATCTTCTCCTGCGACATCTTGTCGGGGATGACGAGAATGACCTTGTATCCCCGTGCCGCACCGACAACGGCAAGTCCGAGGCCGGTATTGCCGGCCGTAGCCTCAATAATCGTGCCACCGGGATGCAAGGCGCCGGATTGCTCCGCAGCAAGAATCATCGAGAGCGCGACGCGATCCTTGATGGAACCGCTCGGGTTCTGTTCCNNGAATCTGTTCCGGCTTGACCCCGGCAAGCCGCTGCTCGGCCTCCGTGAGTTGTCCATGCGTGACCGTCGCCGGATGCACGACGAGGGACTTTGAGTCGCCCACGTTCGCCAGGAAGGAGAATACCTGCATGCTTTCGATGAATTTTTTTGCGCGTTCAAACCCGCCACGAATTCCAAATGAGAGAATCGCTCCAGGGCCTTTGGGGAGATATTTTTTGGCCAGAGCGTGGTAGGGGCTGCTTTTCAGTCCAGGATAGGAAACCCAACTCACCTCGGGGTGCGTCTCAAGGTACTCAGCGATCCGCTGGGCGCTGGCCACCTGGCGGGCAAGTCGGAATGAGAGGGTTTCCAATCCCTGGAGAAAGAGGAAGGCGTTGAAAGGACTCATGCAGGCGCCGAAATCCCGCAAATAGTGCAGTCGGACTTTGATGATGTAGGCGATGTTTCCAGCGCCGGGATAATTGCCCCAACGATCCCAGTGAATGAACCCGCTGTAGGCCGGATCAGGGGTGGTGAAGTCCGGGAACTTTCCGCTTTTTGACCAGTCGAAATTTCCTCCATCCACAATCAACCCGCCGATACTGGTACCGTGGCCGCCGATATATTTCGTCGCGGAATGGAC
>PLXG01000361.1 GCA_003153195.1 Myxococcales bacterium
GACTGCGCGCCGGTCTGACGTCCGACCGAGATTTGCAGCGTGCCCGGATTGGTGAAGTAGCTCGACGGCACATTGGCGACCACGTAGCCGTTGGCGATCGTCACCATCTGAATATTTGCGGCCGAGCCATTCACCATCAACGAATCGACGCAGCTGAAGTTCGAACCGTCGACGCGCACCGCCACCGTCGCCGGCGGACTGCTCAGCACGTTGGCTTGATAGGTGAGGCCACCTTGATACGAGATCCCCGAACCGCTCACCGACACTATCGTCGGAGGCTGAAGCGGATTCACCGACGTCGCCGTGCAACTGAGCGGCGTTGCGATCGTACCCTCTCCCACCTTCGAATTTCCGCCGCACGCGCCGAGCGTTGCGATCGAGGCTGCCGCAAAGGTGGTGAGAAGTGTGCGAAACATACTGTTCTCCCGAGATGTCGGATGATGTTGGACGCTGTACGTTTTAATGTGAGCTACACCCACATTCGCGCTGCGTCCGGGGGCATTGAGTTGGAAGGGAGTGAAAAGAGCGGATTCAGTGCAGGGCCCGAACTTCGTGGCCGACCGACTGTTCATTGTTTCCCCTTTGCGCGTCCACTGTCTGCAAACACCTCGCCAGAAGCTAACCAGCGAATATCTCTAGATGGAAAGTCTGCGAGCTGGGGGAACTCTCACCAGAGAAAAGCGAAGATTCACAGGATCTTGGGCCCTAAAACGACGGTTTTAAGATGCCCCTTGCACCCCCTTCAAATTCGCAAATCTTTTGTGAGTTCATTTGGATAGCGAAAATAATCCACAAGCAACTTCAACTCATGGAGTGGAGGTGGGGAAGACACCCGACAGGTATGCGACGATTTGTCGCGCCCGCGGCAGAACTTATTTAATGATGGGTCTAAAAAGTTTCGCTGTAGTTCGGTTGCGGGATCAGACGGCGATTTTCGAAACGCGGCGCGTCACTGAAACGGAAGGCGTAGAAGTAGCCCTCGTTCGAGAGCAGATAGACCTGCTTCCCATCGCTGACCGGCTCACTAGAAACGCCATGACCGGGATCGAAATATTGGTAGAGCTCGCCCGAGTGTCGATTGGCAACGTAGGTTCCACCGGTCGCCGAAGAGAACATCACATAACCGCCGGTCACTAGCGGAGACGAGAGCTCGCCGCCGAGCGCCAGCGACTGACGCCAAATGAGCCGGCCGGCTTGGTCGAGACAGAAGACGCCGGCGCGCGCGGCGGTGAAATAGATGCGGTCATCGTCACTGGAAGCGCGAACGGTGCCTGCACCTTCGACCTCGAAGCGCCAGCGAATCGAACCGTCCTTGGGATCGAGCGAATACACGCCGCCGGCGTACGAGCTGACGTAGAGCGCACCGTTGTGCAAAAGTGGCGTCGAGTCGACGTCGACGAAATGCAATCCCTCTTGCGCCAGCGAGCGCGCCCACAACACTTCGCCGCTCTTCGCCTGAATGCAGACGATCGAGCCGTCGGCGAATCCTACGTAGATCATCTCGCCCACCACCAGCGGCGCCGATGAGCCGCGCACAGTGAAGCTCTGCTCCGGTACTTCGCGCTCGTATTGCCATTTCCAAGTACCGGACAGCGCGTCGATGGCGTAGATGCGGTTCTCTCCGGTGGTGAAATAGACCACGTCGCCGCTCACCACCGGCACCGGTCCGATCGGCCCTTGGGTGCGATATTGAAATCGCTCCGCGCCGGTTTCGGAATCGAGCGCATACAAAATGCCGTCGGTACCGCCGAGATAGACGGTGTGTGTGGCCTCGACATAGAGAGGCTGAGATTCGATCGGCCCGACGGTTTTCTTGCGCCAAATGATCTCGCCGTCGTACGCGCGAAAGGCGTAGAAATTCCCCTGCGACGCTCCGACGAAGACCTTGTCACCACCGATGGCCGCCGCAGCAAACTCTTGCGGCTTGTATTCGATGAGCGGCTCTTCGGTGATGTGACGGCGCCAGCGTGGCACCAGCACATTTTTCGGCGAAACGAAGCGCGGCTCAATTCCATCGACGAGCTGAATCACACCGTGCGGCGCGCAGCCAACCAAAGCGGTTGCGACCGCCACGGCGCCAAAGCTGTGCACGAAGCTCGACGGAGCCAAACGAATCACGGAGTTTCGAGCATCGCGATGCGAGACTGCACGTCGTCTTTGAGCGGCGACGTCGGTCCAAGCTTGCCGAGCAGGTCCTTCAAGATCTCGGTCGCCTTCGCTCTATCGCCTTTGCGGGCGAGTACGCGCGCCTGATCGATGCGCGCGCGATCATGATAATACTCGCCGCTCTTGCTAGTGCCCTGCCCGCTCGTCTCGAGGGTCTTGAACGCGGCGAGCGCCTCGTCGAGCTTGCCGCGCGACTCGAGCGTCATGCCGATGCCCTCTTGCGCGGCGGCTCGCAGCGGTGGATCGCTGGCCTTCTCTAGAAATTTTTTGTACGCCGCCTCGGCCTCGTCGTAGCGCGCCTGATCGAACAGCACGCCAGCCCGAAGCAGCGCCGCACTTCGCGCCGCTTCCGAGCTGCCGAACTTTTTGTCGAGGGTATCGAGCTCGGCCAACGTCGCGTCGGCGCGCTCTTTGTCGGTTTTGAAATGCGGAATCGGGTTTTCTTCTTCGTTCTTCGGCGGCGTGGTGGCGTCGGTGATGAGTTCCGCTTCATAGATGCGCGCGGCGCGTCCAAATGTTTCAGTCGCTTGCTCCGCCTTGCCGCTGAGATACCCGCTGCCGGCCCACACCGCGCCGACGATTGCGACGGCAGTGGCGGCGGCGATGGCGATCGGCGTGCCGTAGGTTCGCGCCTTATCGAGAAGGCCTTGCCCCAACGAAACGAATTCGTCTTCCGTCTTTACGCGCTGTTTTCGTGTGTACTTGGACATAGATGCCGGGGTTTTTAGCAGACCCGAGCGGCTACGTCCAGCGCTTCGGCGGAGCATCGCTTTCCAATTCGGCCGTGATATATCTCTCAACCGTGCGTCCGCTCACGCCATTGATTGCGATCTCGCTCGCGCTCGTGAGCGCCGAGTCGACCGCGCGTGCCGACTTCAAAGAGTGGTCATTCACCTTTCAGCCGAGCTACGCCGTCGCCTATGTCGATTCGCGTACCGCCAACGGCGGCGGCGGCGCGGCTTCGGTGGGCTTCGGCGTGCACGAAGCGCTCACGCTCCACCTCGACGGCGCGCTCAGCTGGCACGCGCTCGACGCCACCAAGACCAATCACTCGGGCACGCTGTCCGTCTATTCGGCGCTGGTCGGGCTCACCTACACCCTCGACGTCATCCGCCTGGTTCCATCCTTCGACGTCGCGGTGGGCGCGTTCGGTCTGCGCGGCTCGGCCGGATTCGGCTCGGGAGTGGCCGCACAAAAAGTTGCCAGCGCCTCCGACGAATTCGCGGTGCGGCTCGGCTTCGCCTTCGACTATTTACTGACCCGCCACTGGGCGATGGGCGTGGCGGTCTACTATCTGGCGCCGGTGACCGACATCTCGCGCATTCCGGTCTACCTTTATGTGGGTCCGCGAGTGACCTTTCGTTTGGGAGGCTGAACGACTATGCTCGGGCCGGTCATGCACGAGATCCTGATCGTCGACGACGACGGTAACAATCGCGCCGCCTACTCGATGCTGCTCGAAGAGGTCGGCTATCAAGTTCGTGAGGCCAGCGACGGGCACGGCTGCTTGGCTGCGGTGCAAGTACGCGTGCCCGCGCTCATTCTCCTCGACGTGGCGATGCCGAACATGGATGGCTTCGAGACGCTGCGTCGACTGCGCAGCGCGCACAAAGACATTCCGGTCATTCTGGTCACCGGCCGCCGTACCGACGCGGAGTCGATCGAATCGGGGCTCGAGCTCGGCGCCGAAGAATTTCTGCAGAAGCCAGTTCGACCGGATGAGCTGAAGGCACGAATTCGCGCGCTGGTTCACTTGGCGCAGGCGCGGCGCGAGCTCGAAACGCTCAAGCGCGATCAGACCGCCATGCTAGTGCACGATCTCAAGCAGCCGCTGGCGATCATCTCGCTGCGCGCCGAGTTCATCGCCGACGAGTCCGCCGATCCCGAGCTCAAGAAGTCGGGACAGGTGATCCTCGACAGCTGCCGACAGATGGAGCGACTGGTTCAATCGGTGCTCGAGCTCTCGCGCGTCGAAGCCGGTCAGCTCACGCTCAAACGTCAGCCCACCGATCTCTTCGAGCTGGTCGAGCACACCATCTCACCGATGCGCGGTCTGGCCGAGCGGCGCGGTCTCCGGCTCGAGCTCAAGTTGCCCAAGGTTTCACACAAGCTGCATGCGCTTTCGATCGATCGCAACAAACTCGAGCAGGTGCTGCAGAATCTAATCGGGAACGCGCTCAAGTTCACGCCCGCAGGCGGGCTCATCGAAGTGGTGCTCTCTGAAGCAGGCGACGAAGCCTCGATCGAAGTGATCGATTCGGGCGCCGGACTTTCGGCCGCCGAAGCCGCCAATGTGTTCGACAAATGGGCGCAAACTCAAGCCGGTCGTGCGCAGGGCGGCTCGGGCCTGGGACTGGCCATCGCCCGCGCGATCGTCGAGGCGCACGGCGGAAAGATCGGCGCCAGCGCACGCACCGACGGCCAAAAAGGCGCACGGTTCTGGCTCAAGCTTCCCGTTCCGCACCCCGCCTCCCTTGCTCTTCCAGACGTCGCGATCGGTTCTTGACCTTAGCGAACTGAAAAAGCTAGTGTCCCCGCCAATGAAACTCGCGGCGCGTTACGCGGTCATTTCGGTTCTGATTTTCGCAGGATGCTCGTCTTCCAAGCCGGCCGCAGAGACGGCGCCGACGGGTGAAGCAGTGTCTGCCAAAGATTCGCCGATGAGCTTCAAGGTGCTACTCGATCAGACCATCCGCGACGAAAATCGGGTCGAGTTCCACGTGCTCGTCGACAAAACTCCCACCCACGACGAAGCCGATGGGCTCTTGAAATATCTTTATCGCCACCTGAAGACACGCGATCCCGAGCCGGGCTCGATCGGCGGTTACGTCTACACCAGCGAGGTGCAATTCAACACACCGCCGCGCACGCCACTCGCCAGCGTGGTGCAAAAGCCGAGCGACGTCGGCCCGGTGTTCGAGAACAAAGTTCCGCTCGAGTTCTGGCAGGAGATCGATCAGGCGCTGCCGCATACCGACAAAGGTTGGAAGTTGGAAAAGAAGATCGAGCGCCACGACGCCGATCGCAGCTTCACCCTCACCTATCCGTATGTCGAAGCCGGAAAAGATCAGTGGGCCGACAGCCTGTCGTTCAACATCGCGGTGAACGAGTTCACCGACGTGGCCAAGACGGTGTTCGAGAACGTCCCCGACCTGAAGGCCATGACCTTCATCGGACGTTACAAAGATCAAGACGTCGTCAAGATCACGCTCGATCGCCCCACCTATCAGGCGCTCAACGTGAGCGACATCGAAGAGCAGGTCGGACAGCTGCATGGCACTGCGTTCTTGAAAGGCTCGACCGGCCACGGCACCGATGCATCTATTAATAAGGAGCTGCAGCAGAAGCGCGCCGCGCTCTACAAGAAGATGCTCGGCCAGATCACTCCGAAGCCGTTCATCGCCGCGAGCCTGAAGTAGCATGCTCGGACGCCGGCTTGCCTTCGCCGTGGCGTGGCTGATAGCGACGTCACTCTGTTCAGGGGTACGGGCTCAAAATGCGCCGGCCGGAGCCGCCTCGGGCGCGCCTGGGCCGAGCTCGCCGCCCGAAGCGCCGGTCCTCTCGCCGGTGCCGCCGACCAACGCCACCACCGGTCAAGGTCCCGAGCCCAAGCTTCCGTGGGGACTTTCTGACGGAATGGGCTTCGACTTCGGCAGCTACGGCCGGCTCGGCGTGGCCAGCGATCTGCGCGGGCACGAAGGTTA